>CAYJPS010000011.1:0-41125 GCA_964372135.1 uncultured Treponemataceae bacterium | reverse complement strand
CATCATTTGCTTTTGCTGTTTGACTATCGAACAAATCCATGAGATAAGTATAGCATATTAATTAATAATTAACAATTATTAATTATGCATTATTAATTATGCATTATTAATTAACAACTATCCCTCGATGCTAACAATGCTGGCAGTATTTGCACTTTGAGCATATACAGAGCGAGTATTTCTATATGGGTTTTGAAAGTTTTGTATTTTGGTTCGAATTACTGCAAGTTGTTCTTTTAATGTTGTGCGATTTTTTTCATTTTGAACAAGGATTTTTTCTTGTAAGCCAGAAAGATCTGCCTTAAGAACTGGAATTTCTGCATCGTCTGTGTGCGTTTCTCTGTACATGTCTTCCATTGGTTTAATAACCTTTTGAAGCTTATGTATGTTGCCTAAAATATTTTGTTCAAGTTCAGTGTGAGCCATGAGTTTTTCTGAATCACCTTCAATAATACTGAACTCTTGCTTTTCAAGCACTGTTAAATATTCCTGAAACTTTTTTCTTTGTTCTAGTAAGAGTTCCCGAAAGCGTTTTAGAATCAATACTCTTTCATTGATTTCGTCTTGACTTAAAGATTGTGCCATATACTACCCACTTACATTGAGAGCAACATGTTGCTCATTCATCATCGGGCTAGCTATTACAATTTTCCAAGACTCACATAACTCTCCCATCAACTTGTTAATATCATTTAATTTTGTATAATCATGACTTATACTAACGTCCATTAATTCTTTATTAAAAAATCTGTATAAAGACATGAGGTTTTGTGCAATCTCGCCACCGTCGTCCATGTTTAAAGACACCATAAGTTCTGTGATAATTTCTTGACTTTTAACAACATGATTGTGAAATTTTTCAATTGAATTTACGGGGAGTTTTTTTTCTGTGTCAAATAATCTCAATGCTGCATACATGTTTTGCACAGCACCCTCATAGAGCATGACAATCAACTTTCCTTTGCTTGCTGTTTTGATTCCCGTTTGCTGATATGCAGCATAAGGCTTTGTATACGCCATTACATCACTCCCGTCTTTTGATAAATCATTATTGCAATTGCAATATCCTCTTTACAATTATCGGAATCTTAACAGCCTCGCTTAATAAGATTTTTTCACTTTTTATTAAAATTCACTCGACTATTCTATAATAATTGAGTATATTGAGTAGAGCAGAATTTTATTTTGCATCTTCGGAGGCTATATGAGCGATTCAAACAATAATGATGATAAAAAAAAGGATGATAATGATCCTTTTAACTTTTTTAAATTTTCTACAGAACCAAACAAAAATAAACCTAAGGACTCAAAACCAAAATTTCCTATTTGGGTAATTTTAGTGGCGATTTTCGTGGGTGTTACAGCATTTAATTATTTGTTTATGCCTCAAAATGATGACACAATCGAATTTTCACAGTTTAAAGCCCTTATTCAACAAGGACAAATTGTTAGTGTTGAAATGGGTGAAACATATTTTATAGGGTATGGACCTCAAACAACTGGTTCTTCACCAGATGCTGGAAGCCCATCGTACCTACTTTCAAGCTCAATGCCTCAAAGAACTACCTACCGAACAGTCGGTATATTAACTGAAGACTTTTTAATGCTCCTTGACGAAAAAAATATTGCTTATGAAGCAGTAAAGCCGCAAAACAATATGCTTTTTCAATTTTTACTTAATTGGATAGTACCATTCGGACTACTCTTTTTGATGTATCGTTTTATATTCAAAAAAATGGGAGGAGGAATAGGTGGAAGCATTTTCTCAGCTGGACAGAGCAAGGCTGCTGCTGTAGAAGAAGGAATGGTGAGCACAAGATTTAATGATGTTGCAGGCGTTGACGAAGCAAAAGAAGAACTTGTCGAAGTTGTTGACTTCTTAAAATCTCCTCAAAAATACACCGAAATTGGAGGGAAAATTCCAAAAGGCGTCCTTTTAGTTGGACCTCCAGGAACAGGTAAAACATTGTTAGCAAGAGCAGTAGCAGGAGAAGCAGGCGTACCTTTTTTTAGAATTTCGGGTTCAGAGTTTGTTGAAATGTTTGTAGGGGTTGGGGCAAGCCGTGTGCGTGACCTATTTAAACAAGCTCGCGAAAAAGCACCATGTATAGTGTTCATTGACGAATTAGACGCAATAGGTAAAAGCCGCGTAAACTCAATTGGTGGTGGCGGAAACGACGAAAGAGAACAAACCCTTAACCAGTTACTTGTAGAAATGGACGGATTTGATGCAACTAAAGGATTAATTCTATTAGCCGCAACAAACAGACCAGAAATTTTAGACCCAGCTCTTTTGCGCCCAGGACGTTTTGATAGGCAAGTAAGCGTAGATCGCCCCGACGTTAAAGGCCGTGAAGCTATATTAAAAATACACTCAAAAAATGTAAAAATGGGAAGCGACATTGACTTAAGCGCAATTGCAAGAACTACATCAGGAATGGCAGGGGCTGACCTTGCAAATATTGTAAATGAAGCTGCAATTCTTGCCGTACGTGGTGGGCGAAAGCTTGTAAACATGGAAGACTTTAATGAAGCAGTTGAAAAGTCAATTGCTGGACTACAAAAAAAGACAAAGGTTATTAAAGAATCAGAGCGAAAAATTGTTGCCTTCCACGAAACAGGACACGCACTCGTTGCAGCATTTACTGAAGGAGCTGACCCCGTTCACAAAATATCAATCATTCCGCGTGGTATTGCAGCCCTTGGCTACACATTACAGCTCCCAGAAGATGACCGTCACCTTATGACAAAGCGAGAATTGTACAACGAAATTGACGTGCTACTTGGCGGTCGAGCTGCAGAACAAATCACATTTGGCGAAGTTTCAACAGGAGCTGGTAACGACATTATGAGAGCAACCGATATTGCACGACGCATCCTAACCGATTACGGAATGAGTGATAAGTTTCAAAACGTGGTACTTTCTCAACGTGGCTCAGGTTACGGAGCTGCAGAGCCGCAATTGGTTCGCGAGTATGCAGAAACAACGCAGCAGTACATTGACGAAGAACTTGCCCGCATTATGGATGAGCGATACAAGCATGTCCTAAAACTTTTAAAATCTAAAAAGCAAGTTATGGATTATATTTCAGAGCGCTTATTGGAAAAAGAAGTTATTGAACAAGCCGAGTTTAACGAAATAGTAAATGCCGAAGCAAGTTTGACAATTAATAATTAATAATTAACAATTATTAATTATACGGTAAAATTTCTAAAAACGGTTTCATATGCCTCAAGATTTCTTGTGGTATATGAAAAAGGCTTCATGTATAAGATATTCATATTAATTATGCATTATTAATTATTAATTACACAAGGAGAACACTATGCAAGTTTATTATTTTACAAGAACAGGAAAATCCGAAAATATCGCAAACCAAATTGCACAAAGCAAGGGCGTAACAGCGAATAGAATTACCGACAATAAAGACTGGTCTGGAAAAATAAACTTTGTAAAGGCAGGAGCTGCCGCTGCAAAAAAAGAAGTGTACCCTGTAGACTTTGAGCCATTAGACGGAAGTGGTGAGCTTATTGTAGTGTTTCCAATGTGGGCAGGAACCTTCCCACCTGCTATTCGAGGCTTTTTACAAGATGTAAAAGGTACAAAAATTACAGGAGTTTTAACTACTGCTGTAACAAGCTTAAAACCTGCCGAGCAAGAACTTTTTCATGCGTACTATGAAGTAAAGGGTAAAGATACAAACGCACCAAAAGCTTTGCTTAATTCGTAATTTGTTATTCGCAAGAACCTCACTCCCCCTTGAACAAAATCCCTTTTCGTAGTACAATTATGCATATTTATTTATAAAAGGTGTATAATTATGCAATTCATAGAAGGCGGAGTTTGTGCTCCTCTGGGCTTTTCCGCTAATGCCATTTACGCAGGAATAAAAAAAGGTGTAAAACCTGAAACATATGAACTCAATCCGGAAATTAAAACTGATACAGCCCTCGTTGTATCTGAAACAAACTGCACAGTTGCAGGAGTTTTTACCAAAAACAAAGTACAAGCAGAACCAGTAAAGCTCTGCAAAAACAGAGCCCAGGAATCAAAAGATATTATTAGAGCAATAATTATAAACTCTGGAAATGCCAACGCATGCACAGGAGAACAAGGTGCAATTGCCGCAAAAAAAATGTGTTCAAGTGTGGCAAAAAGCATTTCTGACATAAACGAAAATCAAGTGCTTGTGTGCTCAACCGGAGTTATTGGAAAACAGCTCCCAATCGAACTTATTGAACATGCAACACCAACACTCGTAGAAGGTCTTTCAAAAGAAGGTAACATACTCGCACGAGAAGCTATAATGACAACCGACACTCGCTACAAAGAATGTGCTATTGAAACAATCATCAGTGGAAAAACCGTGCACTTTGGAACAATGGCAAAGGGCTCTGGTATGATTCACATAAACATGGGTACAATGCTCGGTTTTATTACAACCGACTGTGCAATCACTAGCACCATGTTACAACAAGCTTTACAAGAAAGTAGCGAGGGCACTTACAACTGTGTTTCTGTAGATGGAGACACAAGCACAAATGATACTCTCTTGCTTCTTGCAAATGGCATGGCAGGGAACGACCTTATTTCAGAAGCTGGCGATGATTACTACACATTTTTAAATGCTCTTAATACACTCAACACCGAAATGGCAAAACGAATTGCAGCCGATGGTGAAGGAGCTGAACATCTACTTGAGTGCACTGTAACAGGTGCAATTGACGTAAAAACAGCTCGAAACCTTGCAAAGTCTGTTATTTCATCGAGCCTCGTAAAAGCTGCCTTTTTTGGACGTGACGCAAACTGGGGAAGAGTACTTTGTGCGCTAGGTTATTCAGGTGAAGATTTCAATCCTGAAAAGGCATCTGTTACCTTTATGAGTAGTGCAGGCTCAATTAAACTATTTGATACAGGCGTCCCACTCAACTTTGATGAAGAAAAAGCTAAAAGCATTTTAACAGAAGATGAAGTACACATACTTGTAGAATTAAAAGATGGAAGCGCATGCGGAACGGCATGGGGATGCGATTTAACACATGATTACGTAACCATAAACGGAGATTACAGAACATAATGGAAAATACAGATAAAACATTACATAATGCAGAATGGTCAGAAGTGCTTGTTCAGGCCCTTCCCTATTTTAAACAATGGGTTGGAAAAATTGTTGTTGTAAAGTATGGTGGAAACGCAATGCTTAATGAAGAATTAAAAAATGCTGTTATGCAAGACATAGTCCTCTTAAATACTATTGGTATAAAAGTAGTGCTTGTACATGGAGGTGGCCCCGAAATAAATAGCATGCTTGACAAGGTAGGAAAAGAACCTAAGTTTATAAATGGACTTAGAGCGACCGATGGCGAAACAATGGAAATTGTGCAAATGGTACTAGCAGGCAAACTTAATAAAGACATTGTGGGTATCCTTTTACAACAAGGTGGAAAAGCTGTTGGTCTCTGCGGAGTAGACTCAGGGCTATTGCGTGCTAAAAAAATTGAAACAACAGAGGACCTCGGCTTTGTTGGTGAAGTAACCGAAGTTGAACCAAGTATTATTCACACACTTTTAGACCAAGATTTTATACCAGTAATTTCAACCATTGCGCTCGGTGAAAATGGCGATATAGAACGTTATAACATTAATGCCGATACTGCAGCAGCTAAAATTGCAGTATCACTAAATGCAGAAAAATTTGTACAACTAACAAATGTACCAGGCGTACTTCGTGATGTAAACGACACTTCAAGTTTGATACAGCGCATTACAAAACAGGCTATTCCTTCTATGATTGCAACTGGCATTATTTCAAGCGGCATGATTCCAAAAATTGAATGTTGCTTAGAAGCATTAAATGGTGGTGTAAAACGCACACACATAATTGATGGTAGAGTGCCACACTCTCTGTTAATAGAAATGTTTAGCGACCGAGGTGTCGGCACAATGTTAATGGATGAAGAAGTACAAAAATAAGGACGTATACGATGGCAGGAAATATAACAAACAATTTTGGAAGCTTTGATGTAGTATTTGCATCAGGGAGTGGATCAACACTAAAAGATGTAAATGGGAAAGAATACATAGACTTTGTTTCAGGTATTGGCGTAAACTGCTTAGGGCATAATCACCCCAAACTTACACAAACAATTATTGACCAAGTACAAAACCAAGTACATATTTCAAATTACTATAATTCAGACAAAGGCTTAGAGTATTCCGAAAAACTTTTGCAAGCTACAAATTTTGATAAAGTGTATTTTTGCAATTCAGGGGCAGAAGCAAATGAAGCTGCAATAAAGCTTGCGCGAAAGCACGGGTTTATTACAGGTGGCGAAAAGAAAAAAACAATTATAACATTGAAAAGCTCTTTTCATGGGCGTACCATGGCAACATTAAGCGCAACGGGCCAAGATAAGTTTCACCCAGATTGTTTTGCACCATACGTAGACAGATTTAAAGTAATAAAAGCAAACGATTTCAATGCCTTAAAAGCTGCCTTTGATGATACTGTTTGCGCACTGATGATTGAATGTGTTCAAGGCGAAGGTGGTGTAAACCTTGTTGAAAAAGAATGGGCACAAGAAGCAGCAAAACTAGCCCGAGCTGTTGGAGCAGTAATTATTGCCGATGAAGTGCAAACAGGGATTGGACGAACAGGTAGCTTTTTAGCAAGCGATGCGCTCGGCATTGATGCTGAAATTGTAACTCTTGCAAAGGGTATTGCGGGAGGCATTCCAATGGGGGCTTGTATATATAGAGGTATTGTCAACGATACTTTTGTTGCTGGAGACCATCAATCTACATTTGGCGGAAACCCTCTAGCCTGTGCTGCTGCAATAACCGTATTAGAAGAAGTAAATACTACTGCCTTTTTAAATCAAGTTGTAAAAAATGGTGAAATGGTACGTACAGAAATAGAGAGTTGGAACCTTTCTTGTATAAAAAATATTCGCGGTAAAGGTTTGATGATAGGGCTCGACATAGAACAAAGTGCTGGCGAAGTACAAAAGGAATGTCTCAACCTCGGTCTTTGTGTTTCTACTGCAGGTGTAAATACAGTGCGTTTTTTACCCCCACTTGTTATTAGCGAAAAAGAACTGAAAAAAGGATTAGAAATCTTCAAATCAGTACTTGAAAACGTTTCAATTTAGTGTAATAATAGATAGTAAGAGGACTCATGAAAGAAGCTTTATCACTCAAACTTAAACATTTTTTACAAAAATATTCCATCTCTTGTATATTGGTTCTAGTAACAATTATATTATGTTTACTAGATACCACATTGCTATCTATTAGAAATATGCGCAACATTATTTCAGATGCAGCACCGATATTCCTTATGGCTACAGGAATGGCATTATGCATGTATTCGGGCTTTATCGATTTATCTGCAGGCGCACTAGCATCTTTTGCTGGAATTATTGCAGGCTCCTTTGTTCAAAGGTCTGACGCAGCAGGAAGAATTATTCCCTTTTTACCACCGATTCCAGCCTTTGTTGTTATCCCCCTCATAGTAGCACTATTTTATAGCTTAGGCCGTTTTTATGTAAGATTCTTGTATAAAAACAAAATTCCTTCTTGGTTTTTTACTCTTGCAATTTCGTCTATCTTAATGGGTTTAAGTTATATATTCGTTAGCACATCAGATATTGGAAATATGCAAATATCTGGCTTTACAAATCAATTTTTGCAATTTGGCGTTGGTTACATTGGCACGGGCCCAACATACTCAGTACCGTTAACAATTTTAATTGTAATTGCTACACTCACCCTATTGATGATGTATTTGAAACGGCATAATCTTCAGCTAAAAAATAACACGGTGGATATGCAAGAAAGAAACACCAAAGCAAATTTAAACATTATATTTGGTTGCTCGACAGCCCTTTTTGCATTGGCTGGAATTATGGTTACTGCTAGAAATGCAGCTGCTGTACCTGCTATTGGCTTTGGTTTAACAAGTGAAGCAATTGCCATTTGCCTTATGGCAAAGTTTTCAATAAAGGGTGGTACTGGTAATATTCGATCCATCATTATTGTTAGCATAGTGTATGCTGCTTTGATTTATTGTGTAACGTATGTTGGCGTAAGTCAATACATATCGTTAGTTCTTCGTGGAATTATCATAGTGTTCTCACTAACTTTAGATACGCGAAAAATACATCGAAAAGAAGAATCAATAAATATACATAACTCAGAAAATAGCATTTAAGCAATCTATTCATTGCATTGCTTTTAGGAGGAATCATGCCATACAAACTCAAAGAAGGGTTACTTCTAGGAACAGCAACTGCTGCAACTCAAATTGAAGGTGGAGACACAAACAATAGTTGGTATGATTGGGCAAAAACAGAAGGCCATATAGCAGATGGCACAAGTCCTTTTAGAGCAACTGACCATTTTAAAAAAGTAAAGTCCGATACAGAGCTTATGGCTAAAATGAAAATGCAAGTGTATCGACTAGGTGTAGAATGGAGTAGAATTGAGCCTTCTCGTGGTCAGTTTAATAAAAAGGCAATAGAACATTATAGAAACGAAATACAACTACTTATTGATAAAGGCATCAAACCACTAGTTACCCTGCATCATTTTACAAATCCAACATGGTTTGAAAGTATGGGCGCATTTATACACGAAGATTCACCTGAAATATTCTTAGATTTTGTTCGCTATACCGTTGAAAATCTTTGTGATTTAGTAGGTGATTGGATTACCATTAATGAACCAAATGTTTATGCAGTCAATGGATATGTTTTTGGTACCTGGCCACCTGGTAAAAAGGGAGATATTAAATCTCTTTCAAAAGTGTACACAAATCTTTGTGCATGCCACATTGCGTCATATAAAGAGATTCATCGAATACGACAAGCGCATGGATTTGATGCACATGAAACAAAGGTAAGTTTTGCAAATCATCTAAGAGTATTTAATCCAAAGAAAGCTTGGAATCCATTACATCAAGCAACAAATGCCTTTATGAAATATGGTTTTCAAGATGCGCTTACCTGTGCAATGATGACAGGTAAAGCTACCTGGCCTGTAAATAAACTCCCGCTGAGCGTTTTTAATATACCTATAAGCGAAGGTCGATTTTATGATTTTATTGGCCTAAACTACTACACAAGAGATGCAATCGTAACAGGAAAACAATCGGTTTTCGATAATGCTCCAATAAATGATTTAGGCTGGGAAATATATCCAGAAGGACTAATAACATTAAGTGAAGATTTATACAAAAAATATGTAGCGCCAATTTGGGTAACAGAAAATGGCACCTGCGATAATAATGATACATTTAGAAGTAAGTACATTTATGAACACTTAAAAGTTATAAGTGAATCAGAACTTCCGTTTGAGCGTTTTTACCATTGGTCCTTTATGGATAATTTTGAATGGGCAGAAGGTGAAGAGCCACGCTTTGGCATAGTCCACGTCGATTACGAAACGCAAAAACGGACTATAAAAAAGAGTGGAAAATTTTATACTGACATCATTAAAAACCAAGGTGTAACACAAGATATGTACGAAAAATATGTACAAGACGAAGTGTACACAATTAATAATTAACAATTATTAATTGTTAATTGTTTTAGCTTCTTCTTGTTCTAATAAAATTTTCCTATTAAGGCTTTCTGCATCTTTTAGCATTGTTACAGGTATGCCGTAGGCTTTTTCAAGGGCATCTTTTTCTAAAATTTCTGCAGGACTTCCAAAATCAATATCTCTATTTGGGTAAAATAACAAAATGTTATCAGCATATTTTCTACTCAATTCTAGCTCATGGAGTGAAACATAAATAGGAATGCTATTGGTACTACTATAGTGTTTTAAGTATTCTAGAGCCTTATCTTTTTGATAGGCTTCCATTGCAAAAAGAGGCTCATCCATAAAAAGAGACTTTGAACCATACAAAACTGAAAAAGCCAAAAGAGTTCGTTGCATTTCACCTTTTGAAAGTGCATTAAGAGGTCGTGTTAATATATTTTCAAGTTCAAACACGTTTTTAACATCATGTAACATGTCCTTTTGCAGATTACGCTCATATTGTCCATATTGAAACACTTTTTCAAGAACGCTTCCCGTTACATCAGTAATTTCAAATTCCATATTTTGATAAATAACCGATGCAGTTTTATTTCGAATTTCTTCACTTTTAGATGATATATTTTCTCCAAAAAGCGTTACACTACCCTGCTGCGGTATAAGTCTCCCAGCAGCCAATAACATAAATGTCGATTTCCCACTCGCGTTTGGACCAACTAAGCATACAAAACCTCCAGGCAAGTCAGCGCTGAAATTTTGAAATATATTTTTTGTTTCACTTTCATTTTCTGCAGTATATGCAAATGTTACATCTTGAAAATGTATAAAGTTATCACTATTCATGTAATAATCCTGTATTAATAATATTTTGTCATAAAGTCTAACGAAATAAATGGCTTTACGTCATCTGCATAACTACCTGCGCCAGCACGTAAAATTACACCTATAGAGTCGGTAATGCGCAGCCCAATAAATCCTGAAGATTGCCAAACAATATTCTGTAAAGACACTATAGAATCATAATCATCCCAAACGCCACCTACAGAACCGCCTAATCCAGAAAAAAACTGCCCACCTAAAATCGTTAATTGACTTTTTGGCTGAAATTGAAAATCAAGTTTTAATCCAATTTTATGTATTCCATACGTGTGCCTTTGCATTACATGAGGAAAAAATACTCTGTCATACGTGGTAAAGCCATACTTTGTTATAAGCTCCGCCTCGTTTTTAAGACCTCCAGAAATATTTGTACCAATAAAGCTGTTTAAAGACATACTTGCAATCGGACTAAAAGGAATTGCAAAAGCAAAATCATTACTCACAATGTCAAAAATAAGCGTTTGTGTTTCTCTGCCTAATGGAAAAACACCCATTCCTTTTAAATCATTGTAGAATCCTTTTGTAGCAAACATACTATAGTTTAATGTACTAAATGTGTATCGTGAGGAAAAATCAGCTGCATATCCCGCTTCAAGATTACTAATATCTTGAAAGATATCAGTCGCATCATTGTTACTTAAACTAGAATCCACCCATCGAAGCCCAACTTCATTGAACAATTTATGTTCAGGCGTGAAAAAAATGCCGCATGAAAAAGATATATTTGCGTGACGTAACTGTGAACCGCTTACTTCATATTTTTTAAAACCTGAACTCATAATATCTAAAACATTTAACACATTTGCCTTTGCTTGCAAAAAAACTCTCTTACTTACCGGCTGCATGTACAAAAATTCTATACCCGTAGAATTGAAGTATGATGTACGCAGCGAAATAATTCCACCTGCAGAATTTATGTCTCGAAATTGAAGGGTTGTAGCCACATTAAATGCCCATGTTGACGAATCAGAGATACTCCCTTCAAAAGAGCCTGCTGTATTCAAATGGACTGTATTTTGAATTTTTTGGAAAAACTCAAGTTCTAAATTGTTCCCCTCTACACGCTTATCAATTCTTGCGGTAACTAACACATAATTTCCTGTTTTGTATACACTATTCAATAAACCTTCTATTTCTGTTTCACCAAGTGCCTTATCTTTTATTTTTTCAAACTCTGCATGAATAAAATCTTCATCATGCGCAAAGGCGTTTTTAAGATGCAAGTGTTCTACGTGTACTGTTGGAAGATTTGAATAGGTGTTTTGCCTTTCATAAGGGACGGGCGTGTTTTCGGATACAAATGTAAATGAGAATCCATCCTCTGTTAGTTTTTCTGTATCCTCTATTAACTCAGTTTTAACACTTGCATCAAAATTTGGGAAAATCTCTGATCGTAACTCTATTAATGCATCGCGATACTTCTCAGCTTCTTTTTTTCCTTTTTCGTATATCTGCGCGGCAGAATCATAATCCATTTGTCCAAATTCATAAATATCTGGATACAAAATAAGATCTGCAAGTTCATACTCTTGTGCAACAACAACAGTTTGCTGTAATGCTAACACTTGGTTCAGTGTTGTGAGCGGATTAGAATCAAATGTCTCTACATCACTTGACAATTTATCTGTAATTTCTACAGCAATAATTATATCAAATCCTAAATTATCGGCTACTTGTATAGGCAAATTATTCCTTGTAAACCCATCCATATAATAACGCCCATCAATGGGAAACGGCTCAAAAACTGCTGGAATACTCAGACTTGAGCGAATTGCCTCAGCTAAGTCGCCCTGCTCCATAACTACCATTTCGCCTGTTAATAAATCTACAGCTGTTGCTCTAAAGGGCGTTATGAGACTATCAAAGTGAATATATGAAGGTATTTTGGAAGTAACGGCTTTAAGTCTATTGTATACATACTGTCCTGTTAAAAGACCTTTACCTAAATCAAGTGATAAGTCTCGTTTTAACTGAATATTAGCAATGTTGGCATCCTGGCTATGACTACCCAATGCACTTTCTAATGGCTTTGTTGTTGAATCTTGAAAAAGCGTTGGCCAATCTAAATAAAGTAATTCCTGTGCTATTTCTTCCCCTGTATAACCAGCACTATAAAGGCCACCAACTAACGCTCCTGCACTTGTGCCAATAACCATGTCGATAGGGATACCGAGCTCCTCAATGAGCTCGATAACTGCAATATGAGAAAAACCACGCGCACCACCACCAGCTAAAACAAGCGCAACAGACGGTCTATCACTAGAATCTTTAAACTCCTCTTGAGAAGCAACAATTTCTTGCTGACTCCAAGTATGAAAAGCAGTAAAAAATATCAATAATGTTATAAAAACATATTTTTTCATTACTATAGTATACAAAATACTGCAAAACTACACAAGTAGTTTAACTACTGCTAGGAAAACCAATTTTCATCTAAGCGAGACTAACCACGGATATACAGGATAATGCTGTTCCCTTTACACAACAAAAAACATCCTTTACATCCTGCTGCATTATATGATTTGATTTTCGAATTTTTTCAAAATTGAATTCCGTGATAGTAAGAAGACAAATGAAAATAGGCCTAATAACACTTAATCATAAAATCAAGGGAGGCAAAAGGTTTAACCCCAGCATCATACCTTCCTGCACCAGCACGTACCACTACGCCTATAGTCTCTGTAATTCGAATGCCTGCTAAGGCAGATGTTTGCCATTCAATATCATCGAATGAATTGATATCTGAATAATCACTCCAAACATTTCCAAATGCACCACCTAAGCCTATAAATAATTGGCCTCCTAACACGGTTAAAGCCTTATTTGGCTGAAATTGCAAATCAGCCTTTAGTGCTATTTTATGTATTCCATAAGAATACCTTTGTAAAATATGAGGAAAGAAAACTCTATCATATGTAGTGAAACCGTACTTTGTTAGTAGCTCATGTTTTGTGTTCAATACTTCTGAAATATTTGTTCCAATAAAAGCATTTACAGCGATGCTGACATTTTTATTAAGTGATAAACCCATAGTAGTATCGTTGGTCAATACTTCAAATATCTCTGGCTGCCTATTTTCTTCAAAGGGAACAACACCCATTACCATAAAATCATTATAAAACCCTGATGTTGGAAACAACAAACTATCAATTGTATCAAAGGTGTACCGTGAATAAAAATCTAAGGCGTATCCAAAACCTAAATCATCACCATTAATATTGGCATCACCAAAATTAATTATATGTCTTGATGAATCTATCCAGTGAAAACCTATTTCATTTAATAGTTTGTGCTCTGGAGAGAAAAATACTCCTAAAGCAAAAGCTGCATTTCCTTGCCTAAAGTACGAAGCATGCACTTGAGTTTGAGAAAAGCCTGAATGTTCAATATCCATAAGTTGAAATGCATTCATTTTTGCTCGCAAAAATACATTACTAGACAATGGCTGCATTAGCAATAATTCTAATCCTGATTGGCTTAAAAGCATTCCCTGAATAGAAAAGACACCCCCCATACCTAAGAAATCATTAAATTGAACGGTAACAATATTAGATAATTCCCATGAAGCACTATTTGAAACAACACCTTCAAATGTTTGCATTCCTCCAATTCGTATTGCTTCAAAGTCTTTTTGATAAAATTCTAACTCTAAGATAACGCTCTCATTTTGTCTGTTAAATCTCGATGTTACCATTAAATAATTACTTGTTTCATATATTTTTGCTAAAAAGGTCTCAATATCATTTTCATTTATTTGCTTGCCCTTAATTTTTTCAAACTCTCTGAGTATCATATTTTCATCATATTGAAATGCATTTTTTAAAACAATATCATCTACAATTAGTGATGGAAGATCATTATATGCAATAGGGCTTCTAAAATACACGCTATTATCATCATTTAGCATCGCAACATTTTGCTCTTCATCAATCGCTACTGAATCCGAGTCATGCTGAAATATTTTTGAGCGCAATTCTATTAAGTCATTTCGAAATTTTTCTGCTTCAATTTTTCCTTTTGCATAGATTTCTTGTGAATAAGCATAGTCCGCTGAACCAAATTCACTTAAATCAGGAAAGAGTACGAGGTCTGCATAAGCATATTCTTGTGACGTTACAGAAGATTGTTGCAATGCTAACACTTGATTCAGCACTGAAATAGGGTTTGAGCCCAGAGTACTAGCGTCTGTAGGTAATTCTTCTGATATTTCAATTGCAATGACTATATCATAGCCTAAATCTCTTACAGCACTTATTGGAAGAGTGTTTTTTATAAACCCATCCAAATAGTATCGCCCATCAACAGGGAATGGTTCAAATACCCCAGGAAGTGTCATGCTTGAGCGCATAGCTTCAGCTAAGTCGCCATTCTCTAATAAAACAAGCTCGCCTGTTATCAAATCTACGGCCGTCGCTCTATAGGGCACTGGTAAGTCATCAAAATCAATATACGAAGGAATTTTTACTGTTAAGGATTTGAGCTTACTATACACATACTGGCCAGTTAATAGCCCTCCCCCAAGGTTAAGAGATAAATTACCGTCAAGCTTGATATTTAACAAATTCGTTTGCGAGCTATGTGAGCCTAGAGAACTTGTAAGTAAGTGCGTCGTGTTGTCTTGTAAAAGCATTGGCCAGTCTATATCTAATACAGTTTGTGCGAGTTCCTTTCCAGAATACCCAGCACTATATAGCCCGCCTACTATTGCGCCAGAACTTGTACCCAAGACAAAATCAATCGGAATATCTAATTCTTCCATCAATTCAATAATTGGAATATGCGCAAATCCTCTTGGCCCAGCACCAGATAGAACCAAAGCGACACTTGGTCGGTTATTGTTTTCGTTTGACTCAACTTCATCGTTTGCGTTTAATGACTGAGACCATACATGAGAACTAAGAAAAGAGAATACTATTATTACACTAAGTATATTTTTCATAGTATAAGTATATACCCCATTTATATATAAAGCAAGTTTGATTTTACAAAAATTTCCCCCTTAAATGCAAATATTTATTTACTATATGCATTCCTTGAATTTTCTTTCCCAGGGCTCAAGTTACTTGTTGCAACAATTATCCAATCATCTTTAGAGTTAGGAAAGTGAGTTTGGCCTTGATCAAACAGAGTGCGAATTTCCAGAATGTTTTGCCTAGAGAATGTTCTCGTACCAGTAATAAATTCTATATTTGCGGCCAAAGCTATATCTGCTCCTCCTTCCCAAAGGTTTGCATCTGTTGCTTCTTGTATATATGTTTGCATTAAATCTTTTGGCCACTCTGATTTAAGTCCATCTGTATATGCAACAGCATCTAAGAGTGTTCCGTTTAAGCGCTCTCGTAATAACAATACATCATTTTTTGAAAAACGAGTTTCTGTACCAGGTATCCAAAGGTCACGACCCGTAGTACTTGACTGTTTTGTATTTGATAAAGATATGTTATCCCCTAGCTCATTAACAGCCCCTTCTTCTACAGTTCTCATATGTAGTACGATGTATTCTCCTTTCGCTACTTCAACCGACGGGAAAATATAATCCTTTTCTACTCCATCATTTGCACTGTGTAGTAGTATGCCCGCAAGGTTTCCATCTTCAAGTACATAGAATTCTACAAACTCTGTTCTCGGCTTAGAGTATTCAGTGCTAATTTCAGAAAAAATAATTTTAGGAACTCTAGAATTATATCCTGAAAAACCAAGCGCAAATGACAATGTACTTCCAATGGAGTCTTTAACAGTGCCACTTAAAATATATTGCAAGTCTGCTGAGGTTTCATAAGGAAAACTGAGCGTATAAGTTTTAACATCTAATTGTGAGTGAGCCTCGTTTTCGCTATTAGTTTCGTCTGCTATGACAGTCCCAAGTAAGTTTGCATTTTCAGTTGAAAATGCCTCCTGATTATCAGTTGTAGTGACATCGTTTGAAAGATTTTTTTCTAATACGTAATACTCTAAGAGTGGAAAACTCACATCAGTAGAGAATGTTATCATTGCTTTTTGTGGATCTTTTAAAATAAATGTTTCTAATGTTGGGGACTCATAATCGCCCGACAACATTGTAATTCCTTCTGATGTAAAGGAACACGATCCCGCACTTAAAATAAAACACACCAAGCCCACCAAAAAGGCATACATGAGCCATGGAATCATCATCTTTGTATTCTTTTTCATTTCGTTCTCCTTTTATTATACAATAAGAGTGCAAAAGCTCTATATATATTATAGTAATGGAGTAACACTTTTCATAAAAAATTTCAGAAAAATATGACATTTTTTTTATTTTTTAGTATACTAGAGTATGGCTTTTATTACAAAAACACTAACATTATATAAAAATTTATGGTTTTCAACAAAAGAACATGAAGACAGTGTTCAAAGTGAATCATTATGGAAATACCGCTGTGGTGTTAAAAACAATGAAATGAACCCTCAAAAAGAGCTATTTTTACTTGATGGGCATAATATGGGGAATGCAATAAAAAATCCTCCAAAAGCTATTACAACTGACTGCACTGCGATTTCTGTGGGCACATATCTTTTTTTACAAGGTACTATTACAGATAAAAATGCTGACAACCATATATTGTTCTTAAATGCATCAGAAGAATTATTTCTTGAAAGCTTATGGTTAGAAAAAAAGATTAAAAATGATGTTGTTTTTCTTCGCTGCCTTGAAGAAGATGGAAAAAGGGTTTTTCAACTATTTCGAGAAATTGAAAGCACATAAAAAAAAGCGTCACAATGTGCAACGCTTTAAGAACAAGAAAACTAATTAAACTCACTAACCTCTAGTGTTTCAACCATATAACGAATTGAATTACCACTTGCAGTTGCTATTGTTTTTTCAACTATAAATATAAAACTTTTTCCATCTGGTGATTTGATTATTTTTTCAATAGCATAACCAACAACACCTTTACGCTTAATATCTGGATTACCGATAACTTGCTTACCAAGAACAGTTCCAGAATCGTTTTTCTTTTCTACTGTAATAAAGAAAGATGATTGCGAAGAAGGTGTGTTTCCCGAAAACCATGGTGTTAATGATACTGAGTATGTTTGAGAACCTTCTACCGAAGTATCTTCAAAGTCTTTGATAGTTATGGTTTCAGTAGGAGAAGAAGAACCACCACGAATATATAAAACACTTTCAATATCTACACTTTCTAAATTAAGTTTATCTAAATAAGCAGAGTGTTTTTTTCTTAAATCTGCATACAATGTATGACCGTTTTTATTTGCAGTTTGTGAACTAGCTGGTGTTGTAAATACTCCACCGTCTACATAATCATTTTCACCAATATCAACAGCGTAAATCTCAGCATAACCTTGCCATGATTTATCTATGCTACCATATTGTCCAAACACATAGGTACTCCCATCTCGAGAAAAACCTTCATCGACAAAGGATGCAACATCACCTGCTATTAATAATGTACTAATAGTACACAATAGAAAACACAAAAATACTCTTTTTACCATACAATCCTCCCATTGAGAACAAACGAAAATAATTCTACTTAATGTATCGGTTTTTTCTGTAAACGTCTTTACATAAATTTGTTATAAGAGTATTCTAGTAGTATGACACTTTCAACACAAAACAAACTATTATTATGGTTTTCTACATTTGCGAGCATTATAAGCATAGGTTTCCTTATTGGTTTTATTTTTATGCTATTACGACTGGACATCATTGCACTACCTATTTTTCAAAATGCTACCTTATCCTACATTTTCCTAGAAAAAAATCCATTATATGTACTATTACCATTTTTACTTTTTTCGCTCTTTGTTCCAATTGTTGGATTTACCATTTATTTTACATTTGAAAAAACAAAGTCTTTTGAAGTGCTTTATTTTATAGCAATGCTTATTGGTTTTTTTGCTCAAAGTTTTTTGCTTTGTATTCCAATTTTTTCATTGCATACTGGATATACACTTTTTTTAGCTTCAATAAGTGGCATTGCTTTTTTTGGAAAAATCCAAGTTACGTTGTCAATTTTATTTCAGGGAGTTCTAATTAATCAAGATGAATCTCGAGACTCAGATAAATTTATTGGAATAATATCCATAGTTGCACTAAGCTTCGCTGCGATTATTCCCTTAGATTTAACGAATATTAAAAATGATTTTTTACCTACCTACGGATTTGAAAATATTTTTACAACAATTCAAATTGTCTTTACATTCATTGCGTTTCTTTCAATGCTTTTATCTACTATGAGCAAAAAGTCGTTAGATTATCGAAAGGCTTCTATTGCGTTCCTTGCATTATGTATTGGATACTCTATACTTTTATATACTTCAAATTTGTTATTACTTATTATAGGTTTTTCATTTTTTGCTGTTGGTTCCATAGTGTTCTTAAAGCAGTTACATCGATACTATATGTGGAAATAGAATTGAGCAATCAAGGCGATAACAATTGGAATAATTACATTATCGAAATCTTTTATAGGAAGAACTTCGATAACAGTTCCTACAATGGCAATAACAAGTGAAATAGTGTAATCCTTTGTTACACACATTGTTGAAATAAATATTGCTACAAAACAGGTTATACTGCCTTCAAGGGTTTTGCCCGCACAAAACGGAATTAAATGTTTACCAAATAGTTTTCCAGCTAAACTAGATAACCCATCTCCGAAGGCCAGTGCATATATCGCAACTGCTGCAGGTTTTTCATCAAAAAAAAGAGCACTCAAAAGGACACCTACCGCTAAGGTAACAGGCCCTAATACAAATTTATTTTCATCTCGTTTACGTGCAGCTACTTCGGTAAAAAATGAAAAAAATAGTACTTTTTTTCCATTTGAGCGAAAACCCTCTGCTATGCAATAGCACACAAGAATTATACTTAAACCATATACAACAAGAATCCCAAAATGCTCCAAACAAATGGGTACAAAAGCTGTAGCTAGATGTATCGATTTTCTCACAAGCTCCTTTCGGAGTGTAATAGCTTCTTTCTGAATAATGATACCAGATTTATGTATATTCAAAGAGTGTTTCATTTTTTTTCCTAATTAAGCGATGTTTGCTTTAACCCTTCTTCGCCGTAGAGAGTTCTAGGAATTGAAGCATAAATTGCTGGCTCAAACGTGCTGATGGGGTATAACAAATAACGAATATTTTGTTCAGCGAGATTACTGCCTTCTAACCGTACCATCGTTTCTTGGTTTCGAGTTAAACTGTCCCATGCTCTAAGAGATTCAGAAAAATGCCCCAGCGCTTCAGTTTGTAATGCAGTATTTCCTGTTCTATCTGCCAGTTTTGCTAATGCAACACCGAGATTATTTGTAACCTTTAAATATAAATCTACAATCACCGCATGGTCGGATCGAACTTGTGGGAATAAAATACCGTATCTATCTCTATCAGCGTTAAGAATTGCTAACAATCTCTCATAATGCGATACAGAGGCTGCGTCATCATCACGTATTTCTAGAACGTTTCCGAGCGCTAACAGCAAATTCCTGTCATTAGAGTTTTGTTCGGCTGTTTTTACAAATGAATTTAATGCTCCTGAATAGTTCTCGCCATCATATTGAATATAACCAATTTTATACCTAATTGAAGGAGTGTCATTATAGTTTTCAAGTGCATGTAAATAATTCTCAAGCGCCACATCTAAATCACCAGAAATAAAGTAGTCCAAATCTCCCATATTGCTATAGAGCATGCCAACATCTTCATTTCCTATCAAGCCAGTAGTTTGCTCAGCTTGCTCAAAAAGTCTTATTCCGCTTCCAAAATCTTCTTCGGCCAACAAGTATTCTTCTTGTGCAATATAAATTTCTCCCAAAAGGCGATACGAATTAACATGTTTTAACATTCTTTCATGACTTTGTTTTTCTGTTAGTTCAAAATTGGTAATAGCATTATTAAGTGCAACAATTGCCTGGGCTCGATTATCAGTAAATACAAAGTAGCGTGCAAAGTTATAGTGAGCCTCAGGTATAGTTTCATCAGCTTCTATTGCTAATTCTAATACTTTTCGTAAGTCCTCAATACTTCCTCTCAAATATTCGTCAGAAGGAGGTAAGTACCCATATCTCTTCTCTAATAAATACCCACCAAGTTCAACTAAATCCTGTGCCTCAAGAACAACCTTTGGTGTACTTAAAAAATATGATTTTAGTGTTAACACTTCACGCAAATTATCTGTTCGAATAAAGTACCTAAGCATTCGAGAAAGATATAAGTCACTTTGTCCAAATAAATCCATTAGAGTTGCATATTGTAACCGAGCATGTTCAAAACGGTCTTCTCGCTCTTGTCCGTGCGGAAGGGAGGTTGCCCAATCTAAATATATATCACCCAGCAAGAGCATTGCTTCTTCATCATTTATATGATGGTCTAATACGTAACGCCGAGTTATTTCTGCAGCCCGCTCATAATTTGCAAGGTCATCCAACTCCATTCGAGCATATTCCAAGGCAGCCGTTTTATCATAATCAAAACGCAACACTAATTGATTATACATATTTCGAGCTCTTTCATATTGGTTTTTATCACGATATGCTTGAGCATACCTAAAAAACCATCGCTTTTTTACTTTATATGATAAAGCTTCATTAAATTTTATCTCCGATTGTGCATATAAATCATTTTCGATAAGCGCATACCCATCATTATAAAGCATCTCTGCTCGAATAGGTTTATAAATAAATGTAGCACTTAAGTAAAATAGTATGTACATTACTGAACCCAAAACTAATGCCGCAATTGTACCTGGAATAATGCGATTTTTTAATTGATATTCTATGGACAACTTGTAGGCTTCATATTGTTCAACAGTGCGTCGTTCATAATTTAAAGGTACATTAATGGAAATATTTAGCATTTTCTCTAGATGTGTTGCAAGCTTTCTAGCAGAAACTTTTTTTACGACCTTAAATAATACTTCCATAATGGCAACATCAGTAAATTCATCATTGATTACTACTTTATCTATTGCCAAACGCAGGTTTAATGGGTATGATTGTAAATTTTTCTTAAATAACTCATATTCGGAGTCAGTTAAATGTGTACGATCGTTATCTTGAGGTTCTTCTTTCTTTTTTAATATTCCGAGAGGCGCTTTGCGAGAATCGGCTGCATCAGCATCTGAAAAACCTGGTATTTCAAAATTTGTATCCTCAAATCCAGATGAAAAGTCTGCTTCCCCATCGAAGTCTTCCATTTCGCTTGTATCAAATCCACCATCCAAATCAAGGGCAAAATCATCTGACGCTCCACCAAAGTCATCAAAGGAGTCAAAGCTGTCATCTGGACCCATTGAAATACCTTCATCAGAACTTGAAAAACCATCATCAAAATCTGTTGATGCAAAATCGTCTACAGGAGCTTCTGGTACAGACATGTCCATATCAGAAGCTAAATCGACACTTTCAGGCATTGCACCAAAATCATCTAAAGGTGAAGAAGCATCTAGGTTATCTAGCGATGGTAAATCTAAGCCCATACTACTATCTGAAAAGCCGTCCATTGAAAGGGAGTCATCTAAATCAGGTAGTCCATCACTAAAAGGTTGCTCTGTGTCTGTAAGGTTTACTTCTTCAGCCTCAGCTGGAGAAGGAGAATCTGAAGGAGGTAGGATGTCATTAAGAATAGAAGAAAGCTCAGAATCGATATCTGCTGTATCACTTGGGGTTTCTTCTGGCGCAGAACTTTCAGCTGTCATAGAAGCAATTATGTCTTCTGCAGACATCGAATCGGCTTCATCCTGTTCTACTTTTTCTTCGTTGTCTAGTTCGTAATCTTTTTCTTCTTGCGGCAGTCCAAATTCGAAGTCGTAGGAATCATCTTCTTGAGGAACATTATCTGGAATTGATGCCTCGGGCATAGTAGTGCCATTTTTTTGGCGAATGGCAACTTCATCACCTACTTGAGTAATATCATCACTAAATTTTTTAAGACTCTCTATCCCCGGCATTATTAACTAATTTTACCCCACAATGCAGTTTATAACAAGCACCTTTGTGCTAAAAAAACGTTTTTTATTACTATATAAATCATCGGTTTTTTTTGAAAAGGCTTTATTTTTTCTTAACATTTTTTTTCAAATTCCGATATTAAATATAGAACATGAAAAAGATTTTTATAGTAATATGTACCGTAGTTTTATTTTCCTCGGCTTATGGCTTAGATGTTGGCCATTTTGAAGACAAACAGTATATTCTAGACTCACTTTTGCAAACTATTGAACGACCAGAAGCTCCTGTTGTTAATGGAGATTATATTATTTTTACTGCAGACCCAAGTATTCGCTATGCGGGAATTGCATTTGATTTTGAACAATATCAAAAAATACATACTTTTAAACGCCTTGTTCGGCAAAATGAAGATAACACCAACACCGAAAGCTATGTTTCATTCTATATTTTACACATACCACAAAACATACAACATATTTCATATAGAATGGTAATGGATGGATTATGGACAACCGACCCACAAAACAAAGTAACGGTATATGATCCAAACGCAAACTTACTTGTTTCTCATTTAGAATTACAAAGACCCGTAATAGCTGAAACTAACACATCTCAAAAAACAGTGCGTTTTGTGTATGAAGGAGAATCAGGACAAAGAATTCGTCTTTCTGGAAGTTTTACTAATTGGGATCCTTTTATTTATGAACTTAAAGAAACCTCATACGGCATCTACGAATTAGAACTTGCACTTCCTAAAGGTACGTATTACTATACATACTATTCAGGGATTCAATCATTCCTCGATGAAACAAACCCTGAGAGGGCTTATACATCTGATGGGCGCGTTGCATCCGTCGTTACATTACGCTAGCTCTCTTATTTTTTTTGCCACGCCTTAATAATTTGAACTACATTATTTCGCTCTTGGACACTTGAAAAAAAGACACTAATAGTTCCCCGATTTTCGGTTACAATTTCAAGTGTATTTCCAGCTTCTTTTTCGTATTCTAAGGTCGGTAATGTTACAATTTCATCTTTTCGAATTATCCGACCATCAGCTACCAAGGCATTTTCATAAATACCTGATTTTATACGATGTAAGAATTCTCGCACGCCCATCTCTATGGCAAGCAAAGCAGTTCCATGTAAAACCACCGCCACAACAAGCGAAAAGTCTCTAAAATAAAGTACAATAAGCATAATAAGAGCTAAAGCGATAACTGCAATGTACATATTTGCCTTTGTACTCGACAGTACTATGATGCGCTTTCCCATCATTTTTGAAAGCAATGAAAAACGAACGGGAAACGAAAGAATAATAAGTAATGTAATCACATAGCTTGAGAGCTTTACTATTGTCAAAATATCCATAAAAGTATAGTATACTAAAAAGGATAAAAAGGAAAGTAGAAAAATGAAAAATATTGAACATGTTTTAATAGCAGGGGCTGGAGCAATCGGTTTAATGGTTGCACATCAAGTTTATATGTATAACCCAAAAGCAGTAAGTATTTTAGCACGAGGTGAGCGCCTCGAACGCTACAAAAAAAATGGTCTATGGGTAAATGATGAAAAAATTGATTTCACCTTAGCAGATGCCGATTCAAATGAAGCAACAAAGGTAGACCTTGTTATTCTTGCTTGTAAAAATCAGCACCTCGATACAATCTTGGACGATTTACAAAACTATATAGGCGATGACACACTCATCATTTCCCTTTTAAATGGTATTTCTAGTGAGCAAACTATAAAAGAGCGCTACCCAAATACCAAGCCACCGCTTGCAATGATTTTAGGTACCGATGCCCAACACGGAAATGAGCACTGCTACTACGGTCCAAAGGGTGTAATTCACTTTGGCGAAAACACCAACAAAAGTATTGACGGAAAGGCAATAAGTGATTGTACAGACGAGGTGCAAGCAATTGCAGACTTTTTTGAAAAGGCAAACATAGCATACAATGTGCCTGAAAATATGCTTAGAATGCTTTGGTTTAAGTACATGGTAAATGTGGGTATTAATCAAGCATCTTCTATTATGAGACTTCCCTATGCTCCTTTTCAAAATAATGGAAACGAACACTTTGTGCAAGAAGCATTTGATTTTATGGTGTCATTACAAAAAGAGGTTATTGAGGTATCAAAATATGTAGGGGCAAACCTCGATGACGCTGATTTAGAAAAATGGTTTACGGTTTTAAATAGCCTTACTCCCGATTCAAGAACGTCTATGTGCCAAGATGTTATTGCAGGTAGAAAAACTGAAGTAGAACTTTTTTCAAAAACTTTATCAGATTTAGGAAAGAAGTTTGGAGTGCCTACTCCTGTAAACGATACAGTGTATTTGCAATTGAGGGCTATTGAGCAAAGTTACGGGTGTTTATAGGAGAGCAACTGGTGGTTGACATATGTCAACTACCAGTTGACAAGTATTGCTAGCGTTGAACCCGCCCAGAACCATCGCCACCAGCAAGGCTTTCTACTTCTTTCACTGATACTTGATTAAAATCACCTTGTATTGAGTGTTTTAAACAGCTTGCCGCTACTGCGAAATTGATAGATTTTTGAGAATCGTATTCTGATAACAAGGCATAAATTAAGCCTCCACCAAAACTATCCCCTCCACCAACTCTGTCAACAATGCGAATCAAGTAATTTGGAGAAAAGAATGCATCATTCCCATCATAGAGCATACCAGCCCAGTTATTATCACTTGCCGATATAGAACCTCGTAAAGTAATTGCAACTTTTTTAAACCCAAATCTATCTGCAAGTTGTTTTGCAACATCTATGTAACCTTCTTTACTTAACTCACCACCAGTAATGTTCGAGTCCTTTGCATGGATGTTAAACACATCACCTGCATCTTCTTCATTTGCAATACAAACATCTACATACGGCATAAGTTCTGCCATAACCTTGCCTGCATCTTCTTTACTCCAAAGATTCTTTCGGTAGTTCAAGTCACAACTAACAGTAATACCCTTTTTCTTTGCAACCTCAAGGGCTTGTTTGCACATTGCAGCACAATTTTTAGATAAGGCTGGAGTTATACCAGTAAAATGAAACCAGTCAATGTCTGTAAAAATTGATTCCCAATCAAATTCTGAAGGATCTGCTTCTGAAATAGCCGAATGCTTTCTGTCATATACAACCTTTGATGGACGCTGTGAAGCACCCTTCTCTACAAAGTATGCACCAAGGCGATCCCCACCTCGAATCATTAACGATGTATCTACCCCATAACGACGTAATGCATTAACCGCACATTGTCCAATTTCATGAGCTGGTACCTTTGAAACAAAAGCAGCATCCATTCCATAATTGGCAAGCGAAACAGCTACATTAGCTTCCCCACCAGCATATGTAGCTTCAAAATTTTCTGCTTGTACAAAGCGAGTATACCCTTCAGGCATAAGGCGTAACATTATCTCGCCAAATGTTATTATTTTTTTCATGTTTTTTTCCTCTATTTTTTTTAGGCGACATTCGCTCATGACGTACTTCACTAACGCTCATCGTCCTCGCCGCCGCAATTGGGCGTCTGCGGTCGATTCAGGCTAAAAGTTGAAACTTTTAGCCCTCAGTACTCTAATCGCTGTCGCATTAATTTAAAGACTTTTAATTATTTCCGCAACTTCTTGAAACCTTCTTTCAATTTCAGCCCAATCGCCTTTGGCAATCAAGTCTTTAGGGCATATCCATGAGCCTCCGCAAACACTCACATTCTTTAGTGATAAGTACTCACTTACATTATCTACAGAAACTCCACCAAGTGGCATAAAGCTAAGACCCGTATGGCTATATACTGGCTCAATAGCTTTTAACCATTTAATTCCTCCAGCTACCTCAGCAGGAAAGAATTTTAGTAGTTTAAACCCTTTTGATAAGCAATACTCAAGGCCATCTGGAGTGCTCACACCTGGTACATATTGAACATTGTTTGTCGCACAGAACTCAACTAAATCAGGTGTGTGCCCTGGGCTAATTAGTAAATCAACCCCAGTCTCTAAAACTTCTTTTGCTTGTGGAACATTTAATATTGTTGCAGCTGCAACAGCTAAATCAGGATAATCCTGCTTTAATATTGAAAGTGCTTTTAGCCCAAATTCTGTTCGCTGTGTTAATTCAATTGCAGGAATGTATTTTCTGCATAAATCTGCAATTTTTCGCAAATCCTCTTCATTTTCAATTGTTACCGCTGGAACAATTTTCGCAGCCGTATATTTTTGTAGTGTTGTCATTGTTTTACCTTTTTACGATTTATAGTTTTTTCCCTTTAAGATTTTTCAAGTTTTTCCAAATTGGGACTACCAATGTAATAACTATCATTGCTAAAAAGAAAATTGAAATCGGTGACTCTACAAATACAGAGAAATTCCCGCCAGATTTCAACAGTGCGGTCCTAAAATGACTTTCACTCATAGGTCCTAGTATTAACCCTAATATCATCGGCGACGCAGGTATCTCTAATTTGTTCATAAAATAACCGACGATTCCAAAGAAAAGCATTACACCTACATCAAAGAATGAATTATTTATTGCATAAGAGCCAACTATACAAAGTGTAAAAATAATTGGAGCTAATGTATGTTTAGAAATACTTAATACTTTACTAAAAAACCTTATACAAGAAAATCCTAATAGAAGCATGATTATGTTTGCTACAAAAAGACCAAAGAAAATCGTGTAAACAAGTTCTGCATGCTTTTGAAACAGTAGAGGCCCTGGTTGCAATCCTTGAATTGTTAATGCACCTATCATAATAGCGGCAACTGAGTCCCCTGGTATACCTAGTGTTAACATTGGAATCATTGCTCCACCTGTAGCACCATTATTTCCACCTTCTGCTGCTGCAATTGCCTCAGGAATACCTGTTCCAAATTTTTCTGGATGCTTAGAAAAGCGTTTAACTTCATTGTACGCAACAAAGGCACCTATATCTGCCCCTGCCCCAGGGACAATACCAATAAACGTCCCTATTAAACCTGATAAAGGAGCAACTTTGAGACATGCCTTTATATCTTCTTTTTTTGGAAGCAAACTTTTAATTTTTTCGGTTTTTGCTCTTTTTATGAAGATTTCTTCTACTGTTATAAAGGCCTCACTCATTGCAAATAAACCAATCATTATCGGAATATAGGAAAAACCACTTAGAAGATTTGGATTATCGAAAGTAAAACGAATATAGGCTGTAACTTTGTCCATACCAACCATAGAAATAATCATGCCAAATAAGCCACACATTAACCCTTTTGTGAGAGACTTCCCTGAGATACTTGCAATAATACTAAGCCCAAATGCTGAAAGCATAAAATATTCTGCGCTACTAAATCGTAGTGCGAGTTTGGCAAGCTGAGGCGAAACTAACCATAGTACTAAGCAACTAAGTGTTCCACCAATAAATGAAGACAATGTCCCTATTCCAAGGGCTCTTCCAGCTTCACCTCTTTTTGAAAACTCATACCCATCAACAGCAGTTGCAGCGGATGCAGGAGTCCCAGGCGTTCGTAATAAAATTGCAGAAATTGAACCACCATAAATAGCTCCGATATAGACACCCAATAATAGCAAAATACCGTATTGAGCCTCCAAGCCAAATGTAAGTGGAAGTAAAAGTGCAACACCCATAGTTGCGGTTAACCCTGGTAAAGAACCAATACAAATACCAGATGAAACCCCAATCAAAATATATAGTAGTGTCTGTGGATTAAGAACAGCCAAAATTGAATTCAATGTCATAGTTTCTCCTTAAAATGCAACAAGACCGAAGTCAAGAGGCACTTGTAAAACTCGAGTAAAAATTACATACACAACAAGACTAACCAGCAATGCTATTAGTGCAGTAGAATAGCTGCGTTTTTGTTTAAATAATGTTATAGCTACAAATAGCATTATTGCATTTGTAATTAAAAAGCCCAGAAATGGCAAAATAATTGCATATATAACTAATCCAACCATAGAAATATATACCCGACGATTATCTTTTGTCCCTAATGTAATTGTTTTTTCGCCTTCTAAGGGTACTGATATTGAAAATACTAGAATAATTAGTGAGCAAAAAAAGAGTAATGACGATATTATCATAGGAAACACACCTGGTCCTGGAACACCATTTGTACCAGCAGGGAAATCCTTCGCCATAACAAAAACAAAGATTGAAAATGCCATGCAAATTATTGCAGTAACGCAATTTCCTTTTTTCATAGATACCTCTTGTTTTAAACAAAAGCCTCTTCCCTCCCTAAAGAGAAAAAAGGCTCTTTTTGAATAATTAGTTTGCTAAGTTTAAGTCTTTTACTAATCCAGCAAAAATTGCATCCTCTGTTTCCATTTTCTTTTGAAGTGATGGTCCATCCATAACATCAATAGCATTATTTGAATCAGCCATAAATTTTTTGAAGTTGTCTCTTGTAACAGTTTCAGAAAAAATATCATAAAGTGTTGCAACAATTTCATCTGGTGTGTCTTTTGGAACAGTTAAAGCTCTCCATGTACCTAAAGAAACATCATAGCCTAATTCTTTTGCAGTTGGTATACTTGGAGCTTCAGCTAGTCTTTCTGGAGCGAGAACTGCAAGCACTTTAAGTTGTCCAGCTTCTACTTGTGTTGCTACTTCTGCATAGCTTACAGAAACAGCATCAATGTGGCCACCAAGAAGGTCAGTAATTGCTGGAGCAGCTCCTTCAAATGGAACATATGTAAAAGAAGTGTCTGCAGCTTGTGCAAAACCTGCGCCTGCTAAATGCCATATTGAGCCTACACCAGAGTTACCAACTTGGATTTCTTCACTCTTTGAAGCTTCCACAAATTCTTCAAGTGTGTTATATGGAGAATCTTTGTTAACAGTAATTGCAGCATACGCTGAATTAAACATAAGAATTGGAGTTAAATCAGTATAGTGTAAACCTGAGCCTCCGCCTGTGTGTGGGAGAATTAATAATTCGGGAGCAGTCATTGTAATAGTATAACCATCTGCCTTAGACTTTGAACCATAAAGCATTCCAACTATACCTGCACCACCTGTTCTGTTTTCAACAGAAATGTTTTCTGGAAATTTGTCTTTAGAAGCTTCAACTAAAGCCCTAACACTCAAATCTGAACCACCGCCAGCAGAATAAGGAATAATTACAGTTACAGCTTTTGACGGATATGCGTCTGGAGCATCTGAACCACCTGCTGCAAAAGCTACTCCTGCACAAAGTGCAAATACTAATGCAATACTTACTTTCATTAATAGTTTCATTTTTTCCTCCTATGAACTATCTTTATCTCAATGAGCATTTTGCTCAAAAAGTTATTTATTACTATTATATCTTTCCAAGATATCTCTATTTACTTCTACCCCTATTCCATTTGCATTGGGAATTGAAACAAATCCATCCTTCATATTGATGGCGTTACATATTAAATCAGCTCTAAAAGGATGACTTGATTGATCATATTCTAAGAATTGATTGTCAGGCATTAATCGAATTGGATTAGGAGCAATTGTTGCAATTAGTTGCAATGATGCAGCAAGTGCAATACCTGAACCCCATATGTGTGGGATAATTGTAGAGTTTGTTGCTTGAGCAATTGCCATTATCTTTTTGTATTCTGTAAAACCCCCGCACGAACATAAATCTGGCTGATAAATATCAAGAGCCCCTTCATTCATCCATTCGGAAAATGTAGCTTTGCTAAATGTATTTTCACCTGCAGCAATATAGGCGGAACTCAGATTTCGAATTGCCTTATATCCTTCTTTGTCATCGGCAGATAAAAGTTCTTCAAAAAATTCAATTTTGTAGTCTTCTAATTCTTTTATAATTCTACGCGCTTGAGCTTGATTATAAGCGCAGTTAAAGTCAACCATGATTTTAGTGTCATTTTTTACTGAACTTTTTACAGCTTTAATGTATTCAACATCAGTTTCTACACCAAAACCACATTTTAACTTCATTGCCTTAAAACCATAAGATTCATAACGCAATGCTTCTTCAACTGCATCCTGAGGATAACTTTTGCCATCCTGTCTGTAAAATCCAGTAGAATATGCTTGTACTGAATCGCGATAACGGCCACCTAATAGATTTGCAATTGGTTGCTTTAGATTTTTTCCCTGTAAGTCCCACATAGCAATATTAATACTGCTCAATGCATTTATAACAGCAGCTTGCCCAAATGGCCTTGACTGAGTATAAATCTCTTCCCAAACTTTATCTGTTTCAAAAATACTTTTCCCGATTAAGTGAGGTACAAAAAGATTTTCAATAATTGAAACTGCAATTTGAGGTGGTTGCATACCATGGCACAGGCTTTCACCAAATCCACTTAATCCATTTTCATCAATAAGTTCCACAATTACAGCGCTTCTATTATATGCCCATCCTTGAGAAAAATAAAATGGATTGTCAAGCTTTGCTTGAAGGGCATATACCTTTACTTCTTTGATTATCATATCGCCTCATGTTTGTTTGTATATACGAACATCGTTCGTCTTGTTTATTGAGTATACCATACAATTTTATGTCTGTCAACATTTTTTTAAAAAAAAGTTTAAAAATCACTTTTTTTTAAGGAGAAAAAATTTTATCTCATATTTTTGACTATTTGACAAAAAATAAAAATCATGACATACTATATAAAGATAAAAATTAGGATAGAAATGGAAAAAAAATCAGATTCTACACTTCATCTACCCACTTGGCGTGTTATTAAGGTAATTGAAGTCGTCTCAACTAGTAAAAAAGGTCTCACTCTTACCGAATTGTCACGAACAACGGAAATTCCAAAGGGAACTTTGTATCCAATAATGCAAACTCTTGTTTCATCTAATTTTTTGCATGTGTCCGAAGATACACAGCGCTACTCTTTAGGAATTAAATCAATTGAAGTTGGACAACGATTCTTCGACCACTTCGATCTCTTAAACACAGTAAAACATGAAATACATAAAATAGTTGAAGGATGCTCAGAAACATGCCACTTAGGAGTATTAGATAAAGGCGATGTATTTTACTTGCATAAAGAAGATTCAAAGAAAGCTATACGGATGTTTTCATCGATTGGGAAAAAACTTCCTGCATATGGTACTGGCTTAGGAAAAGCGCTATTGTCTGCATTGTCGGAAGCAGAGTTGAGGGAATTGTATCCGAATGGACTAATTCCGATTACAGAAAATACTATTACAAATTTTGATATTTTGATTGCCCAGCTTGAAAAAGTCCGCCTCGAGGGAGTAGCATACGAAAAAGAAGAATCAAGTATGCAAATTCAATGTGTAGCAGTCCCTTTAAGAAAAAACGGCAAAATACAAGCTGCTATTAGTGTATCTATACCCATTTTTAGAGTAACCGATACACTAATAGATGAAGCTAGAAGTTTGCTTTTTATTGCACAAGACCGTATTGAAACAATACTACAAAGTACTGACTACGATTTTACCTATATTCACTAAAAAAACTCACCCAAATCCAAACAAGCTATAAATAATCACTGTCGATACCCCTGCTAAACAAATGGCAATGCTACTCATGGCTCCTTCTGTTTCTCCCATTTGAAATGCGCGAGTTGTGCCAAGAGCGTGGGTTGAAGTCCCGATTGCCAAGCCAATTGCAGTTTTATCCTTTATGCCAAAAATCTTTGCCATAAAAGGAGCTGCAAGAGCGCCGGTAAAACCAGTAATAGTGGTCGAAGCAAAGGTAACAGCCCCTATGCCACCAGCCATTTCAGCCAGAGGAAGGGCAATTGCAGTTGTAACCGACTTTGGATATAAGGCAACCCTAATTGCCTCATCAAGACCAAAAAGATTGCACATAAGAAAAATTGAGCCAATTGCCGCACAAGAACCAACAAAGGTTCCGACCAAGATAGGAATAAGGTTCTTTTTTAAAACTTCAAGTCGATTATATACCGACACTGCAAGTATAGCTGTCATAGGGGCTAAAAACATGTAAATTATGTCACCCCCTAAATCGTACGCTTCATATGGAACATTAAAAATTTCAAGAAAAGCAATACAAAGTATCATTGCAATTATAAGCGGATTTGCGATAGGATTGTTAAAACGAGCCTTTACCCTTACTCCCACATAATAAGCTAAAATAGAAAGAGCAATCCCAAAATAAGGTGAAAAAGTAAATGCATTCCAAAAAGTATCCAGCATATTAGGCATCCTCCCTCGAAATCTTTTTATTGCTTAAGAAATTTTGCAACTTAATAACCGCCTGCACCGTCCAACCTGTCACAGCAAAACAAATAAAAGCAGAAATAATATTAATTGCAAACAATGGCACAATTATTTTTCCTAACAAATCAAGGTGCTCCATAAGAGCCAGCCCTGGGGGAATAAAAAAGAAGGCCATAATCTGTTGCATAAAGTCGGCCTTCTCTCGAATATGATGCACCTTTAGCACCTTTGTCGCCAAAAGAATAAACAATGCTATCATTGCTAAAACACTACCAGGCATAATAAATGGAAGTATGGCCGAAATAGCATTACATACCAAACAAAGGGCAAAAATAAGCGCAATTTGTAATAAAATTTTCATAAATAGTATAATATCAGGAAATAAGGTTTTTGGCTAGATGGTTCTTTTATTTGGGCGCTTCCCGCCTCTGGCGGGTTGGGCTTTGCTGTGGTATATTAATATGTTGTGCCATGGATGGCACTTCACTAAATAGCAAGCGAATTTTGTGCTAATCATTTTTCTTCTTCACTGCAAAACTCATTCAAAAAAAACCTGTAACTCATAAACGAGCTACAGGTTTATCATTAATTAGTAAACAATGAAATCACTTTCAACCTTACTCTTTGGGTTTTTGCACTCATTCGTGTTGATTACCCAAGGTTTTCTAAATTGTAATTGACCTTTAAGCAAATAGTCATCAGTATTTTCTTGCCAATCATGCAAAGCAGAAAGCATCATTTCGAGATCCGAGGCATAGTCAGGATTGTCAATTAGATTGTTGTGCTCTAAAGGATCCTTTTCCACATCAAAGAACATTCTCATAGTTTTGTTTTTGTCTACATTTTTCAAATACTCATCCTTACTTATTGAATTATCAATATTTGAAGGATTAATATAGGGATAGCTTGAATCATAGTATTCTATATACTTAAATCGATTATTTCTAACACTTCTACAAGGCTCATACGAAGTATGGCAATTAACTTCTGAAAAAACAAACGTATCTTTTGAATCATCTTCAAAATATGATAACCTTGATTTTCCCTGAAAAGAATCAGTTTCACTAAAACTACAATAATCAAATATAGTTGGAAAAACATCGATGTGAGACATAAGTGATTTAATACGTTTGCCATGCCCCGTGTTTGGAAAGCGCATGATAAGCGAAACCTTTGTGCCACTATCAAAAAGCGTACACTTGCACTTTGGAAATGCAATACCATGGTCAGATGTTAGTATAATTATAGTATTGTCATACAAACCATTTTTTTTAAGCGCTTGCAAGATTTTTTCAACATTGTTGTCAAGAATCTCAATACTTTTTATGTGCCCTTTGAAATCTTTTCGCACTTCAGAAGTGTTATCTAAAAATTCTGGCAAAATGCCTTCGTCACATTCCCCTTCTGTATCTGGATACTCTCTGTGTGTACAAAAGTAACCTACAGACAAGAAAAAAGGTTTGTCAGAACGTACATTTTCTAGCCACGACACTGCTTTTTCAGTATTTGCATCATCCCAAAACACATAGTCTTTTTCTTCTTTCCATGTATTTTGGGCGGAAATATTTTCATCATAGCCAATAGCCGCAGCACCTTTTTCATGCTCTACATAACGCCCATACTCATGCTGAATACCGCACAATGCAGTGTTATAACCGATTTTTTTTAGCTTTCTAACAATATGATCATCATATGAGTTTAGCGTAAATCCTCGGTTTGCAAGCCCAAGCATTCCATTTGCATGAGGATAGATAGCAGTTAATAATGCAGACCTACTTGGAGAACATGTAGGACTCACACAAAAACTGTTTTCAAATACTGTTGCATCATTTGCAAATTGTTGAATATGAGGACTTTGAACATTATAGCCGTATGGGCTAAATACATTCCCACTATCGTGGGAATGTATATAAATAATATTATTTTGCATTTTCAAGTATTTTTGAATCCAATATTTTTTGCTTCATCTCATCTTTTGACATGAGATTTTTTAACCCAATAATAGTTGTTTTATCAGACTCTTTAAAATTTCGTAATAAAGTTTCTGAAACAATCACCAAGTCATATCCACTTGCAGTTGACATAGCTTCATCAACGCTTGTATGGTGAATATTAGCTTCAACATTTAATTCTTTGAATACAGCAGTAGCTCTCATTTTCATAACTTGACTACTACCCATGCCGCAGCCACAGGCTACCATTACTTTTAACATATTTTTATCCTTCTAAGTCAAAGTAGTGTTCTTTGTTTTTTCTGTACTGTACTTGAGGAATAATAAGCATTCCTATGATACAAAGAATTACACCAGGAACAGCTAAGTATTTAATTATTACGCCAAGAACAGGCCACAATGTTGCCCAGTCTAGGTTTCCAACGTAACCACCAAAGCCACTCATTCCAAAAAGAATAATTGCAAATGCACTTCCTAATACTTGGAATAAACCGCTACCTATACACATTACTACTAGTGCTTTAAATCCACCCTTATTATTTGCATACAAACCGATTGTTGCATTATCATAGAACAATGGAACGAATCCAGGTATAATCATAAGTGGTGATTGGAAAATTAATAAACCTGCAATTGCAATAATTTGTCCAATAGCTCCGAAAACGAAACCTAAGCTTACAGCATTAGGAGAACCAAAACCGTATGTTGCAGCACAGTCTACAGCTGGTAAACTTCCTTTAAGAATTGAAGATGAAATTCCTTCAAAAGACTCAACCATTTCACCTACGAACATCCTAACCCCAGTTTTTAATATTACAAGGTTAACAGCAAATGAAGCACATTTTTCAAAAATATATACTGGAAAAGCAAGGCTTTTAGCAAAACTAGAATCAAGTTCTCTCATTAATGGCTCACCAATAATAAGAATAATTATTCCAAAGAAGAACATCATGATAACTGTTGTTGAAACAACATAGTCATCAAATATTTTCATAAACCCTGTCATTTTAATATTATCAACAGAGTTTTCTTTTTTACCAATTTTTGGTGAAAACTTATCTGCAAACCATACACCGAGCATTTGTTGGTGCCCAACTGCAAAGCCAGCTTTATCAGTTAAGTCTTGTGTTGCTTCAACAGTAAGATTTGAGAATACTGACCAATATGTACCAATTAAAATACCAGTAAGAGCAACTCCACCCATGTCACGAAGCTCTGGAAGCAAGAAAAATGCAATCCAAGTTGCAACTGTTGCTTGTTTTACCATGATATGACCTGTTGTAAAAAGAGTTCTTACCTTTGTTTGTTTTCTAAATACAAGTAAAAGAATGTTCCAAAGAAAAGCGATTAAAAGCGTAATCATTGCAAAGGAAGTCGTAATTCCTATTGATTCTAAAGCAGTGTTTGCAGCCGCAAACCCAAAGTTAGGATCTATAACAACGGCATCCAATTGAAACTTTTGTTGTAATCCATTAAGCATAGGAGATACACTAGCTAAAAGTGCTTTTGCCCCTGCTTGCAAAATCATATACCCTACAGCAGCTTTTACAAAACCTGCAAAAACTTCGTACCATTTTCTTTTTAATAAAATATATCCTACAACAACCAACAATCCAATAAAGATAGCAGGACGTGCAAGAACATTGTTAAAAAGTGTTTCCCAAATTAAATTAATTATTTCCATAATTTTTGCTCCTTTAATGAATTATAGTCAAACACAAGAAAAAAAATCAATAAAACAAACAATCACTTCCACAATATTGCAATAAATTGCATAAAACATGGAATTTAACCACATATTTTGCAATTAATTGCAAAAACTTTAATTATTTCTATAACTGCAATAATTTTTGAGCTAAAAATTCATCTGTTGAAAGGCAATGAATGTAATTTCCCTTTAGTGCTGCATGCGTCGCCTGTGCTTTATTTACCCCGCCAGATACTGCAATAACATAGGGAATTTTCTTTATATCTTGCAAACCAATGCCAATAATATTATCTTCAAATTCACTTAACAGTTGATTTCCATCAATATCTAAAAAATGTCCACAAAAAATTCCAACGGCTCCTTTAGCTTTTAGCTCTGCAAGATTTTCTTTTGTAAGATACCCTGCAAATGTAGGGTCTTTAACTTCAGTATTAAAGCCACCGATTCCGCTCACCAAAATGTCAACCCTCTTTGCATTATCTAATGCATTTTCTATTAAACGCTCTTGAGTTAGGTATTTTTTTACAATATTATTCTTAACAAATAAAGGGGCATATAATAAGGATGTTGTCCCACCATATTTTTCCGCAAAACGCTCAACGAGCTTCATTGAATTATAATCTACCACATACGATTCTTCTGCATTGCCAAGAACTTGTACAACAAAAATGTTCTTTTGCATTGTGGGTTTTAATTCATTTACAACTTGGTTAAGAGTTCTGCCCCATCCAAGACCAATACTCATCCCATCTTGGAGCTTTTCATCAATAAACTCAGAAGCCATTTTACTTAATCGTTTTATCCTTATATCTGAATCTGCATAATCTGAAAAATCTTTTGTGACTATTACTTCATCAAGATTATACTTGTTTTTTAACTCAACCTCCAAAAGAGGAACTCGCTGCAGTGGGTAATTAATTTTCACTTCAACAATTTTCAAATCTTGGGCTTTTTTTAATATTCGAGATACTTTTGACTTAGAATAAAATAATTTTTGTGCAATCTCATATTGCGATAAATGGTGTTCATAGTAGAGGCTTGCTATTTCTGCTGCAATATCACTTTCTCGTAAATTTCTTAATTTATTATGCATACAAATCTCCAAAAAAAACTAACTACTTTTTTCTAACCATGCCTTTACGGCAACTACAGCAGAAGGAAAGGCAAAAGGAATAGCATCAACATCTTCTTTTGAGTTTATAGGAAATAGCTTAAAATCAGTAATCTCTTCTTCATCTTCTGCCTGTAATAGCGACAGAGGATTTTCACAATCTACCGTGACCTTTGCTTCAAAAAACAAATCGCATGTTTTATATAAAAAGCCCTTGTACTCATACGAGTTAGGAGCACTGCACACAAATTTCACGCTTTCAATGCTAAGTCCAGTTTCTTCAAAGCCTTCTCTAATACAGGCACTCTCTGCTGTTTCGTCTTGATCAACAAAACCACCTGCTAGGGCATAAAAGCCTTTCCTTGGCTCCCTACCCCTTTTAATACATAAAAGGTTTTTATCGTTTGTATTTTTATTTTCAAAAACTATTATTAAACCAACAGCTGTTGCAACGTTATTATAAAGGGTAAAGCCACAAGTAGCGCACTTCCACTTTTTTGACTCTTGATATTCAATATATGTGCTTTTACACATAGGACATACAGAAAAATTATTATCAATAGGTGTGTTCATATAAAAAGTATAGTATGTAATGGTAAAAAATGCAACAAGAATAGACAGATATGAAATCATGGTGTATACTATAGTAAATAAGCTTTTTAATACAACCATAGGAGATACAATGGATTTCAGTCTAAGTAATGTACTTTTTGCACTTGGTTTAACCGTATTTGCAGGCCTTGCAACAGGAGTTGGAAGCCTTATTGGCTTTTTTTCAAAAAAGTTTAATCCAAAGTTTTTATGCATTACACTTGGCTTTTCTGCTGGTGTTATGATATATGTTTCTTTTGTAGAAATTTTTGTTAAAGCACGAGACTCACTCGCCCTTGTTTATTCCGATAAAACGGCCTATATTTTTACCGTAATTGCTTTTTTTGTTGGTATTGGAATTATAGCCCTTATTGATAAACTTATTCCAAGCGAAGCAAACCCACACGAAATTGGAGAATTAAAAAAATATCACAGTGGCGCTTTTTGCCCATTTCCTTTGCAAAAAGATCATCCACATACAGAAATGCAAGAGAATCAAGAATCGCAAGTTAAGGCAAAAAAACTCATGCGCATGGGTGTGTTTTCTGCCCTTGCAATTGGTATTCATAACTTCCCAGAAGGTCTTGCTACCTTTATGAGTGCCCTTACAGACCCAACTCTTGGTATCAGCATCGCAGTTGCTATTGCAATTCACAACATTCCAGAAGGTTTGGCTGTTTCTGCCCCAATCTATTATGCAACAAAAAATAGAAAAAAAGCATTTTTACTTTCGTTTGCATCAGGTTTAGCAGAGCCAATTGGGGCTTTAGTTGGCTTTTTTATTCTTCGCCAGTTTATGAACGATGTAACATTTGGCCTCATTTTTGCAGCCGTTGCAGGAATTATGGTATACATTTCACTCGACGAACTTTTACCAACCGCAGAAGAATATGGCGAGCACCACCTTACAATTGGAGGCCTTATCGCCGGCATGATTGTAATGGCGATAAGTTTATTGATGTTTGCGTAAAAAAACTTGACAAAAAGTAATACTTTTTGTATGATATAAATATGGATATTTGCAAAACAAAGGTATCATGGGATGACGAAAAATGTAAACTTAACATAAAAAATCATCATATAAGTTTTGAAACAGCAGCCTTAGTTTTTGCAGATATACATAGAATTGATTTTTTTGATGCACTTCACTCAACACTAGAAGAGGAACGTCGCATAACTATTGGAAAAGTTAAGAAGATTCTTTTTGTTGTGTATACAGAAAGAAATAATGGAGTAAGAATCATATCGGCAAGAAGGGCAACAAAAGCCGAAAGGAAACTATATGAGTGAATCAAACGTTACAATACAACACGGGCAAAAGCCAACTAAAGAACAACTAAATGAAATAAAAAAAGCTTCTAAGCTTCCTATTACATTTGATAACGACTGCCCCGAGTTAACTGCTGAGCAATTACAAGAATTTGCGGTTCTTGCAAAAGCCCAAAAGAAAGCTCGAAAAAAACAAGTGCTAGCTTTGCGTGTTTCATCAGACACATTATCAAAAGCGAAAACATTTGGTAAGGGTTACACAGGCCTTCTTAGTCGCATTCTCGATGAAGCAATGAAAGACCCTGATTTTTTACGCAAATGCTTATAAAATCTAATTTAACAATTCAATAATTCTCACATCAATGTTTCGCTCATTCCATAAATTGTCTTTTTCCAGTAAGTAACTTTGAGCAAGCTCGGCTTCTCCGAGTTCTTTTGCACACATACTCGCATACTCAAGGGCTTCAGGATATATATGCATTGATTTTACCAAAGGGTCTGAAAAAAGTTCTTCCCAATACTCAAGCCCTGCGCCATAATCTTCTGCTAATGTGTGAAGACGAGCAAGTAAATACATTGTCCATAGGTCTTGTGGAATAATCTCTTGTATGCCAAGAATATAGTTTTTTGATGTATCCATAACATATTTTGCATCTTCGCCATGTTCTAGCATTGCAATAATTTCATAAAACACTTGCATTCTGGTTTTATAATCTCTAAGCCCCTCATCATCGGGAATTTGGAGCGTTACCATATCAACAAAATTATTTCCATTTGCCTTAGCTTTTAAATCTAGTAAAGCATCTTGCAATGGCACTGCTGGGTTCCACATATCATATACAAACTGTTCGCCAAAATAAAGCTTTATGTAATACATACCTCGAAGGTAGTCGTCTAATAGGTAATATGTATCGCCATCTGCATAATCATAATTTTGATTGAGGTCTGCTACCTTTTTATCCAAGTATTCTAAATATGCTACCATTTTTTCAAGTACTTTATTATCAAATACCGCATATTCATAAGGAATACTCGGTTTCCCGTCTTTTTCAATAATATAACCATCAAATACAGGTTCATACCTAATAAAAAGATTTTCAGATAAAGCTTCCATTTCTAAAGGACTTAGCATTTTTGGCTCACTAGGTATGTCATGCCATTCAGAAGGAATTTCATCTGGATTTACACCAAAAAAGAGGTCATCCATCAAGGTTGCTTTAAATCTAATAGCAAAGTAATCGTCGCCATACTCATCTTTTATATAAGAGCCTAAAGGTTTCCAGTGGAACATTTCACCTTGAATAAATTGTGTATCAAGTTCTTTCGTTGCACCATGAAAATCTCCTGCAATCACTAAGCACTTATCATGAGGCTCTATAGTTCCCATTGCTTTTGTAAAGTTATCGTACATTATCTTTACTCGATAGTTATATAACTCACCCATATCATACGTACCAGACGCAAAAGAATCTCTACCTTTTTCTAGCGCTATACTTTTAATGATATCTCCGTCTTTTGCCGCTTTATTAATTTCTTCTACTGCATTTACATTATCACGTGAATATCCGCCACCTGTATACGACCACGGATAAAATGTTCCATAGAGGGGAGCTTCATAGCCCTCGGGTGCGTCTCCCGTACCTTCATAAAAAATATAACGTACACCCTCGTCATAGAGCATCTGCATATTTTTATCTAAAAATTTACTCATATTTGCATACGCATGAGTTTCTTCACCAATAAAAATAATCCTATTTTCCCGAACAATTTGCCTAAAAGCACTATCTGCATCAGGTGCATTTTCAAGCAAGTTTTTTGTATACACCAAACCACTATTTGACGTACAAGAACTTAGTACCAACAACAACGCCACACACACAACTACAATCTTTTTCATGGCAATACTCCTATGTATGTTTAAATTATAAGTGTGAAAAGTAGATTTGTCTAATGTA
>CAYJPS010000010.1:0-41367 GCA_964372135.1 uncultured Treponemataceae bacterium | reverse complement strand
AAAAACAACTTCTTAAAAATATTAGATACTCTCTAAAAGGACTTGGAACAAAAGTAACTTTACGCGCTGGTAGAATGTATATTGATTGTGAACAATCAGCATGTGAAGCTGTGGAATATGCGCTAAAGCACCTTATTGGTATTACTGGTTGGGCGAAAACAAGAGTTTGTGAAAAAAATATAGATTCCATGCGTGAAGCGGTGATGCAAGAAGCTTTAGTCGGAAAGAGTCTTGGTGCAAAAACATTTAAGTTGGAAGCTAGGCGAAGTCAAAAGACCTTTCCATTAAACTCATATGAAATATGCAGAGAAGCCTCTTCTGAGGTGTACTCAGAGGGAATTTTAGCTGTTGATGTGCATAATCCAGACTTAACAATTACAATTGAAGTGAGGGAACGTTGTTTCGTTTATTCTGATGCATTTAAAGGTTGTCGGGGATTGCCAGTTGGTACAGGAAGAAAAGGTCTTTTACTTTTGTCTGGGGGTATAGACTCCCCTGTTGCAGGTTATAGAATGTTACGCCGTGGCATGAAGATTGAGTGTATCTATTTTCATGCCTACCCTTACACATCAGATGAAGCGCAAAAAAAAGTTGAAGACTTAGCTTCAATATTAGCATGCTACGGAGTTGAAGCACATATAAACATCATACCCTTTACCGATGTACAAATGAGAATTAAACAAAAATCTCCTGAAGAATGGTCAACATTGTTGCTACGTATGTGTATGATGAAGGTTGCTTGTCTTTTAGCGAAACGTATACATGCTTCATGTTTAATTACAGGAGAAAGTCTTGGACAGGTTGCAAGTCAAACGGTGGAAAATATGGCAGTTACTGAAAGTGCTTGTGATGTTCCTCTGCTAAGACCGCTAGTAGGGCTTGATAAGCAAGAGATAATCGAAACTGCTGTGGAAATAGGAACGTATGAAACTTCTATTTTACCTTATGAAGATTGTTGTGTCCTGTTCTCTCCAAAGCATCCTATTATTCATGCTTCTTTGAAAGAAGCACAAAAGCTCTATAGTGATTTAGAATGCGAAGATTTAATCAATGAAGCATTTGAAAAAAGAGAGGTAAAATTTTTTAATGTACTTGATGCACGACCCTAAGTTTAAGATACTTCATCATGTATATACTTGGCTACTTTCACTAAGTCTTTTTCAATTGGTAGATTATTAAATCTATTTAAAATGGATTTTCTTCTAGCATCATTGTTCAGTGTTTCATACGCAAAATGGGCAATACGTTTAGGATTTCTAATAAACCACCCTACTTTGTTATTTACAACAAATTGAACATTGCCCAGTTCTTGTCCGTGTAAGTATGTTGAAATTATTACAGGTTTTTTGGAACTAAGCACCTCAAAGATTGTCGATGCACCAGGTTTTATTATTGCTAAGTCGCAAATTTGTATCATTTCATTCATATTGTTTATAAAACCAAAGACTCGCAAATCAATATTTGGGTGTAACTTAGCGATAACTTTTAACACTTTTTTTGACGGCTTATCTCTGCCACACACTACTATTATAGTAAAATCTGGTTGTAACTTTAAAAGCTGTTGAATAATTAGGGTAACATTTGGTAATCCACCACCTCCACCAGTTACTAATAACACTTTTTTATTTTTTTGTATTAAGTGTTTTGATTTCAGTTCAAGTATGTCAGCTTGAGTCTTTATCTTATAAAAGTCAGGGTTTACTAAAAAAGGTAATACCCTTACCCTATCTTTATCTATCATACATTTTTCAATTGCGAATTGCCTTACAGCCTCAGAAGCTACGATAAAAAAAAGATTTTTTTCATAAAACCAGGCTGTTGAACAAGAAAAAGGGTCTGTTACAACAACTGATATGCGAATATTATTATTAACTTGTCTAGCGGCAGATACAATAGAAGGTGTGAGCATAAAATGAAAGGAAACAATATCGGTTGCTTGATGCCTTCGAATTAATCGTCTCATATACCATGCAGTATGAGGTTTAAAACAAGTATTTAAAAGTTGTTGAACCAAGCGAATATTTGTAATTTCATAAAATAAAGCCCAAGAACCTGAAACAAAATTGCAAGCAACTTGATACATTTTTTCAACTAAAAATTTTTCAATTCTATTTTTACTGCTGAATCCATCTTGAAGTATTACATTTGCATCGGGATACTTTTCTGACATTATTTGTTTAAATACTGTTGCTGGAGCTTTGTGTCCTCCACCAGTATTTAAGTAAAGACATAATATATTTCGCATACTAATATTGTACAATTTATGTTCTTAGATGTCAATATTAAGCGATATGGAAAGATAGGTTTTAAAAACATACATCCCTGTTATCTACATTGTTGATAACTAAATAGAAACATGTTATAATAATACATAAAGATTATGACAAACAAAACACTTATTATTGCAGAAATTGGCACATCTCATCAATGCAATATATCTAATGCAAAGGAGCTTATCTTTGCTGCGAGCACTGCTGGAGCAGATTGTATAAAATTTCAATGGGTATACGCAGATGAAATTCTACATCCTAAAACGGGCTATGTAAAACTACCTGGTGGAATGATATCTTTATATGAGCGTTTTAAGCAATTAGAAGTTCCATCTTCATTCTATACTACATTATTACAAGAGGTGCATAAACAAGGTAAACTATTTATGTGCTCTCCTTTCGGATTAAAAAGTTTAAATGAATTATTTAAACTTAAACCCGATTATATAAAAATTGCTTCACCTGAATTGAATCATTATTCTTTATTAAAAGAACTAGTAAGACTGGAAATGTCTGTGTCAAGGGAAGAGCGAATTCCCGTGGTACTTTCAAGTGGCGTTTCAACTATGCAAGACATTTTATTTGCTCTAGATATTCTTTTTCCACTGCTTGATGATAATTTAGTATCATTGCTTCATTGTGTCACAAGTTACCCTGCTCCTGCTGAAGATTATAACCTTTCACTGCTTTCCAAATACATAAAGGAATTATCCCTACCTGTTGGAGTGAGCGACCATTCACTCGATCCAGTTTTAGTTCCAGTTTTGTCTACAGTTTTTGGTGGAACACTTGTTGAAAAGCATATCACATTAAGTAAACAAACTGACGGCTTAGATGATCCTGTAGCACTTGATACGAAAGGCTTTACTAAAATGGTACAAGAAATTCGAAAAGCAGAAATTAGTACAAAAGATGAAGTAATTTTTAACTTAAATAAAGTATATGGTGAAGATATAGTACAAAAAACAATCGGCAATGGAAACAAAGAGCTTGCAAACTCAGAAAAGGATAATTATGGTCGTACAAATCGCTCTATACATTTTATGCGGAGCATGCGTAAGGGAGAAATTATTACACAGAATGACATTGCTGTGCTACGAACAGAAAAAATACTGAGTGTAGGACTAGAACCTAAGTATTTTGATAGTGTTTTGGGTAAACAACTTTGCAGTAATGTAAATGATGGTGAAGGATTGTTATGGGAACACATAGCCGAATAGCTTTTTGCCTGCTATACAAAACTATATAACTATAGTATAATAAGAAGTAATAGAAGGGAGAAAGATGAGAGTAGTATACATTATAATAAGACTCGTGATTGATCTTTTAATTACTAACAAGAGATTAAAAACAGTAATACGCTTGGATAAAGAAGGAAAAATAAAAGAGCGAGATGATTATATCAAGGAAACGACACAGTGGTGGGCAAGTAGGATTTTTATTCTTGCTAAGTCTAAAGTTGAAGTGATAGGACATGAAAATGTACCTAAAGATGGTGCTGTTTTGTTTGTAGGTAATCACCAAAGTATTATGGATATACCCCTACTGCTAGGATATGTAGATAAGCAAATTTCGTTTATGGCTAAAATGGAGTTATATAAAGTGCCTATTGTTTCACCATGGATGAGATGGATGCAGTGCACCTTCATTTCAAGAAAAGATAGAAAACAATCAATTAAGGCCATGGAAGAATCAGTACAAAAACTCAAAAATGGTTATTCACAAGTAATCTTTCCAGAAGGAACCAGAAGTAAAACGGGCGATATCCAAGAATTTAAGAAAGGTAGCTTTAAGCTCGGGTTTAGAGCAGAAGTCCCTATCGTGCCCGTAACAATTGATGGCACATGGCAAGTACTTGATAAAAGTATAGGCTTAGAAAAAGCTTCAATAAAGCTAATAATTCATCCTGCAGTTATGACAAAAGGCTTAACAAGAGATGAGCAAGCTCTTATTCCAGAAAAGGTTCAAAAAATAGTCAGCGATGGGCTTCCGGTTGAGAGAATAAAAAGGGTTGAAAAATAGCAAAACAGTCTACTTATTAAGACATGTTAACAGTGTTTCTATCTTAGTACTCAACACCTTCACGGGCACCAATACCGTTATCATAAGGGTGCTTGTGTAGTTTCATTTCAGTAATATAGTCTGCTTTTTCTGTTATGTACTCGGGAGGATTCCTCCCAGTAATAACTATTTCAATATCGCTTGAAACAGAATTTATAAATTCTTTTATGTATTTTTCATCAATAAGGTTTGTTTCAATTGCTGAACAAAGTTCATCCAAAACGAGCATATCACAATAACCAGCATTTACAAAATGTATGGCTTTTTGAAATATTCTATTGTGTTGTTGTCGAGCATCAACTTTTTGCACATCAGACATTTGAAACGTAAAGGGCAATTCACTGTCTAGTTTAAAAACTTTAACCCCTTCAATTTTTTCTAGCTCGATAATTTCGCCAGACTGTGAGCCTTTTAAAAATTGAGCCACTACAATGTTTTTATCTCTTCCAATAGCTCTTAATGCCAATCCCATTGCGCACGTAGTTTTGCCCTTCCCATCTCCAAAATATACATGTATCATTACCACACTCCCCATGTTAATATTAATCTAAATACAAGTGTAAAGGATAGCACAATTATACCCGAGCAGTATAATATATAATGTATAGATTTTACATCATCGTCATTTATTGTGCTACGTACATTACCAATATTTTGCGTAATAATAGTACCATTTTCTAGAAATGACATTGGAACTTCTATGCAAATAGAACCAAAGCATGCAGCAAGAATTCTAGACAACCAAAAAGGCTTTATGGATTTTCTTTGTAAAAGCACAATTTCATATGCATTCTTTGTATTACAAAATGGAAAAAATATTGAAGCTACTAAAATGGTTAAAACAATAACATACGATGGTATAAAATATAGGATGTTATGTACTTTCTCTATTATACGTAAATGCTCATTTTGGAAACTTAGAACTTTCTTTGTACAATATGAAAAAGTTCTATAAAGTAATGCGCATGGTAGTCCCAGTAGAGCTATGCAAAAGCAGGGAATGAAAAAATCATCAACAAACATAATAACTGATTGTATTATTGTAGTAGAATTCTGAGTTACATCATTATTTGTTTGTTTTTCAAAAATATGCTTTACATCTAGAATTGTTATTAGATGATATGCCATTACTACTTCAATTATAAATAGAAGTATGTTTGATAGCTTTGATATATAATAAAAGATTATTGATGGAATGATAAATGAAGTTAAGCAAAGCAAAAAAAATAATATTAAGGAATTAAATAATCTATTTTTTGCCTCTATTGTTGCGTTTCTATTTACAAGTCGAATCACTATGTCACAAGCTTTTGCACAAATACTTTTTAATGGAGAAAATTTATACTGTGGTAAAAAAAATGCAAGTGCAAGTGCAATAAGCAACACAAAAATAGTATTCACTTTCTTCCTCCCAATATATTTTCATTATACATGACTTAGATTAAAAATACTAGAGCTAAAAAAGCCCCTACACCATTGTGCAAGGGCTTTACTTCTTTTGAATTACTGTTGAGTGTACATGCCGTTGGGTGCTATATAGTTTCTAAAATTGCCCCAATCATCATAAAAATCAAAAGCCATATTTTCTTTGTTAAATATCGTTGTTCTACCATCTACATTAAGGGTAATACTTCCACTACTCCACGCAATATATCTCCAATCGTCTCCATCACCGCTAGTACCTTCAACATTATTAAAGGTAAAGCTACCGTTACTTCCATAAGGAGATGTAAAGCTTACAGTTCCAGTAAACGGATTGTTATAGTCACCCTTTGTAGTATCTGTTCTATTTCTGTAATGATCTGCACTGTACTGAAAGCTACCATTTATAGTCATATCATATCGTTTATAATTTAAAAGAATATAATAATGATTGTACGCAACTTTTCCGCTATTATATGTTCTTTTATGTTTAAATGTATCACTTGCAAAGGATTCGTGAACGTCAGACCAAATCCAGTCTGCAAGAGGCATATCATGTAAACCACCATCATTTAATCCGTTTCTAATGCTATTAACTGCATATAGGAATAATTCCCTATCAGTGAGCATTCTAGAACCTGTTTTTTCACCACTGATTTTTGATGTTTCACCATGAATTATTTCAAGTTTATAGATTGGGTCAGAAGTATCAAGTTTAAGAGCATTGTAATCTCTCACATCTTGTAAAACTGTATTAGCATTAAAGCTTCCTTCGGTTGCAACTTTCCAACTGTCTGAGCTGAGGTCTTTTCTATGCACCCTATAGTTTAATGTGGCATCGCTAGCAGGATCAAAAGCAGGCAATGAAATCTGCGTGTAGTAACCTTTTTCATCTTTTAAATTTTGCGAGTACTGTGATGCCGTGAATTTATTTACATATTCTTGTGCATAGTGTTCAAAAGATTCTTCACGCTCTGTATTAAGTACTATTGTCATTGGAAAGTTTTTATAAATTTCTTGAGATACAGTGTCATCTACAACTATAGTAATTGTACCATTTGTTTTATCAAAATATTCAATCCCTGTATGCTTTAAGTTTAAGGAAATTTTTGCAGTACCAGTCGTATAATTTGATACTATGCTTGAACTTCCTAAAGACACTCCGTTAGCATCTTTGACAGTTACTTTTAGAGGAGCTTCTTCCAATACACCTAAGAAATTTAGTGCAAAGTCTATTGAATAGTCTGTGTTTTCTGCAGTCGCCTTATCTCTATTTTGTATTGTTACATTGTAGTTTTTTGCTGTTCCTGAAGAAGGCATTTCAAAGATACCTACACTATCATCTGTTTCTGTAAAAGAAGTAAGCGTAATGGTTTCCGGTTCAAATGTTCCTTTTGAGTATGAATATACTACCATTTTAAGAGGCATTAAAGATGAGTACACCTCTGTTTGATATTCAAATAAAATAGGCAGTGTTCCTCTTCTCGTTGTTCTACTTTCATTATAGTTTATTCTTAACGTTGCTATGCTTTTTTCAGGCGTAAAAGTGAATGTTTGCCCATAATCATCTCCACCAACAAAACTAGCACTGAAATAGTCCTTATTTCCTTCCACTTCGATAAACTCGCTTAGGGTAACACGAATATTTTGATCACCTTCTGCATAAGGATTTGCAGAAGACTCATCCTCTCCTTCACTTTCTACAGGTGATTCGCTCCCATCTAGAAGTACATTTTCACCAACAGAAGTATCTTCTTCTATTTGGTTTGGTGGCAAAAGGTCTTCAAATTTTGGTATATTAACGGTCAATGTATAATCTATCGTAAATCCGTCTCCTGTAGTATCGCTTATAGAAGTATATATACCTTGTAGGGGCGTATAACTACAATTATCGGGAAAAGGGTTAGTAGAAGATTCTAAAGTATAAGAAAAAGTATTGTTACCAGTTCCTAAAACACCTGTACCTTCTAGCGGAGGTGGTGCTACGGGGTCAACTTCTGTATTTACGCTCCCATCACTTTGAACAGATGCCGGCCCAAAGTACACACCATTTGAACAAGCTATACAATGGACGATAATAATTATACTACCAAACAATACTCTTATACTTTTCATAACGCCTTTTTTATTTCCACTCAACATCAAAGGATAATTCCATATCACCCCAGCCAGCTGGTCTTACTCCTTCTAGGAAAACAGGCCATATATCATCTTTTATATTTGCCGAAATTTGAACCGTCACCGTTTGCTTATTATTTTTATCATCGGTACTCCGTATTAACTCATCCATGGAAATACTTGTAATCTTCCATTGATTACTATCACTATCAGTATAAAAATAACTTGTATTTCCCGCTAAATTCCACGAATCGGTAAAAGGCTGATATTCAAATTGAATATTAGGTTGTCCATGCCGAAGAATTACATCATCTGCTCCAGTATCTTTTTCAAAAATATCTGCGCTAACATAGAAAAATTGAGAACCTTCTCGCGGGTTAATAATTATATGATTGGTAGTTCCTGACATAGCAGTAGAACTTCCTGTTTCTACATAAATCTTAGACGTTTGATTAGTGAGCGTTTTCCAACCTGTTTCATTATGTTGTGTTTTTACGTTCCAAACAAATTCGCCTTCTTCATAGGGAATGCCATAATCCATTAAGCTTATATTTTTTAGCTTCATATTTGATACTATAAATTCCGCATTATCTATCACAATATAAGTGTTTCGAATTAGCGTAACTTCGAAAATAGAAGGAGAATTAGCGGTATCATATATATTGAATCCTGATTCATCCTTTAAAAGTAACTTTATTGTATCCTCTTGAGTTAGTGAAGGGTCACTTCTCATTACAATATCGACTTTTATTGTTGAGTTTTCAGTTGTTATTATTTCTATATCCTTATTATTTTCTCCAAAACGTATACTTTCAATAAACGAACGATCGTTATCTGGGATTTCGTAAGTGAGTACAATTGGGTGTCCTTCAACTAAGTTTCCAATTGTAATGTCAAAGCTAATGGTTTTTGCCTCAATAGATTCTGCTTCTGTATTATCAGTACATTCGATTAAATATGTTCCATTTGAACCTGAAAATTCATATCCCTCTCTTTCTTTTAAGTCTGCTGAAAATATTTTTCCTGCTGCAGTCGAACTATTTGTTTCCCATGATATTTCATATACAATTTCCATTTTTCCATTTCCAGGTGTTGTAAATGCTACAATAAAATCATTTGTTTCACCCAATCCAACTGCAAAATCTTCATCATACTCAGGGGGGGCGTACATGTATGTTGCATTATCCACAGTAGGTTTCCACTTCTGACTATATCTATCATAGCCTAAAAATACTATTGGACTTTCATAGTCTGTAAGCACCACATTACTTGTAATACCAATTTCAATAAGGCGGCTGTCAAGTTCTAAAGTTATGCCCTCTTTTATATTATCAAATGTGTATTGTTTTCCACCACCTAACTGTAATGTAGAGCCTATTTCAATAAATTTTGCACTTGCAGGAACCATGCTTGTGTCATCAGGTCTGTAAGAGGACATTACATTCCAATCTCCAGCTTCAAAACCTGTGTAGGCACGAGAGCGAACAGAATAAATAAATTCAGGTTTACTTGTACTATCGGCATTTCCGTGGTCGCCCCAAGCACTATCATACATTGAAACATTCTTTATGTGCTTTGCTTTTACTGTTAAAACACCAGAAACAGGATAACCAGTTTCACCTCCACCACCTTCTACACCACCATCTTCAGTTAATACTCCCAAATACGGTGATTTGCCAGTAAATTCTGGATCGTAATTTCCTGCAGCTAAATTATTTTTATATGAATTAGTCATGTTGAACTTGCCATCTTTTGAAACATAGCCAACAGGGTCATATTCATAAAAATTATATATTGCACCACCTGGACCTGGGAAAGCATCTATAGGTCCCCAAGCTTCAGGAACTGCATTTCCTAAAAGACTTCCCCACTTAGTAGGTTTTGCAAACGGAAAAACAAGGCTTGTATAGGTGTCAACTGCAACAAGATAGTTGTCCAGTGCGGCTACACCACCACCTTTACCAGTAAAGCGATAAAAAACAAATCGTTTCATCATTGCTTCTGTCGTGCCTGTGTTTGTGGAACCTTCATAAACGGAATACTCTGCAGTGTTATAAGAGCTACTGTATGAATAAAAAGGATTAAACCCAACCGCTCTCATATAATTCATATTGGAAATACTATTTGAACCTGCAGATGAATTTGCTCCTGAGTAGTTTTGCCAACTATCAAGCGAACCATTCCAACTGACAGTACCCGTATACCACATTTCTGGAACATTGGCTCCTGAAAATTTTGCAAAGAATTTCCAATCATCGTACGTGCTTGTATTATTAAAATCAACTTGCATGAGTTTTTCGGTAAGTGTTGTTGCAACATCTGAGTCAGCTAAGCTAAATACTACACCATTTTTTTGATATGCAGAAAACATGCTTATTTCGCCAGCTGCTAAAGTAGGAGGAACAACTTCTTCGCCGCCGCCATCATCCCAATCACCACTTGGTCCTGTAATTGTGCTATCTTTACTAACAGTGCTCTGTTGCTGATAATAATAACCACTGGTACCGCCCCCAGCGAGCTGAGAGCATGATACAAGAATAAATGTAACAAATGAAATAATTATAAAATATACTTTTTGCATACACAACCTAAATCTTTAATGCGATACCAATGTTTATGCCAAAGTCAAGAGAATTGATAAAGTAATCGTCAAAAGGTTGTTTAAAGTCTAGTAGAGGAGCATCTTCTCCTTGTTCAACAATTCCAGGTCTATTGCTTTGTGCAATTGCCTCCAGTGATGGTGGTACGGTTAGGTAACCAGGTGAAAAAATGTTAAACTGTGTATAAAAGCCCATCATAAACTCAGTAGTTGGCAAAATTGGAATTGCGTAATTTACTTCCAAACGAGAAGAAAAAGACAGTGGATTCATTTTTGTAAGTAAGTCATCGGGAACAATAACCGTACCTATTTCTGTCGGAATTATTGAGGGTACAGTAGAATATACTAAATACTGTGGCGTGTAATCGAGTACCGCTTTTCCACCTAGGCCCAAGCCCACAGATAATCTATTATCAAAAAAGAGAGCATGACCCTTTACACCAAAGTTCACAACCGGTGTATAATCTACAACAATGAAAATATCTAAGGGTTGTCCATTTTGTTCTGCAGAAATTTTTTGAGAAACATTTCCCATGCCAACACCTAAATAGCCATGGACTCCTATTCCAGAAAACGCATGATCTGTAGGTATATCAAACAGTTCAGAGCTTGTAAATATGTAGCCTGCAGAAGCTTCACCACCAATAAGTAGCCCACTTAAAAAACCAGACATACCAGTAGCCAAAGGATTCATGTACTTTAAGGTAGTTTCAGAAATTGATGGAAGTGTTAATGCTCCCCCAAAATCTGCTCGTAGTCCAAAGACCCAACCCTTCTCAAAAGAATGCACTGAGGAAATTGCAGTAAACAACAATGCTACTAATAAAGCTTTTTTATAGAATAGTTTTTTCATAAAATAACAATAGCATAAAAAGCAAGCAAAGTCAAGTATTTCTTTATAATATCATACATTAGAAATAAATTTTGTTTCATTTTGCTTATCAATTATTGCTGAATATATTGACCATTTTCATCTAAAAGACTTTGTACAAACGTGTCTTTTGTCATGTAAAAACCAAATGGAACTGTGTTTTCTCCGCTTTCTTGGTACTGAATTTTTCTACCGTTTACTGTTAGATCAAGAGAACCTGCTGTCCATGCAGGGCTTTCTTTATCATTGTTTGATATTTCGATATTGTTAAATACAATCGTACCAGAGTAATCGCCAGAAATATTTATTGTTCCTGTAAAGGGTGTTGATGTTTGAATGCTTGTTAAAACATTTTTAGCTTGATAGCTAATTGCCGCATTTTCAGCGGTTTTTAAAGTAAACAAATGCGGTTTAAAGTCTATTAATGTATATGTGTACGTACCAGTAAATAAGCCAGATTTTTTATAGGTAAACGTACCACCGTTTTCACTCGTGACTATTTTTGAACCTGTAATACTTCCATGCGCACCTTGGTCAATAAGTGCATAGCGCAGTGATTCAATTATAGAAAGCGTTATTTCTCTGTTTGTAAGGTCTCTTTTGCCTTCTTGTAAGTCACTTGGAGAGCCAATAATATTTCCATTTTTATCTTTTGCTTCAATACTGTATTGAGGATATTTTGTTAATATGAGCGCATTTTCATCTTTGAAGATTGCATCAGTATCTCCTGCATTGATAGTTGCAATAAGTCTTCGCGCTGTACTAGAATCATCTATTCTGTAGATATCATATGTTTCCACAACACCTGGAGGCTGATCAAATGTAAAATCGCTAAGTTCAGTGAAGTATCCATTACTATTATCACCTAGATTATTTCTAATAGCAAATGTTGGCTTTTTTACATCAAAATTTACTAAGTACGGAGAAACGCCAGTAAATTGTGGGTAAAATTTTTCCTTATTTGCAGCATTAGCCTGAGATAAATTATTTATATACCAATCATACATAACAAACGTACCAGTCGCATCAACATACCCAGCTGGATCGTATTCATAAAATTTGTACTTTTGCCCATCAGGTGCACTCGCAGCAGATTCTACTGGCTCCCATTTTGTTGGGTTATCCTGACCTAACAGTGATATAAATTCAGTTGGGACGGCAAAACCAAATATAAGGGACGTATAGGTATCAACGGCCACAAGCATATTATCTAAATCGACAATACCACCACCCTTTCCTTTAAATCGGTAAAATAAAAATCGTTCCATACCACGCTCGCTTTCATCTGCAAGCATCGCTTGGTTATACTTACTATCAATAGCAAAAAAAGGATTGAATCCTTCATACTTTATATATGTAACATTTGTAATTGCATTAACGCCGGCTTTTGTGTTTTCACCGGCATACTCGTAGGTGTAGGTTTTTTCTCCATTATTTAATGGTGGTAAGTAGGTAGTATCATCGCTCAAACTCCATAGCTCACCAAATGAGTATTTCATACTTGGGACATTTTTTGACGAAAAGGTAGCTTCAATAAGAGCTTCATTAAAATTAAAATCTAAAAAATCCACAACTTCAAAACTACTATCAGCTGCAGATTTTACCACTGGAAGCTCATATATTTGATAATAAAACGTATTTAGTAGATTTTCATCTGCAAGAAGTTCATCTTGATAGTACAAGAGCAATGCTTCTAACTCAATTTCGTTAATAGCACCCATTGGCTGTAAAATATCAAACATATAGTTTAACTGTAAATCTATATCTTCAGATGGCGCGGTATCTTCTGTCTCAGTGTCCTGGCTTTGCTGGATGTAATAATATGTATCGTACTGTGTAAAACCAAGATTACACGCTCCTGTTATAAGCAAAAAAATAGTTGTAAAACCTAGGAATAAGTGTTTCAAACAATATCTCCAAAAATAGAATACATACATAATTATAATGCATAAACAACTATTTGTCAAAAAAAATAAGCATTTTTTGCATTTAATCTACAATTTAAATGCTATCCCTAAATTAATACCGAAATCTACTGAGTTAAGCCAGTAGTCATCAAAAGGTTGAGTAAAATCTAGTAATGGGGATGGAGGTATTTCATCTGCACCAGGTCGATTTGTCTGAGCTGACTCTTCTAAGCTTGGAGGCATAGAAATATATCCTGGCCTATATAAATTTAACTGAGTATAAAACCCAATTAAAAAATCCATTGTTGGTATCATTGGAATAATATATCCAAACTCAACTCTTGTTGAAAACGCAAGAGGATTCATTTTTTCAAGTAGTTCATCTGAGACACTTACGATGCCTACTTCAGTTTCAACTACACTTGGTTCTGAAGAATACAATGTATATTGTGGTGTATAATCTAATAAGGCCTTTCCGCCAATGCCTATACCTGCATAGAGCTTATTATCAAAAAAAAGTCCATGTGCTTTTACTCCAAAGTTTACAACTGGGCTATAATCAACAATCATATAAATGTCTATAGGAATGCCGCCTTGCTCTGCACTGATTTTTTGTGACATATTTCCCATTCCAACACCTGCAAAACCCTGTACATAAATGCCAGTAAATGCTGTTGAATTAAAAACATCTGAAGTATCAAATACATAGCCAACCGATACTTCGCCTCCAAAAAGTAATCCACTTAAAAAACCTGACATTTCAGTCGCAAGCGGATTTAGATATTGTAAAGTTTCATCTGAAACTGATGGCGTAGAGAGCGTCCCTCCCACATCAGCTCGTACATTGAGCGTCCACCCCTTTTCGATAGAAAATAAAAGTGTTGAAATGTGAATGATTATTAGAAATAATATAATTTTTTTAATATAATTTTTTTTCATAGCAAGCCCTAATTTTTATATACTTCAGTTAAGTATGGAGAAATGCCAGTAAATTTTGGGTAATATTTTGCCAAATCACCTTGGTTTTTATTTTCAACAACAGGATATATTACAAATTCATATTCAGCATTAACATACCCTATCGGGTCATATTCATAAAAGAAATGTTTTTCTCCATCGAAAGCGTTGGGTAAAATATCGATTGGAACCCATTTTTCTGGTGCACCTACTCCTGAAAGGGAACTTGGGACTGCATATGTAAACAACATGGAAGTGTATGTATCAACGGCGACAAGCATGGCATCCTGAGGCATAGCAATAACACTACACGTATACCGATAGAAAATGAAGCGTTCCATGCCTCTCTCTAAATGGCTTCCAAATGTTGCTTGATTGTAGTTGCTTTCAACAGAAAAAAAAGGGTTGTATCCTTGATACTTATAGTACATTACATCTGTCATGGGTATAGTTAGTTCACCCAATGGCATACTTATATCGCTTCCCGAATACTCATATGTATAACTATTGCTAGAATTTTGTGAAGATAGATAGGTAGAATCATCACTAAGTTGCCATTGATCATATTGTTCTGTATTATAAAAAGAAGTCTCCACACCAGAATCAAAAGTAAAAGAAATGACACTGTTTGAAATTAAGCTTGTTGAAAAGTTATCTAAAGATAAAATACTGTCACTGCTTGACTTTAAAATAGGTAGGTTATTGAGGTTATCTTCATATTCATTCTGAGCTATAGTATATTCGCTGCATTCAATTACACCAAGCGGCTGTATTACATCAAATATTGAGCTTAACTCAACAACAATATCATACTCAGCATTACCAGAGCTATCAGCATCATCTTCTTGTTGTAAGGCAAAATCTAGTGGTGTAGTAGTGTTATTACACGAAATCAATAGTAGCACACACAAACAAAAAATACACATAAATATTTTTTTCATAAAAATACCCCTATAAGTTTTAATATAAAAACATTATAAGAGATTGATTTTGAATTGTCAATACAAAATTATACAATATGTACTATTTTGTTAGTATGTTATTTATTAATAGACTCCCAGGCAAACCGTGCGACTGCTTGCTCTGCTTCTTTTTTACTTTTCCCACAGGCAGGGCCATATGTTGTACTGCCTAAAGAAACAGAAACCCAAAAAGTCTGGTCGTGATCAGGGCCAGTTTTTTTGTCCATTTTATACTGAGGTACAGATTTGTTTTTCTTTTGGTAAAACTCCTGAAGAAGTGTTTTATAATCTTTTATTTGAAGATTAGCATGAACTTGATCTATTTCGTCTTTCAATACATTAACAACAAGTTTTTCTACTTCTTTTATTCCAGAATCTAAATATAAAGCGCCAAATACAGCTTCAAGAGCATCTGCTAAAATCGCTTTTTTACTTCTCCCACCAGACTTTTCTTCACCCTTTCCGAGCGATAAACAACTATCAACGCCAATTTCTAGTGCTTTTCTTGAAAGTGTAGCTTCTGAAACTACAACGGCCTTAATGCGTGCCAACTCGCCTTCATTCTCTTCTGGCAAATGTAAGTACAAATAGTTTGCTACTATAAGCCCTAGCACAGCATCACCTAAAAATTCAAGTCTCTCATTGTTACCAGTAACATTTGCTATTTCGTTAGAAAAAGATCTATGATGAAAAGCAGTGTCTAAAAGCAGTATATCTTTAAAACGTATATGTAATTTTTTTTGAAAATCTTCTAGAATGGAACGACGTGGTGATGATAGTTTTATTTGTTGGGTAAATATTTTTCTCATTAAGAATTGGATAGGTTTAGATAAAAAAAACACAAATGCTTATAACAACTTAGTCGTTTATACGCACTTGTGTTTTATTGTAATGAACAATTATGCTTGTTGTGATTTGATGAAATCATAAGCATCACGAACTGTTTCAAATTCATTTGCTTTTTCATCAGGTACACTTACGCCTAATTCTTCTTCAATTGCATACACCAATTCGTAGGTATCTAAACTATCAGCACCTAAATCTTGGCGGAAAGATGAATCAAGTTCAATTTTTGATTCGTCAATTTCCAATTTGTCTGCAATTAATTTTTGCATTTTAACAAATAATTCATCCATAATTTTCTCCTTGGAACACAGTATTTACAATAAAATAAACACTTATGATGGAGGATTAGTTCACAATAGAAAAAGCAACGCTTAATACTATTGATACGACAAAATGACTATGTAGCCACCCTATCAGCCCCCTAATTCTTAACCCTTACTTTCAGGTGTTATCACTTGTCTTCCGCGATAAAATCCGCACTTAGAACATACACGATGAGTAACAACTAAATTGCCACAATTTCCACATTCCACTAAGTTGGGTGCAGTTAATCGCATGTTAATTGCCTGTCTTCGTCTTGTTCGAGCTTTAGAAGTTTTCGCTCTTGGTACTGCCATATCTTAACCTCTCTTATTCTATGTGACTGTTCAGAATTATAGCATAAAATATGAAACAGTGTCAAGCCATTATAACATTTTTTCAATTTTTGTCAAGTCAAAAATAAATTTTTAGTAATTTTTATAATAATTTTTATTACTATTCACGGTATATTTTTCCTATTTTATAAAAGCAATTAAGGGATAGAGGCACAAAATCGCTTGGGCGCATAGCGGGCCTGTCTGCGATTTTGCTGACCTTATCCCGTCTATTAGCTTTTATATGTCCCATTATTCCTGACCGTGAATAGTAACTAACTTTTCTTTAAGCATTTTTTCAATTACAGGAGGTACCATATGTGATACATCTCCGCCTAGTAACGCTATTTCCTTTGCTGCTCCAGATTTAACTACAAACAAATCTGGCTCTGTAGGTAAAAAAAGTGTTTCTATGTTTTTATTTAACTTTTTATTTAGAAGGCTTGTATCAAATTCAAAGGAAAAATCAGAGGTATTCCTTACTCCTCTAATAATGATATCTGTTTGAAGTTTTTCACAAATTTCTACTGTCAAGCCAGAATTAATATGTACACTTACATTGCTCAAATGCTTTGTAAGTTCTTTAACCATAAAAACTCGCTCTTCATCGGTAAATAAATAGTTTTTTTTATTATTTATACCAATAACAACATCTAAATGAGAAAAGAGTTTTGCCGTTCTCTCTATTACGTTCAAATGGCCATATGTTGGTGGGTCAAATGACCCAGGAAATAATGCTTTAATCATGAATTCTACTATATACTATTTGACAATGTTTAACAATAGGGGTATAATATATTCATGAAATATGCACATAACACATTTTATGTAATACTGATGTTAGCAATCGTTATGCTTTCTTCATGTTTGAGCGATGATGCAGCACCAGTAGTTGAAGAGACAGTTCAGGTAGAACCTGAAATTGTAGAAGAGCCAGTGGTGGTTCAAGAAGAACCTGCATTAGAAATAGTTGAAGAGACTCCTGAAATTGAAGAACCAGTGGTCGAAGAGCCTGTAGTAAGCGAAGAAGATTTAGAATATGCTCGTTCTGTTGGTGGTTTAGAAGGAGAAATATCATATGATCTCTTTCAAGCTGACAAAAATGAAATACTTTCAATTATTGAAAAATTAGGTGAAAGTATGCAAAATAGAGATTATCAACTTTGGAGAAGCTATTTAACACCAAGCTCAATTTCATATTGGAGCAATAGAATGAATTTACACTTGCTGTCTGCAAAACTTCCTGGAGATGATGTGGTTTTAAGAGACTTGTCTAGTTACTTTATTCACATGTTTATTCCATCAAGGATTGGGCGACAGGTTACAGAAATTCGATATGATTCTACAACGGCTGTTAAAGCGGTACAAGTAGATGGCAATAGAGACATAATTTATTATGACTTTGTAAAAGAAGATGGGAAGTGGCTTGTTCAACTTCAAAGGTTATAATTTAAGTATTGTTTTAAATAATTGTAACCGAAAATATATAAAAGAATGTTAGAGCAAAAAGAATAGGAGTTTTTATGAAATTTACAAAAACAGCATTGGTTGTTATGGTGCTAGTACTGGTTCTGTCCCCTACTTTTGGACAACAAGAACGCCAACAAAGTTCAGTTGAATCTGTTTACTTACAATCAAATGAAGACATGATTATTGCGGAAATGGCTGCCTCTGAAAGCTATGAAGCAAAATTACTTACTTTACAATACATCCAAGAAGCTTTAGACGCAGGTAGAACATCCCCAGCTATTGAAACTGCATTGCATGGCTTAGCAGGTGAAGGTGTTTTTACTGAATCAAGAACAGCTGGTAGAGTTAGCAATAACTACACAGAAGTGAGAAGACAAGCTGCGTTAATGTTGGCAGATATACCTACAACTGAAACGAAAGATGTTTTATTAGATTTAGTTAGAGAAGAAGATGAGCCAATGGTTCTTTCTGCTGCTATTTATTCACTTGGAGAAATTGGAATAAATGAACGAGATGATGTTATTAATGAAATTGCAATAATCCATCGACGTTTTTCTATCTTAAACCCAACAGACAGCCTTGCAAATGCTATATTAGATAGCTTTGAAAAATTGTATCCTACTGTTGAAGATCCTGCCGCTTTGGTTGAAACTATAGCTTCTATTGCTACAAATTATAACTATGTAATTCCTGTAAGACAAAAAGCGCAAAATATATTGTTAAACTTAAAGGGTAATTAAATATAAAAAAACCGCAAGTCAATTGCGGTTTTTTTTTGGTAAAATATAGTATGAAAACAATTGCCCTTGCATCAAGCTCACCTCGAAGAAAAAAAATTCTAGAAGATCTCTCTATTCCTTTTATTATAATTAACCCACCTTTCGACGAAGTTATTCCATTAGATATGAGCTATGGCTTAATTCCAGAGTACTTTGCAAGAGAGAAAGTACTATCTGTTGTACCTCTTTTATCTGATAAAACAATTACGCATGTTATAGGATTAGACACAATTGTAATGCATAATAACACTATTTATGGAAAACCTACCGACATAAATGATGCAAGGAAAACACTTCAATCGCTATCTGGAACTGAGCATTCTGTTTTAACAGGGATAGCAGTTCTTAATACAAAAACAAATAAAATCATTTCAAAAACATCAACAAACTATATTAAGGTATCTGAATTCACTGATAGTGATATTGAGTGGTATTTATCTAAAAATGAATGGCAAGATGCTGCAGGAGCATATAAAATACAAGGCTGCTTTCAACGCTTTATATATCACATTGAAGGTTCATTTTCAAGTGTAATGGGCTTGCCTATATTTGATTTTTATGATATTATGCAATCGCAAGAATATGATTTTTCATAATTGTTGCCTTGTTATATGCGTTTGGTTTAAACAATTATAGCTTGAATCTTCCGCAAGTTTTTACTTGACGAGACACAGAGTATGGGGAAAAAGCAATAGAGTACTTAATTCTATGCATTTTTTTCGATGAAGGAGAAATCATGGCAGTAGTAACCATGAAAAGTCTGCTTGAATCAGGTGTACATTTTGGTCACCAAATCAAGCGCTGGGATCCACGTATGAAGAAATACATCTTCGCAGAAAGAAACGGGATTCACATTATTGATCTGCAAAAAACAATGGCTTCAATTAAAGATGCCTATGAAGCAGTTCGCAAAGTAACAACACAAGGAAAATCAGTTCTTTTTGTTGGTACAAAAAAACAAGCACAGCAAACAATTGCTAAAGAAGCAGAACGCTGTGGAATGCACTTTGTAAACAACCGCTGGCTTGGTGGTATGTTAACAAACTTTTCAACAATCAAAAAATCACTTTTACGTCTAAAGAAATTAGAAAAGATGGAAATTGATGGTACTTTTGAAAGCCTCACAAAAAAAGAAATTTCAGCAATCTTAAAAGAAAAAGCTAAGCTAGAAAAAAATCTTGGTGGTATTAAAGAAATGAAAGAACTCCCTGGAATTCTTTTCATAATTGATACACATAAAGAACAAATTGCTGTAGCTGAAGCTAATAGAATGGGAATTCCTATTGTTGCAGTAGTTGATACGAACTGTAACCCAGAAGGTATTCAATACCCTATTCCAGGTAATGACGATGCAATTAGAGCTATAAGCTTGTTTACATCAGTTATTGCAAATGCTGTAATTGAAGCAGATAATGAAACAGGTTTAAAAATCATTGAAAATTTACAAGATGATGATGAAGAATATTCAGACTCATCAAGTGCAAAAAATGATGATGAAGAAATTGTTGATTACAGTAACTATATTCCTGAAGAAACAGTTGAAACAAAAGAGGAAGAAACAGAAGAAGATGCATCTCTTGCTTCAAAAGCACTTGATGATGAAGATGATTTATATAAATAAAGTATATTTACTTGGAGAAGAGATTTATGGACATTAAAGCAAGTGATGTAAAAGCACTACGTGAAGCTACTGGAGCTGGAATGATGGAGTGTAAAAACGCTCTTAAAGAATGCAATGGTGATGCTGATGCAGCTGCAAAGTTACTTAAAGAAAAGGGCCTTGCAGCTGTTGAAAAACGAGCAGGTCGTTCTACAAAAGAAGGTAGAATTTTAATTAGACAAGATGGAAATAAAGTAGGTATCATTGAAATTACCTGTGAAACTGACTTCGTTGCAAAAAATCCTGATTTTACTGTTGTAGGTGAAAAAATTATGGATGAAGTTATTGCTAATAACATGAGTGAAGTTAACGACACTCTTTCTAACCTTCTATTAGATTTAGCAACAAAAATTCGTGAAAACATGAGCGTACGCCGTGTTTTATGTGTTGAACTTCCTGCAAATGCAGTTGTTTCATCATATATTCATAGTGACGGAAAAACTGGTGTTGTTACAATTCTTACATCGGATCCTGATATGAGCACAAATGCAGATGTAAAACAATTTGCATATGATTGTTGTTTACATATTGCTGCTTTCGTTCCAGCATATATCAAGCAAGAAGATGTTGATGCAGGATATATTGCTGAACAAAGAGAAATTTTCACTGCACAAGTTGCTGAACTTGATAAGCCAGAAAATGTAAAAGCTGGCATTATTGAAGGAAAAGTGAAAAAACACATGGCTGAAATTTGTTTCTTAGACCAACCTTTTGTAAAAGATGACAAAGTAAGCGTTTCTAAAAAACTAGAAGAAGTTGGAAAATCAGTTGGATCTAAACTTGACTTGTACAAAGTTGTTTGTTACCAACTAGGTATGTAGTAAATTAATTTAATGCTATGTTATGTTAACATAGCATTAAATTTTTGTTTGTTGTACAGCAAACATAACTTAATGTAAGGGAAAACCCATGTCTGATACAAATGAACTTTGCGTTGAGCGAATGACAAAGAGCATTAACGCACTTAAAGATGATTTTAATTCTATTAGAACAGGCAGAGCGTCTGCGAGCCTTTTTGATAAAGTAAAAGTTGAGTATTATGGAGATCTTACACCATTAAATCAAGTGGCTACAATTTCTATTCCTGAAGCTCGTTCTATATTGATACAACCTTTTGACAAAACATTGATTGGAGAAATTGAAAAAGCTATTCAAAAATCTGAACTAGGCCTTAACCCTTCAAATGATGGCAAGGTGTTGCGAATTACCATTCCACCACTAACTGCAGACAGAAGAAAAGAGTTGGTAAAACAAGCAAAAAACATGGCAGAATCTAGCCGCGTTGCAATTAGAAACATCCGCCGAGATGGTAATGATGAATTAAAAAAAGCTCAAAAAGATAGTAAAATTACAGAAGATGAATTAAAAACGTCTGAAGATTCTTTACAAAAATCTACTGACAAGTTTATTGCAGAAATAAACAAGATTTTAGAAGATAAAGAAAAAGAAATTATGGAAGGTTAATACAATTAAACCTGAACAAGAAAACCAACAACCGTTATCCTCTAACAATCTACCTGTTCATATTGGAATTATTATGGATGGAAACGGTCGTTGGGCTCAAAGTAGAAATCTTCCTCGAACAAGTGGACATAAGGAAGGTTTAAATGCAGCACGCGAGATTATAAAAGAAGCCGTAAAATTAGGTATACCCTATCTTACCCTTTTTACCTTTTCAACTGAGAACTGGAAGAGAACTCAAGAAGAGGTTGGATTTTTAATGAACTTATTAAAGACTCACCTTAGACGAGAATTTGAATTTTACAAAAAAGAGCAAGTAAGGTTACATTGCATTGGTAACATAAAAGAGCTCAGTGATGATGTTAGAGTTGAGTTGGAAACGGTTATTGCTGATAGTGCAGAATTTAATAAATTAAATCTTGTTTTAGCCATTAATTACGGTGGCAAAGATGAAATTATTAGAGCAATTAACAAAGCTCAATCATCTACAAAAGTAGATGAAATAGTAACAGAAGATATGTTACAAAAGTATTTTGATGTTCCGCAACTTCCGCCTGTGGATTTAATAATACGAACTGGCGGAGAAAAAAGATTAAGCAATTTTTTACTTTGGCACGGTGCATATGCTGAGTTAGAGTTTTCTAACGTAATGTGGCCGGATTATACACCAAGTAATTTTAATAATGATATTTCAAATTTTATAAAACGCAACAGACGTTATGGAGGACTATAATGAGTCAACTCGCAAAACGCTTATTAGTTTTTTTTATTGGCACTCCCCTAGTAGTGTCTCTAGCACTAATTGATATTTATAACCACTTACCACTACATCTTGTAATAATAATTATTATATTTTTAGCTTCAAGAGAAATGTACACATTACTGCAAACAAAGCTCTTTATGCAACCAAGATGGTTATTTACAACACTTATTTGCGCTATTCCATGTGTAACAACTATTATTATAATTTTTAATCTTGAAACAATATATATATACTTTACCGTAGCAATAGTACTGATGATTAGCTTTGCTTATGAAATTTTTTCAGTAGATAATGAAGCTAACTTCGATAATGCAGTTCCTAGATTTTGTACTTCAGCTTTTTCTATAATATATCTAGGACTTTTTTCTGCATATATTTCTCAGTTTACACTACTTCCTAATGCCTCAATTTACATTACAACATTTTTATTAATGGTGTTTGCATGTGATTCTTTAGCTTGGTTTTTTGGTATGCTCTTTGGAAAAGGGAACAGGGGTTTTATAAAAGCAAGTCCAAATAAAAGTGTAGCTGGTTTTTTAGGTGGTATTTTTGGCTCTGCTCTTGCTGGTGTCATTATGTCTATGTTTTATCCAGATGTTTTTAATAATTCACCTGTTTTAGTTTGTACGGTTGGATTTTTGGTAGCATTAACGTCAATACTTGGAGACTTAATTGAATCTGTATTAAAACGTTCTTGCGCTCATAAAGATTCTGACGTTGGTGGTGTTGGTATTCCTGGTAGAGGTGGGTTTTTAGATTCAATAGACTCAATTCTATTTTCTGCCCCAATTTATTATATAGTAATTACGGTGTTCTTTTTATAATTCGGAGTAAAATGTTTTTATGAAAAAAAGAGTGCTAATTCTAGGCTGCACTGGTTCTATTGGAACAAGTGCACTTTCTATAATAAAAGATTTTCCTCAATTATTTACAGTTTGTGGTGTTACAGCCCATTCAAATAAAACTAAACTTTATGAACTTGCAAAAGAATTTGATTGTAAGTCCTTTTTTACATCCTCAGAAGAGTCGCTAGAAGCTTTTATTAAAGAATCTAATGCTGACATTTGTGTTAATGGAATAGCAGGAAGTGCTGGCTTATTGCCATCAGTTTATTGTGTTAAAAATGGAATAGACTTAGCACTTGCAAACAAAGAAACAATTGTTATGGCATCACATATTGTAAAACAGTTAGCTAAAGAAAATAACTGTTCGATACTTCCAGTAGATTCAGAGCACTCTGCGATATTTTCTCTTGTTGAAAAATGTGGTAGGGAGAACATATCAAAGATAGTTTTAACCGCTTCTGGAGGACCTTTTAAGAACAGTTCTCTAAGTGACTTATATAGTATTACGCCTAAAGAAGCATTAAAGCATCCTACATGGTCTATGGGAAAGAAAATATCTATTGATAGTGCCACTTTGGCTAACAAGGGTTTAGAAGTAATAGAAGCATGTCGGCTTTTTGATTTAGATCCTGATAATGTCAAAGTTACCATTCATCCCCAAAGTTTAATACATTCTCTCGTTGAGACTGTAGATGGTGATTTATATGCACAAATATCTAAACCTGATATGAAGCGACCGATTCTTTCTGCGCTATCCTATCCTTCAATGTTAGAGAATACGATTGATAAATTTAGCTTTTTGGAAGAGACTTCTATGTCTTTTTCACCACCAAATACAGAGGTTTTCAGCATGCTGCCTTTAGCTTTCAAAGCTCAAAAAATGGGTGGTGCATACACAATTGCATATAATGCTGCAAATGAAATAGCAGTTGACCTCTTTTTAGACGAAAAAATACCATTTTTAGGTATTGCAAAACTTGTTGAACTTGTATTAGATGAAAACTGGAGTGCAGACGTTTTAAGTATTGAGGATGTATTTTTTTATGACAAAAAAGCACGCCTTAGTGCTAATGATATATATGAAAAATCAAATTACATAGAATATTGTGCATCTTTAGGAGATAATAAATGACAATAGTTTACGGCCTTTTAGGACTGGGAGTTATAATTTTTGTTCATGAATTAGGCCACTTTATAGCTGCAAGAAGTTGCGGCGTTGAAGTTGAATCTTTTTCAATTGGTATGGGGCCTGTTTTACTACATAAAAAAATAGGTAAAACAGATTATCGACTTTCATTAATACCGCTTGGTGGATATTGTGGAATGAAAGGCGAGAAAATGTTTCAAGAAGCATTAGAAAAAAAACTTGATAGTATTCCTTCTGAAAAAGATTCATTTTATGGGGTGAGTTCATTACGGCGCATTATCATTGCTTTTTCTGGGCCTGCTTCAAATTTTTTATTCACAATTGTTGCATTATCAATAATTGCAATGATTGGATACAATTATTATACAACGCCCAGTAGAGTAATAGTATCGACTGATGTATATGAAGACATGAATTCTGTAGCTGCACTTGCAGGGATTCAAACTGGAGATATTATTACCGCTATAGACGGTGAACAAACACAATATTTTTCTGATATATCAGAGATTGTTTCAACATCACCAGGTAAGTCAATGACTTTTTCAATTAATAGAAATGGTACTATGCATGATTTTGAAATCTCTCCCGAGCTTGATGCAGCTACAGGTGCTGGAAGAATTGGGGTAGTAAATTGGGTCGATCCAATAATAGAAACGGTACAAGATAATTCAGCTGCAAAACAATCAAACCTACAGTCTGGAGATAGAATTATAGAAGTTGAAGGTTTTCCTGTTAATAATACTATGGACTTTGTTAAAATTGTTCAAAACAGAGATGTAGTTCACATTGTATATGATAGAAATGGAACGTTATATAATACAGATATTACACTTCCAAAAACTGAAGAAATGGCTGTAGATATCCAAGCAATTGGAATTGCTTGGAAAGTTGAACAAGTGCACTCTCCTACTTATAGTTTTTTCTCTGCATTTGTACAAGGAACAAAAGAAACATTTGAACTGCTTGCTTTAACTATAAAAAGTATTTCTCTATTATTCAGAGGTGTAGATTTAACTCAAGCAGTTTCTGGACCTATAGGTATTACAATTATGCTTGGTGAAACAACAAAGCAAAGCTTTGAAGCAGGCTTTTTCGTTGGTGTTGTTACTGTTTTAAACTTCTTATCATTAATAAGCATTTCTCTCTTTATAATGAATTTATTACCAATACCAGTACTAGATGGAGGGTTAATATTGTTCTCAGCTATTGAGCTTATTAGAGGTAAAGCAGTTAAGCCCGCAATTTTGTATAAGGTTCAGTTTATTGGATTAGGCTTTATTGCATTTTTATTTGTACTTGGTTTTATTGGTGATATAAATAGACTTTTTGGCTAAAAAATGATACTATGTTAAGGGATTTTATATGAAAAAAATATTTGTTACAACTTTATTAGCTTTTTTCTTTGTGTTGACATTAAACGCAAAAACTCAGAATTCTACACAGGGCCATGATGGGGCAATAACTGCAATTGCAGTAACCGAGGTTGCTGGAAAAAGAATTGTGTATACTGGTGGCGAAGATGGTTTTTTAATTAGATGGAATGAACGAGGCCAAGGTGAGCATTTTCAAATATCTGATGATAGCATAAAAATGATTGCAGTACATCCAAATGGCAATGATGTTGCAGTGTATGAATCAGATGGACTAACAGTAAACAGGATATCAGTCTGGAATTGGAGATCGCTTGAAAAAAGATTTCCGTCAAAGAGAATTGATTCTACCATTACCTCTCTTTCGTACTCTGCTAAGGGTTCTGAAATTATGATAGGACAAGCAAATGTTATGGGTATCATCTTTATTGATAGTACGAGAGGCAGTGTTTTATCAAATAAAATTAAAGACAATGCGAGTACAATAACATTTTCACAAACAAGCTCAAGCGAAAACTCAAGTGTAATGTATTCATCACTTGGGCAATTGATATATACAGACTTGAAGACAGGAAACAGACGAGCAGCATTCAAAGTAGAAAGTAATTTGAAAAGTCCCCTGTTGTTTAATAACGACGTACTTTTTGCAGGCTCAGATTCAAGCAGAATATTTATTTTTGATTCAACGAGTGGAACATTGAAAGAGCGTGTAAGTGCAAAAAATCCAATAATTGTTTCTTCACGAGAAGATAGCGATTTGTATTACTTTGAAACCGATGGGCGCACTTCAAGCTTAAAAATGATTGAAGTTATAAATGGTGTTATTAATCCAGTTCCAATTATCCTCAAAAATTTTACATTTGAAACATGGGATACTCCAACAAGCGCCTATAAATTTGAAAATAGTATTTACATAGGTATGAAGTCTGGTAACCTATATTCTGTAGAAGCAAAACCTAGTGTAAATACCGAAAGTGCACAAAAAATTACAAAAAAAGTATACGAAAGAATACACGATATTGAGGAATTTAATAATGAGTTCTATTTTTTATCTGATGATGCTGTTTTTAAATCATCGTTAAATAATAAAAATATAACTGTTTTAGCTGAAAACTCAGGATATACCAATATGATTGTTAGCGAAGATACAATTATTTTATGGTCAAAATCAACGAGAAAACAGGTTACATTGATTAACTTAATTGATAATTCAACATCAGTTTTATTCACACCTACGAACTCACTTGAAATGCTGAAACTACAAGGTGAGCGACTTTTAATTCTAGAGGGAAGCAATAAAGTTTCTGTATACGACACAAGTGATGATGTACTAACAAATTTATATACTGGTACAGGAATACAAGATGCAATTCTCTTTGAAAATGATATCTATGTTACAAAAACATCAGCTAGTAATCCTCAGTCATCACTTATTCAAGTAAACTTGCATACTAGGGAAACAATTCCAATTAATATACAAGGAGAAGTATCATTTTCTCTTTCTGACTATCAAGATGAAACAAAATCTTTTTATGGTGCTAGCATCGTTTACGAAAACAACGCAACAACAACTAAGATTTTTTCATTTAATCCTACAACTAAAGCATATTCTGTTATTCTATCACTTGCAGATGAGGACCCTAAGGCATTTACATACGTCAGTAATGGAGTTTTATACACAAATGTAGGAAGGACTCAAATATACTCAGTAACATTGCAACAAAAACAACTAACAAGAATTGCTCAATCTGCTTCATTACCAATGCAAATTGTTGGCACGCGGACAAACTTAGCTGTATTAAATAAGGACGGAAGTGTTTCTTGGTTTAATGCACAAACCAAGAGGCTTATAAAAAATTGGTATATTAGTGAAGATGGAACGTGGTTAGAATTCTAGCGAGAACATCAAAGGCCGGGAAATCAATTTTCATCCAAACGTGTCCTTTTTATAGTCGCTGATATACAGGATAAAACAGGATAATGGTACTTTTTCCCTTTACACCACAAAAAAACATCCTTTACATCCTGTTCATCTGTGGCTAAATTTAATTAGTATTCAAAATTGATTTCCGTGCTTCAAAGGTAATAGTTATTGATTAGATAAATTTTCAAAGGTAGCGTAAGCTGGAATAAAAGCTAATGCTAGATGACCAATAGGGCCATTACGCTGTTTTGCAACAATGAGCTTTGCATCGTGATGTGCGGTAGCGTCTTCTACCCCGCTTTGTCTTTCACGGTGAATAAACATAACTACGTCTGCATCTTGCTCAATGGACCCAGATTCGCGTAAGTCGGCAAGTGTTGGCTCTTTTAACTCTGCATCACGTCTAACCTGTGAAAGCACAACGATTGGGATTTCTAATTCGCGTGCTAAGCTTTTTAATGAGCGTGAAATTTCTGCTATTTGCTCATGCCTTGGTATAGAACTATTTTCACTTTGTATTAACCCAATATAGTCTATAAAAATTATTTTAACTTTTTTATCAATTTTAAGTCTTCGTGCTATAGCACGTAAATCTAAGAGCTTCATATTTGGAGTATCAACGATATAAATTGGTGCTTGATACAAGCGACCTGCTGCATGCATTAAATGAGTAAAGTGCTCTCGTTTTAAAAATCCGCTTCGTAATAAATCAGCTCTAATGCGAGCATCTTGAGAAAGCAAACGCTGCATAAGTGTAGTATGTGCCATTTCTAATGAAAAAAACGCAGCAGGTATTGATTGTTCTACAGCAATATGATGAAACATAGAAAGAGCAATCGCAGTTTTCCCCATTGATGGACGAGCACCAATTATAATAAATTCGGAATCTTGAAAGCCATTAGTCATTTCATCAAGTCGTTGAAACCCTGATGGGACACCTGTAAATGCATGCTTGTTTGAATATAATTTTTCAATTCTTTCTATAGCATCCTTAACTAAGGTATCTGCCTCATATATAGCATGTGTTGCATTAATATCAGTTAAATCAAATATTCCCTTTTGAGCTTCTTCTAATACTGTTCTACTGTCTAGTGTTTCATCATGTGAGTTTTGTACAATTTTTGAAGATGTTTTTATTAATTCGCGACGAACTGAAAGATCTAATACAAGTTTTGCATAATATTCAATATTTGCACTTGTACCAACGGTGTTCGTTAATGCACTAACGTAGGCAAGTCCTCCAGCAGCGTCTAAGTCGCCTAAAGAACGTAATTTTTCGATTAAAGTAATTAAATCTCCACGAACACCTTCTCCATACAAAGAAAGCATCGCAGAGAAAATTCGTTGATTCTGTAGAGAATAAAAACGCTCAGGTCTTAAATACCTGAGCACATCACCTAGTACGTCCCAATCAAGGAGCAAGGCACCCAAAGTTGCTTGTTCAGCATCTAAATTGTGAGGGGGAACCTTATCCTTGAGTTGAGCCATATGTTATTCTCCTATTCGTTTTCTGTTGATGCTTCTTGAGTTGATTCAGGTTCTTCTGTTGAAACTTCCTTTACTTCAACTTCTTCAGCTGCAACAGGTCTTCTTTCTTTTCCCTTTGTTGAAGAAGACTTTGTAGGTTTTGCTTCTTCTTGAGGTTCAATAGATATAGAAACTTCGGCTGATGTAGCTTCATACAAACGAATGCGTACAGAATATTTACCAACTGATTTGATTGTTAATCCTGGTACTTCAATTCGTTTTCGTTCTATTTCAAAGCCATCTTTATTAAGATATTCTGCAATAGTTTGAGAAGTCACGGCACCATATAGTTTTCCATTAGGTCCTGCTGGCATAACAATAGTAATTGAATGTGCGCTAAGTTTTTCAGCTAAGCTAGCTGATTCAGCTCTCTTTGCAACTTTCTTTGATTCAATTTCTTCTTTTCTACCTTCAAAATGAGCAATAGTTACTTCATTGTAAGGAAGTGCAAGGTTTCGTGGGAATAAATAGTTTCTAGCATAACCGTTAGCAACCATTTTAACATCACCTTCTTCTCCAAGGTGTTTTACATCTGCATTTAAAAATACTTTCATTTTCAAGCTCCTATATAATTAGCATCAAAGATGCTTATAGAGAACATGCATTTACAATAGTTAAAGCAACGCATAGCAATTGTAAATGAAAAAAATCAGTTACGATTTTTTTTAGTTCTCATGAAAATTATGCAACGTTACCAGGAGTTGGATCGTTGCATTACATTTTCGTTAATACTTCTTTCGTTTGATTAGTCAGCAACAAAAGGTAAAAGACAAATAGCTCTTGCTCTTTTAATTTCTAATGCTAATCGTCGTTGGTGCTTTGCACAAGTACCAGTTATTCTTCGAGGAAGAATTTTTCCTCGTTCTGTAGTGAAACGTTTTAAGGCGTCTGGATCTTTGTAGTCAATTTTTACTTTGTTTGCACAAAATCTGCAAACTTTTTTTCTAAAAAATTGTTTTGGTTTTCCACGACCACCTCGGTCTTCACCATCGCGTGCATCACTTTCTTTCATGATATCACTCATTTTCATGCTTGTATCCATTGCTGATTGCATTGAAACGCTTTCTTCATTCATTATTTCATCTGACATGATTGTCTCCTCGTAAATTAAAATGGAATATCTTCCGGAAAATCGGAATCGTTTGCACTATATGCCGGTCCACTTTCATATGAATTTTGAAAGTTGTTTGACTGTTGCTGATATCCATTATTGCTTGGTTGTTCTGGACGAGAAAATGATGAACCTTGATTAGATCCAGTATTTCCACCCAAGAGTTGAACATTGTTTGCTACAATAATTACTTTACTTCTTGATTGTCCATCTTGTTCCCAGCGGTCTTGTCGTAACTCACCGTCTACTGCAATTTGCTTACCTTTGAGTAAATATTGCTTTAAACTTTCAGCAGACTTTCCGAATAAATTAATTTCAAAATAACTCACTTCGTCAACCCATTGATCGCCATTTTTTCTACGACGATTGACTGCAATTGAAAAATTCGAAATTGCAAAGCCGTTTTGGGTATATTTTAATTCTGCATCTCGAGTAAGACGTCCTATCAGCATCACATGGTTTAGATCGGCCATATACTACCTCTATTCGTCTACTCTAACGAACATAAATTTCATAAGATTGTCGATTAATTTGAATTGCTTATCAATATCTACAATTTTCGAAGGGTTTAATTTAAGATTAAACAGGATAAATTTACCTCTGCTTTTTTTCTTAATTTCATAACAAAGGTCTCGATCGCCAAAGGCGTCTTCGCTTTCGATTTGAGCACCAAAATCAGTTAATACTTTTCGTACTTTTTCCATGGCGCTTTTTGACAAGTCTTCCTCTAAAGGGAAAATTGTCATAAGTTCATACTTTCTCAATGTATACTCCTTATGGTCTTTTGGAAGAGGGGCAAGGTTATGAGACAAACCATCCTACTCTCCAAGGTTTGAAAGTATTATACCAAAAATGCCTATTATATTCAAGTCTTTTTGAAAATTATGTTTATATTATGTAATAAAAAAATACAAAGTGTGCAAAATTAAACTTGAAAAATATCTTTTTTTGGGTTATACTATAGTTTAGAAGAGGGAAAATGGAAAAATTTGATTGTATTATTATAGGTTCAGGTCCCGCCGCGCTTGGTGCTGCCTTTGAGCTGCTTGAACATAATTCTAGTATAAAAATACTTATACTAGAAAGTGCGAAGATTTCATCAGGAGGTCTTCGTAATGATTGTAAAATGAACTTTACATATCCAGTAGGTTTCCCTTATGAGTATTGGTCCAATGACTCAGCTGCAGTATATCTTGAAAAAGTTGAAAAATTCTTAAAACCAAATATACTCGATAAAATAAATGTGGAAACATATTCAAAAAGAGCCGAAAGAATAGGAGTTACCTTATTACAAATACGGCAGTCTCATTTAGGAACAGATGGTGGTATTAAATTAATACATAGGTTAACGGCTGACTTAGAAAGTAAAGGTGTGGTTTTTAGTTTTGGTGAAACTATGATTAGCGCCAATAAACAAAAACATATAATAACAACGGATAAAAGAGATATCGAATATAAGAGCTTAATTCTTGCTCCAGGTCGCCATGGTTTTGATTTTTTACGTAAAGTTATGCAAGACTTAGACATAGAGTATAGCGATAATAGTATTGATGTTGGAGTTCGCATTGAAACAAAAGAGGAACACTACCCTATTGTAAAAGATTATTATGATCCTAAGTTTCTCTTTCCTGAAAAGACAAGAACATTTTGTACAAATTCTGGATCTGCCCATGTTGTACAAGAAAGATATACGAGTACACGAGGGGAAGTTTATTATAGTGTAAATGGACATGCATATTCAGAAGATAGGCCTTCTACTGGTTTAGTAAATTTTGCAATGTTGCGGTCAGTTTCATTTACCGAACCATTAGCATCAGGCCAAGATTATGCAGAGTATTTAGGCTCTTTGGCTATGCTTACTGGAGGTGGACACCCCATAATGCAACGTGTAGGTGATTTTAGGTTAGGCAAAAGAACTACCTTAAAAGGTTTAAATACAGATTTGTATGATTTTGAACCTACACTAAAAAGTGCAACTCCAGGTGATATATCTTTGGCTATGCCATCAAAATTTTTACAATCTATTTGGAAAGCATTAAAAAAACTAGATACTATTATTCCTGGAATTTTGCATCCAAGTACAATTATGTATTATCCAGAGATAAAACTATATGCAAATAAACCAATTTTTATAAATGAACATTTTATGGCATGTGAAGATGTTTATCTAATTGGGGATGGTGCAGGTACTTCGAGGGGGATTACAGCAGCATGGGCTTCAGGAATGAGAGCAGCTGAGGGAATTATAAAAAAACAGGGGAAGAAATAATTTGCGAATTACAGGTGGAAAACTAAAAGGAAGAACAATTACATGCCCTGATGGGATAATTAGGCCTGCAATGGATAAGATGCGTGAGTCGTTTTTTTCTATACTGGGACCGCTGGACGGAAAGTCTTTTTTAGATATGTTTTCAGGTAGTGGCATAATAGCGTTGGAAGCTTCTTCAAGGGGAGCAGACCGTGTTGTTTTATGCGAAAAAGACAAAGTAAAAGTGGATACCTTATTGCAAAATATTTCAATGAGTGAAATTGATTTAGGAAAAAAAATTGAATGCAAATTTATGGCAGTGGAATTGTATTTAAAAAGATGTAAAAATACGTTTGATATAATTTTTTTTGATCCTCCATTTCCGTATAAGTATCATGAAGATCTTGTAAAAATTGTTGATACTAGAAAAATTTTGAATAAAGATGGTCTTTTATTAATTCACAGACCTCAAGAAAGAAAGATGTCTGACAAAATTGGAGATTTGCAAAAAAAAGACACTCGGATATATGGACATTCTATTTTAGAATTCTATTCATATTAATTATATTTTGGAGATTGCAGTGAGTAATGAAGCATTAAAAATAATAAAGTCGCATAAGTCCTCTGGTGGTTTTATAAAAACATCTGATGCACCTCTTACTTCATTATCTTCAGAACAAAAGGTACAATTAAATCGGAGAGGAAATACACTTTTTAATGAGGGAGATATTTCTTCAGCCACGCGTTTATTCGTAACTACAGGATATTCTGACGGGCTAAATAGAATCGGCGATTCGTATAAAAAAGAAGGTGATGAATTGTCTGCACTTAAATATTACCTACTAGCACACAATAAGGCAAAATCAGAGCCTTTGCTTGAAAAAATTGCAAGTGTTGTTTCCCAAATGTTACAAGAAGATTAAACGAAAATATAAGGATATATATGGATAAACAGAAAGATGAATTAGTAATTTCAGACTCACAAAATACAGAAGACACGCTTTCTGAGTTATCAAAGAAGGGTTATGCATTTTTAAAAGAGAACAACATACAAAATGCAGAAAATATTTTTTTTGAAATACTAGCTATCGACAAAAATAATAATTACGCACTAGTTGGGCTTGGAGATACAGAACGTAAAAAGAGAAATTTTCCGAAAGCAATTGATTACTACACGGTATGTTTAGATTCTTATCCAGAGAATAACTATGCTTTGTTCGGATTAGCAGATTCATATAGAGCGCTTAATAAGCTACCACTAGCAATAGAAGTTTGGGAAAAATATTTATTGTTAGATGAAAAAAATGTTTCTGTGTTAACAAGAATTGCGGACGCATATCGGAAAATTCATAATATCACTAAGTCTGAGGAAGTATATCTAAAAGTCTTAGATATTGAAGAGGAAAATGCGTACGCTTTAATTGGATTGGGTAATCTTTATTATGATTTTAAAGAATACAAAAATGCCTTATACTTTTGGTCACGTATGCTTGATATAAGTGAAGGAACTGGAGATATTCGTGTATTTACTTCCATAGGAAATTGTTATAAAAAATTAAAGGCGTATGATCAAGCTATTCATTATTTTGAAGAAGCATTAAAGATTGAATGTAATAATTTTTTTGCTTTATTTGGATTAGCAGATTGTTATAGAGGAAAAAATGATCATGAAAGGTCAATTGAATGTTGGAATAAAATATTAGAGTTTGATCCTGAAAACAAAGTAATACTTACGCGCGCAGGAGACTCTTATAGAAATGTTGGAGATATAGAAAAAGCATATGATTGTTATAATAAAGCAATAAATATTGAATATGATGTTTACGCAATATTTGGTCTCGCATTAATATCAAAAGAGTTGGGAAAATTTGACGAAGCTATTCTTAGTTTTTCACGTTTGAGACAATCGAAATTCACCAATTATCGCTTGTATATTGAACTGGCAGACTGTTATTTAAGAACAAATCAAAAATCATTGGCCATTGAAGTTCTTAAATCTTCAATGGATGCTGGTGTTAGAAATCATGAAATATCAGAAATGTTAAAAAGGATTCAATAATTGTGGATTCTATGAGTTTTACTGGTTTATTACCAAGCGAAATTTTGCAATACGTACATGGCGCACCATCCTTTGTTTCTAAGCAAATTTTTAAGTGGATTTCGAAAGGCGTACAAAGTTTCGATGATATGACAAATATTTCCTTAGAATTGAGAAAAAGATTAACTGAAAGCACATCACTTTTTTCATCTACAGTAGAACAAGTTCTTGAGGATCCTGATGGAACAATAAAACTACAAATAAAACTGAGCGATGGTTTTATGATAGAAACAGTATTGCTTATTGACTCAGAGGGAAGAAAGACAGCTTGCGTTTCATGCCAAGCAGGCTGTTCAATGGGATGTGCATTTTGTAAAACGGGAACTTTAGGACTTGCAAGGAATTTAAGTGTAGCTGAGATTGTTGAACAGTTTTTATACCTTGAACATCATGCTGGTACCCTTCAAAATATTGTTTTTATGGGTATGGGTGAACCAATGATGAACCTAGACGCCATCAGGAAAACCCTCGAAATTTTGTCGCATAAAGATGGGCGAAATCTCTCATTACGACGCGTTACTTTATCAACATGTGGTTTAATTAAGGGTATATATGACCTTGCGGATAATGGTCCAACAATTAAACTTGCAATTTCTCTCACTACTGCCGATGAAGAGTTACGTAATAAAATCATGCCCATTTCTAAAGGTAATTCCCTAAAGGATTTATCAAAATCTATCGAATACTATAGCAATAAAACTGGAAAACGAACTACCCTAGAGGTTCCACTTTTAGGTGGGGTAAATACAGGCAAAGACAATGCTATGAAGTTAATTGATTTTTCAAAAAAATTGCCTGTGCATGTAAATCTTATACCATGGAATCCCGTTGAAAATATTGATTTTGTAGAACCAACAAAAAGTGAAGTAAAATCTTTTCAAAATATGTTAGAGCGTGCAGGACTAAACGTAACGATACGTTTAAAACGAGGGAGAACCATTGGCGGAGCATGTGGGCAATTGGGTAAAACGACGTAAAAATTGACGTCGTGTCAATTTTTACAATTAATTTGCTTCCAGTTCTTTTACAATTGTTTCTAGTTCCGATATTATGCTAATCTTTTGCGGGCATACGCTTTCACATAATCCGCATTTAATGCATGCACTAGCTTTTACCCCATTCAGGTTAGAAAAAAATGCATAAGATCCCTTTGCAGACGGAATATCATTGTAGATGAGTTTTTTATTCATAGAACCTAGCATATCAGGAATTGGTATAGCACATGGACAATCTTTAACACAATAATAGCAGCTTGTACATGGAATAGATGGAATTTTCGCCATTGCTTCCTGTGCCTTTTGTATAGTATTTTTTTCAGATTCTGTAAGTGGTTTGAAGTCTTTCATAAATGAAATATTTTCAGTTACCTGCTCAATATTTGACATTCCACTTAAAACTGTTATTATTCCATCAAGTGATGCCGCATAACGCAGAGCCCACGATGCAAACGATTGATCTTTATCAGCAGCTTTTAGTATTTCTGCGACCTCTTTAGGTGGATTTGCAAGAAGCCCACCCCTTATTGGTTCCATTATAATTATTTCTTTACCATATTTTCGAGCAACTTCATAACACTTTTTTGACTGTATTGTTACATTATTCCAATCTGCATAATTTATCTGAAGTTGCACAAAATCAACATCACTGTGTGCTTGTAGAATGGTTTCAAGCGCATCAGCTGTGTCATGCATTGAAAAGCCAAGCTTTTTTATTTTTCCCAATTTTTTTTGTTCAGTTAAGAAATCCCAGATATGATAATCATCAAATAATCGTGTACGCTTTCCGCCCAAATTGTGCAAAAGAAAAAAATCGAAGTACTCAACTCCAGTGCGTTCCAAAGAAGTATAAAACATTTGTTGTGCTTCTGCTTCATTTTTTGCACCAAACCAAGCCGGAAGCTTTGTCGTTAATTGAAAACTTTCTCGTGGATACCTCTCTACTAGCACCTTCTTTGCAACAATTTCAGATTTCTGATCATGATACCCATAAGCGGTATCAAAATAGGTAAATCCATTTTCAATGAGCAAATCTACCATCTCCTTTGTCTTTTCAATATCAACTTCTTTATCTAACATGGGTAAGCGCATCAACCCTAAACCAAGTTTTGAAATTTCTTTATTATTATATAGCACACAGACCTCCTATATGCGTATAGTATACCATCTAAAAAAAGTTAGTTTAAGTTTACTATTCACTAAAATATCGATAAAAAAATATTGACTAAATTCCCAAAAAATAGTATATTCATGACGTTAGTTTTAAACTAATATATATTTTTTTATTTATTAAGGAATGACTATGAAAAAGTTATTGACAATTTTATTGTCAAGCGCAATCATCTTTTCTTTGGTTGCATGCGGTGGCGGTAACAAACAAACAGGTACCGCAAAAGGTTTTGGCGGAGATATAACCGTTGAAATGGGATTTGATGGAGCTACTATTACTTCTTTAGAAGTTACAGAACATGCAGAAACACCAAGCATTGGTACTGCAGCAATTGATACTATTCCAGCTTTAGTTGTAGAAAATCAAACTGTAAACTTAGACGCTGTTGCAGGAGCTACAGTAACAAGTATTGCAATTTTAGATGCTGCAAAAATGGCTATTGAAAATGCTGGCTTAAATGTAAGTGATTACATGAGTGCTAAGCAAGCTGGTAATGTAGAAAAAAAAGCAGAAACTATTGATGTTGACATTGCTATTATTGGCGCTGGTGGCGCTGGTATGGTTGCTGCTATTGAAGCTACACAACTTGGAAAAGAAGTTATCATTATTGAAAAAATGCCATTTGCAGGTGGTAACACTGTTAAAGCAACTGGTGGTATGAATGCTGCAGAAACTTCAATCCAAGAAAAAGAAGGTGTTGAAGACTCTGTAGAACTATTCGTTCAAGACACATTAAAAGGTGGATACAACGAAGCTAACCCAGAACTTGTTCAAGTAATGGCTGAAAATTCTGCTGAAGCTGTTGAATGGCTTGGAACTATTGGTGCTCCATTAGTACAAGTTTCATTTTCAGGTGGAGCAAGTGTATCAAGAATACACCAACCAGAAGGCGGCGCTGCAATTGGTGCTTTCTTAGTAGAAAAATTTGTAGAAAAAGTTGAAGACTTAGACATTGATGTTCGTTACAATACTACAGCTACAGAAATTCTAATGGACGGAAACAAAGCTGTTGGACTTAAAGCAAACTCTTTAGACACTGAATACACTATTAATGCAAAAGCTGTTATTATCGCAGCTGGTGGTTTTGGTGCAAATGAAGATCTTTATGCATCATACAGAGAAGACTTAAAAGGATTCGTAACAACAAACCACTCTGGAGCAACTGGTGACGGTATTGTTATGGCTGAAGCAGTAGGTGCTGGACTTAAAGATGTTGAACAAATTCAAATTCATCCAACAGTACACCAAGCGTCAAGTATTATGATTACTGAAGGTGTTCGTGGAGATGGAGCTATTCTTGTAAACCAAGAAGGTAAACGTTTCGTTAACGAAATGGGAACTCGTGATGTTGTTTCTGCTGCAGAAATTTCACAAGAAGGTGGCTATGCGTATGTTATTTTCGATCAAAACCTACGAGAAGGCTTAAAAGCTACAGAAAAATATGTAACAAATGGTTTAACAGCTCAAGGTGAAACAATTGAAGATTTAGCTAAAGAAATTGGTGCAGACCCTGCAACTTTAGCTGAAACATTAGAAAATTGGAACACAATTGTAGCAAACCAAAACGATACAGAGTTTGGTCGAACAACAGCTATGGAACACGATTTATCAACTGGTCCATACTATGCTATAAAAATAGCGCCTGGTGTTCACCACACTATGGGTGGTGTTTCAATTAACACTGAAACAGAAGTATTAACTCCTAATGGAGAAACAATTCCTGGTCTCTTTGCTGCTGGTGAAGTTACAGGTGATATTCATGGTGGAAACCGCTTAGGTGGAAACGCTGTTGCTGACATAGTTGTATTTGGCCTTATTGCAGGTGAAAATGCTGCTGCTTATGTAAACTAAGATTTTAGTTATATAGTTAAAAGCCATTGTCAAAAGACAATGGCTTTTATATTTTAAATATCAGGTTTGACATAAATACGTCTAAGCACTATACTTATCTTACATTTATTTTAGGAGTAAAAGTATGGCTTTTTCGAAGGATTTTATTTGGGGGGCTGCCACTGCAAGTTTTCAAATTGAAGGGGCTGCGTATGAAGACGGAAAATCATTATCTACTTGGGATGTTTTTTGTAAAACACCAGGGAAGGTATTTGATGGTCACACAGGGGATACTGCTTGCGACCACTATCACAGGTACCAAGAAGATGTTGATATTATGGCAGACCTTGGTTTAGATGCATATAGATTTTCATTTGCCTGGCCAAGAATTATTCCAAATGGAACAGGCTCAGTAAATCAAAAAGGAATCGATTTTTACAACCGTCTTATTGATGCCTTACTTGAAAAAAATATTATTCCATTTGCTACTCTTTTTCACTGGGATATGCCCTACTCAGTATATCAGCGAGGTGGCTTTTTAAATCCGGAAAGTGTTGACTGGTTTGCCGAATATGCCGCAACTATTGGCAAGAACTTTGGAGATAGGGTTCAAAACTTTTTTACTTTTAATGAGCCACAGTGTACAACAGTTCTAGGATACGAAACAGGTATACATGCACCTGGGTTAAAAATGCCAAGGCGCGATATTATGCAAATGGCTCACAATATTTTAATGGCACATGGAAAGGCAGTGCAAGCACTCAGAGCAAATTCAACAAAAGATATAAAAGTTGGTATGGCGCCAACATGTTCTGCGCATTACCCTGCAACAAACAAAAAAGAGGATATAGAAGCATGCATGCACGCGCAGTTAGATATTGTTCATGAGCCTAATGGAAGCGATTTTAACGCTTTTTGTCTATCATATTGGAACGATGCGATGTATTTAGGAGACTATCCTAAAAAAGCTTACGAACTTTTTTCAGAAGATATGCCAAAGATTGGACCAACTGATTTTAAGCTTATAACAGAAAAAGTAGATTTTCACGGCCATAATATTTACAATGGTAGAATTGTAGAGTCTGACGGGAATGGTGGATATCGCTTCGTTACTAGAAGTCCTGGTTATCCTCGAACTGCATTAAACTGGCCAGTAACACCTGAAAGTTTACTTTGGCTTCCAAAGCTCATCAGTGAACGATATAAAAAGTCAATATATATTACAGAGAATGGTTTATCAAATACTGACTCAGTAAGTTTGGATGGAAAAGTTCATGACCCACAGCGTATTGATTTTTTACATCGTTATTTACGAGAACTTTCTAAAGCTTGTGATGAGGGAGCAGATATTAGAGGCTATTTCCAGTGGTCACTACTTGATAATTTTGAATGGCACTCAGGATACAGTGAAAGATTCGGACTAGTGCATGTTGACTATGAAACACAAACAAGAACGTTAAAAGACAGTGCCTATTGGTATAAAGATGTAATAAAAACAAATGGAAAAAATTTGTAAGTTACGGTAGTATCCAACCTTGCTTTAAGCCATTTTCGATATTTTCTAAAACCCAGGGCCAAATATCTGGAGTGCCTATTCTAACAGGTTCCATTCGCTCTAAAACTTGAGCTTTTGATGCACTCCCTTTTATCCATGTGTGCCCACCAGTTCTAGTATTATGCATAAATGGTTGAAGCCTGTCTAAGCTTGCGGCAAAGCGGGAATCTGCTGTATCCATCCTGTCAAATTCTTCCCATAATGCTCTAAGCTCAGTAGCTTGTTCAGTTGGCAATTGGGCAAACAAGGTGTCAGCTGCTTCCATTTCTCGCTTTTCTTTATCTTTATTTGCTTCTACGTCAAATGCAAATGTATCGCCTGCATAAATTTCCACTAGATCGTGGATGGCTACCATTTTTAATATACGCTCCATGATAATTTTCTCAACAGCATATTCTTGTAAAATAATTGCGGCCATTGCTAAATGCCACGAGTGCTCTGCATCATTTTCACGACGAGACTCATCAATTAAAATGGTTCGCCGCATTATATGTTTTAATTTATCGACTTCAATTATGAAATCTAACTGTTGTTGTAGACGATTTTTATTCATATATAGAGAATATTACCAATATAATAATTTGTCAAGATATGTGTCTAAAAAACAATTATATATACTTTTTGCCCCTTTTACTATCAAGAAAGCTCATGGATTTCTATTTGCTATACTACTACGCTTTGAAATTAAATATTGGAATAAGTCTTTCAATAATATCTACAGTTGGCTCTACTGCACTCATAATTTCTTTATATTTTTTATATGCT
>CAYJPS010000009.1:0-41588 GCA_964372135.1 uncultured Treponemataceae bacterium | reverse complement strand
TTTTGATTTTGTCAATTAATTCTTGCAATTGGACGTCCATAGAACCCCTCAAAATATTGTACTATAGATACATTGTAAACCTATCAATAAAAAAAAGCAACTAGTAATATCATGATATTTGAAAAAAAATAAAAATTTATATATTGAAAATTTTTGATAAACTCTTTGTTGATTGAGAAAATTTGTAACGAAAAGAAATTTATGGTACAACTTCTAAAGACTTGAAAGCTATAATACATATTCAAATGTGCATAAAAAAAGCTAAGAAACTGCCTAAACAATTCCTTAGCTTTTCGCTCCCCCGACTGGGCTTGAACCAGTGACCCACAGATTAACAGTCTGTTGCTCTGCCAACTGAGCTACAGGGGAATGATGTTCTATACTGAACACGTTAATTATTTTATAAAAAAAAGGTTTTTTTGTCAATACCAGAACTTAAAAAAAATATCTTTTTTTTAACAATTTACACACGTAAAAAAACTATATTATCCCTTGCGATATACGCAATTACTTTTTTTTAAGTACTCGTATTAAATGTATAACTGAAAAAAACAGAAGGTAGCCCAATGCGAAACACATAACAGAAAATGACAATATATAGGTTATCTTTTCTGTTGTAGTTAAAACATGATACAGCGTAAGCTCCCACTCGCCATAGCGAGTATTAAAGGTATTCACAAATGCTTCTCTCGTAGAATCAAAATTTTCTGAACGAAATATTTCTATCATTTCATTTTCGTAATCATACGAAAGCTTATACCCGTAATCGAATCTTTCAAGACTATCAATATCTGAATGCATAATAAGACCAGTAGCAGTGCGCATAGCAATTGCAATAAAACCCCAAAAAACTTCTTCTCCATCTTGGATAATGTATACAGGGTCGCGTACTACTGCGGCAACCTTTCCTTGTCTTAAGAGATATGGTTTTGATAAAGAAGCGTTACCTGTATCTATTGCCTTCATTGCATCATTTTTTGTAATGGGATCTTCAATTAGATTGTGACCTAGTGCCTCTTCATTTCCTTCAAGCGGATACGTATATGCAACAATTCCATCGGGAGCATAACTTAAATTTATATGAATTTCATCGTCAAACAAAACCTTACTTAATCTTGCAACTTCATCAATTGGTGCGTTGCCATTATGAAGTATAACGAGCTCTTCGAGTATAGCGGTAGCTTTTATTGTCCCATCAATAATTGTAGCAATTCGTTCTGAATAGATATCGAGTAGTGCTTTTGTTTCTTCTAAATCAATTTTTTCTACTTTTGATGCTTGCTCATACGATGCAATTGAGGCGAGTAAAATTATTACAACAAAAAAAACGTGGGTATGTTTCAATTTTAAAAACTCTCCTATAATAAGTGTAGAGCATGAACATTGAGTTGTCAAGAGAATAATACGTTTTTTTTCGCTACATTCCTAGTTGTAACGTAAAATCAAGAGAAAAGCTTTTATCATTTACTTGGTATTTTTCCTTTAATTGAGGCCCGCAACTTCCTGAACCAATGCCCGACATATGTGAATCTAAACAAAGCACTGTATAGGAGCTTTCTACAAGCTCAAAATTATGTGCTTTTTTGCCTAATTCTTCTTGAGTATATGATGAAGCATTAAAACTAAAATCGTTGGCTTCTGCCTTTAGTGCAAAGTCATTGCTGTTTATTAGTTTTACTTCTGAGCATCCCCAATGGCTTCCATTTTCCTGTGGTTTAATATAATCTTCATGTAAGTCAGGAACTGTTGCAGTAAATAATCCGTAATATGAACTACGTCGTTTATCAATATAGCTTTCATTTGGACCATAGCCAAGGTAGGTACAGTTGCTAAAATCTTTCGGTAAAAAGAATCTAAGACCAAAGCGTGGCAAAAAGGGAAACGCTGTATTTTTTTCAACGTCCATGTGCACATTTATAGTTCCATCATAATAGACAGTAAAGCACGCTTTTATTTCGAGTATTCGCTGTATAAAAACTGCAGAAACACTAAAGTTTGTATATATTTTGACACAAGATTCTTCACTTTGTATGCTTGTTTCATACACTTTCACTGTCTTTCTGTCGTAGCCTGCCTTTTCCCAGTCAAGGCGCACTACTCTATCGTTGTCAGTAGGAGCTCTCCAAATGTTTATTTCCATTGGTTTTTCAAGTATTGATACATTGTCTTTTACGAGCGAATCAAACATTCCCGTAAGGCGGTTAAAAGTGTATTTAAATTTTGCGCCATCAAGAACAAACGCTCTTTCTGTTTCGCGGATTTTTACACTTGCTTTAGTACTGCATTCATGTTTTTCTTTTAATTCTTTTTTAAGGAGGATTTCATCAAATCCCATTTCATCATCTTCTATTCCAAAAATGCAATCAGTGGCAATTAAACACTTTACTCTCAAATAGCAATTTCCAGTCGTAGGCATAGTATATGGAATACGAACTTCTTTTACTTCTCTCGGTGGAATATCTAAACTATCAAGAATACCTTTCTCAACAACAAGTCCATTTTGTACCACCTCAAAATAGGCAAAAAAGAAGTCGTTTAAATTGGTAAAGTCGAGTGTGTTTTGTATAGAAAAAAGTCCTTTTTCTATATCAATTGCTTTAACGCGCATTGGACGGGCACAGTTTTTCCATTCTAAAAGACCAGTATGTGGTTTTCTATTTGGATATACTAAGCCATCCATACAGAAGTTTCCGTCATGGGGAAACTCCCCAAAGTCGCCCCCATAGTAGTACTTATCCATACCTTCTTCTGTTTTTCCCATATAGATTGCATGATCACACCACTCCCACACAAAGCCGCCTATAAACGCATCATACTTGTATATTTGTTCAAAATAATCTTCAATATCTCCAGGCCCATTACCCATCGCATGAACAAACTCACACTGTATAAAGGGCTTATCTAAAAAGGTATTCATTATTATATCTATGTCTTCTGTTGGGGCATACATGTGGCTAAATACGTCAATGTTTGTTACATCGTTGTGATAGCCTTCCATTTGATGAATACTTCCCTCGTAGTGTACAAGCATATCTTTATCAAAGGACTTTATCCATGCGGCTGCTTTTTCCATATTTGGCCCATATCCTGATTCATTTCCAAGTGACCAAAGCACAACGCAACCAGAATTTTTATCTCTTATTACATTTCTTTGCACTCTATCAAGTATGGCATTTTCAAAGCGTATATCATGGCAAAGCATCCCATACGTTCTGTCGTTTCTAAATGGTTTGTCGTAAATCCATCCATCGCCGCCACCATTATAAATAGTTGTGGTGCCATGTATTTCCAAATCGCTTTCGGCAATAACATAAAAGCCAAAACTTGCAAACAGTTTCGTTGCCCACGGTGCATTTGGATAATGACTTGTTCTAATAGCATTAAAGTTATGAAGTTTCATAAGAGCAAGATCCTTAAGAAGCTGATCTTCATTTATAGTGTAGCCTGTTACTGGGTCTGAGTCGTGGCGGTTGACCCCTTTAAATGTTACTGGTTTTCCATTAACTAGAAATACTTTTCCTTTAATTTCAAAAACGCACACACATAGTTCTTGTGCTATTACTTCATCATCTGCTTGTATGATTACCCTGTATTGATCTGGACTTTCTGCATTCCACAAGCATGCATCTTGAATAGTAAACGAAACATCGTTGCCATTTGACTTTCTTTCCTCTAAAACTTCACCATTGGGGTCAATTAGTGTAACAATAAGTTCTTTTTCTTTTCCAACCCAATCAAAATCTACTTCAATTGTTGCATGCTTATATGTTTTATCTAACTTTGTTTTTATGTAGTAATCTCGAATGTGATTTTCAGGCCTATGCATAATATACACATCTCTAAAAATCCCTGACATTCTAAACTTATCTTGGTCTTCAAGGTAACTTCCATCGCACCATTTAAGTACAAGAACAGCCAGTGTATTTTCTCCAAACTGTACATAGTCTGTAATATCAAATTCGCTCGTTGAATGTGACACTTGGCTGTAACCAACAAATTGGCCGTTTATCCATACATAGAAACAAGAATCTACCCCTTCAAAATTGAGATAGTGTTTCTTAGAATGCTCAGTATCAAATATACAGAATTCTTTTAAATAAGCTCCACAGGGATTTTCTGTGGGTACATAGGGCGGATCAAAGGGAAACGGATAGGCCACATTTGTATACTGATGTTTGTCGTAACCTTGCATTTGCCAGCAATTGGGAACACTCGTTCTGTGAAAATTGTTTCCCTCAAAGTCTATCTCAAAAAAAGGTTCTACGTCGAAGGGGTTTTTATATAAATGAAAATACCAATTATCATCCGAAAGCATTGTTACCCTATCAGAGGATTCCATTTGTGTAAACTCGCACTCATGCGAGGTTGGAACATAATATGATCTATTTTCGCAGGTTCCTACATGCAATGTAGATGGGTCTTCAAAATAACGTTCAATAATCATTATAACTTTCTCCTCTATAAAGCAATTATAAGAGTGCATGCCCTAAGTGTCAATGGACTTTTTGCTCATACCACCAAGACTGGTCATTTTAATTCCTAATTCCTAATTCCTAATTCCTAATTATTTACATCTGTGGTTCCCTTTCTCTTACGCTTAACACCACGAATTAGCTTGACAGAATTTACATTATATTATATACTATACATACGTTTAGTTTAACTTTGTATAGTAATTGATATGGAACGAGTTATTTTACACATTGATATGAATAATTTTTATGCCTCAGTTGAATGTATGTTAAATCCGAGTTTACGCGACAAGTGCGTTGCCGTTTGTGGCTCGGTAGAAGACAGGAGTGGTATTGTGTTGGCTAAAAATTACGGTGCAAAAGATTTAGGGGTAAAAACTGGCGAGCCTATTTGGCAGGCAAAACAAAAATGTCCCCATTTAGTTGTTGTGCCACCCCACTATGAACAGTACATAAAGTTTTCACGACTTGCAAAAGGCATTTATTCTCGCTACACCGACCTCATTGAAAGCTATGGCATGGATGAATGTTGGCTTGATGTTACTAAGAGTGGCATTTTTGGAAGTGGTTTCGAAATAGCAGAAAAAATTAGAAAAACTATTACTTTTGAACTTGGACTTACTGTTTCCATTGGAGTGAGTTTTAATAAAATTTTTGCAAAACTTGGAAGTGATATGAAAAAACCTGATGCCATTACTTGCATTACGAGAAAATCTTTTAGAACACAAGTATGGCCTCTAGAAGCAAGTGAACTTTTGGGAGTTGGGCGTGCGACAAAAATAAAACTGCAAGATTGTGGAATACACACAATAGAAGGTATTGCAAAAGCCTCTGCAAGTCTTTTAAAAAGTAAGCTTGGTAAAAATGGGCTTACTTTAAAGATATATGCAAACGGTGAAGACAACTCTCTTGTAGCACATGAAAATTTTGTAGTTCCTGCAAAGAGTATCGGCCACGGCATTACCACTATGCAAGATTTGGAAAACAACGTAGAAGTATGGAAGGTACTGTTGGAGCTTGTACAAGATGTAAGTAGGAAGTTAAGGATTTTTAAACAAAAAGCATCCGGCATTTCAATTTCAATCAAGAACAATCAACTTTATTCGAGAGGTTGGCAATGTAAACTACCCTACCCAACAATGAATGCATCAGCCCTTGCAGAATGTGCCTTTGCTCTTTTTTGTAAAAACTATCCCTGGGATTACGATGTTCGCGCACTAAGTATTTGTGCAATAGACTTAGTAAGTGAAACTATTCCCATTCAGCATGATTTGTTTACTGATGTAAAAGCAGTACATAAACGAGAAAAGTTAGAAAAGGCAACAGCAAAAATACGTGAGCGCTTTGGAAAACATGCAATACGCAATGCGGTTTTATTACAAGATATGAAAGTTGTAAAAGAAACCGAGTGCATGATTACTATGCCCACAGGAATGCTAAAACAGGAAGTTATGTAATCTCCAGATATATAATCTGCGTAATTCTTGCGGATTTAAAATAAACCATTCTAGTAGTAGGTAAAATAGTAAGAAGAAGTAACCACAGATTACACAGATTTATGGGATTTTAATTATATAACATTATAAAACTTTTGCTTAAATATAAAATATAAACACACTAAGATATTAATTGTTGATTTATTTTTAGTGGTATATGTAAAAATAAGTAAATATAATAATCTGCGTAATTCTTGCGGATAAAAATGGAGTAAAAGGATATGGAAGAGCGGCGCAAGGTATATGTAGATGTACTATTAAAAAATGATAGAAAAGGCTGTATAAAGCCCCTTCAAATTACATGGGAAGATGGCTCAATTTTTGAAGTAGATTCAATAAAGCATGTTTGTAAAGCTGCTTCCACACGAGTTGGAGGATGTGGTGATAGATATACCATAATGGTAGAAGGGAGAGAAACATATCTGTTTCATGAAGACAATAGGTGGTTTGTAGAGGGCAAGTGAACATAAAAAAGCGTATTTCAAAAAGAAATACGCCGTTGTCTAATTTTAGCTATACAAAGCATGCAGTGCATCATATAATTCTGCTTGGTCCTTTGGATCTTCACAATACGTCACTGCAATAACTTTCATGTTTGGGGAAATCATTTCTTTAAAATATGGTAACACTTCATCTTTTGTTCCAACACATCTTGTATTTACAATAATATTTGAATTTTCAAAAATAGCTTTGAAATCTGAAGGTTTGTTGGGAGCAGGATCAGTTTGTGGTGAAAAAGCTCCATCTACAATTTTAATTGTATCAAAATCTCGAACCATTTTTGCATGCATATCCCATGTTCCGCAAGAATGGAAGGCCAAGCCATTAAAGGTACTACCAATTTTTTCATCAGAATCCTTAAAAACTTCCGTATAAGAATCGGGTGAAATCATTATTGCGTTATCTGCGGACATTCCCATTGATTCAAATGCTCTTGAAGACGCAAATCCGTGGCCAGGTTTCGCTAAAGCCGAACCAATCATTTCTTGTTGAATTTTCAAAAAGTCGATAAGTAAATCGGTAACACGTTCAGTAAGTTTTTTTACATCCTCTGGGCTTTCAAATAAATCTATAAATAAGTCATTTATGGGAACTAAGTATGAAAGCATGTTTACAGGAGATTGAACATCGCTATAGGACATTGGTATTTTGCCTTTCGTTTGCGTTAAAAAATAATCTATTGTGTTTATTATTTCCTTGCCAATAGGACTATCCTTAAGAGGTACATAGTCTGCTTGCAATGCTTCTTCAACACTTGCAAACTTTGCATGTACAGCGGGAGCTTGATTTGGAGTCCATATATATTCACTGCCAAAACTTGATGCAATATACCCTATTCCATACCATGGCTCAAGAAAGTTTGCTATGTCGGCTTTGTATTGCATACTCGTTTTTAGCGCACCCAATTGAAGCTCTAAACTTTCTTTGTAGTTTTTTGACTTATCAAAAAAAACACCATCGGCTCTTACTCGCCTGTATACTTGTATACCAGATGTTCCGTTGTAAAACGCTTTGTTTGCTTCTACAAGTTTTTGTTCATAGTCTGCATAAGCATCTATATCGAAGTTATCGATACTTAGTGGCTCAACATTAGTACTCTGAGAATCTCTTTTATTTACGTCAAATTCTTTCATAGCATATATCTCTTTTATTTGTAAAAATATGAATCAATATTGTTAAAGCTAATATCTTGTACAATTTTTCCGAGTACACAATAGTCTTGAGGAAACTCAGAATTTTCTACCATTTTACCAAACTCGTTGCAAAGGATTCTTCTAAAATATTCATGTCGGGTATACGAAGTAAAACTTCTACTATCTGTAAGCATACCTACAAATTTTGCTATCATGCCTAAGTTTGCAAATGCTTTAATTTGTTCAACCATTCCGTCTCTTTGATCATTAAACCACCAAGCAGTACCAAACTGAACCTTTGACGGAACTTCGCTTGAAGCAAAGTTACCCATCATTGTACCTAGCACGTAATTATCTTTAGGGTTTAATGTATAAAGAATTGTTTTTGGAAGACCATCATTATTACAAGCGTCTAAAAACTTAGAAAGACCAATAGCAATATTTTTATCATCAATAGAGTCGTAACCAGTGTTTGCACCAAGAACATTAAACATTTTTGTGTTGTTGTTCCTAATCGCACCAAGATGAAGTTGCATAGTCCAATTTCTCTTACAATAGTTTACCGCTAAAAAATGGAGCATATGAGATTTATATTTAGCTTCACTTTCTGCATCAATTGTTTTATTATTCATAGCATTAGAGAAAATTTCCGCAACTTCATTTTCAGATGTATCTCTATATGAAATTACAGATAGTGAATGATCAGAAAGTTTACAACCTACCGATACAAAAAAATCCATTCTCTCTTCATAAGCTTTTTTTAATTTTGCTAAAGAATCGATCTTGTATCCTACAACTTCGCCAAGTTTATTAATCCAAGGAATAAATGTATCTTGTGCAACTTCTAAGCCATTATCTGGTCTAAATGTTGGCATTACATCCACTTCATAGTTTTCTTCCTTAAGTGCTATATGACTAGCAAGGGTATCAATTGGGTCATCAGTAGAGCAAATTCTTTTTACATTGCTCATTTTAATGAGTTTTCGTGTTGTTAAACCGTTTCGCAACATTGCGTTTGCCCGTTCATAAATCTCTTTAGCATTTTTTGAAGTAAGAGGCTCATAAATATCAAAATATCGTTGAAGCTCTAAATGTGTCCAATGATATATAGGGTTACCAATAGCATATTCAACCACTGAAGCATACTTTTCAAATTTTTCAAAATCACTTTTTGAACCAGTAATATAATCTTCATCTATACCAAAAAGTCGCATCGCTCTCCACTTATAGTGATCTGCTGCCAACCACAGCTCTGTGATGTTTTCATACGCCTTGTCTTCTAATATTTCATCTACATTTATGTGACAGTGGTAGTCAAATATTGGCATTTCTTTTGCATAGTCATGAAAAAGTTTTTTTGCTGTTTCATTTTCTAGTAAAAAATCTTCATTAATGGTGAATTTCATAATTATCCCCTATCTTTATTAATATATCGAAGCTTCTCTCGCTCCATCAAGCATTGCTTTTACATTTTCAATTGGTGTTCCATACTCAATATAGTCTGAGCATGCAAAAATATATTTTCCACCTTGCTTGCCAATTTCTACCTTTTCATATGCTTCTTTACGTGCTTCTTCTGGAGTACAGGTTTTTAAGAAATTTACTTGGTCAAGGGTTCCACAGAGCACAAGATCAGAGTCCTTAAAATAATCCTTTGCATACTGAAGTGTTACATCACCATTTGGTGGTTCAGAAATTGTTTCCAGTATTTGAATGTTCAGGTTTTTGTAAGCGTCATATAGGTGTTTTGCAGTTCCGCAATTGTGGTATAGCATTGGAACCTTTGCTTCTATTGCTGGCTCATAGGCTTTATTTTCAAATGGTAACACAAACTCAGAAAAATGACTCGTTCCCATTATCGAACCATTTGCCATATTTCCTTGAACTCCGACAACATCATAGTCAGAATCTACGTGACATTCTATATTAGTACGTAGTATGTCGGTAAAAAAGCCCATATATTCATTGTAATAGTCTTCATCTGCTAATGCATCTACAAGCATGTCTTCAATGTTAATAAAAGTAGTGACTAAATTAAATACGCCACCATAGCACCAAGGAGCAGATATTCCTAAGTCACCAATAATTTTTTTTGCATTGCGTGCTTTTTCTTGAATAAACTTTCTTTCTTCATCAGGAAACTTTGGGCAGTACTTTTGGAAAATTTCAAAGTCTTCTTGACCATTAATCATAAACTCTTTCGTAATAAAGTGAATTCCACTTAGGTATTCTTCACTATATGGAACACCTTCTACTTGATGAAATGTTTTTTCTGGAGTAACAATTTTTGTTTTTCTATAATAATTTCCTCCAACAGTTTCATATTTTTCTTCTACTTCCCAATTAGGATAGTTTTTCTTTAAGAAATATGGTTTAGACAAATGTTCTTTTGTAATTACATCAAAGTGTAATTCTTTAGACATATTAACAACATCTATAACTCTATCATTTTCTTGTTTTTTAAAATACCATGACAAAAACTCTTCTTGTATAAACGGGGAAACGGGAACTTTATCTGGTATTTGCCCATTTATTACAGCTAGCAATCGTTCTCTTGATGTCATGTATCTACTCTCCTATTATTTGCATTGTTACATATTATTTATTAATAACTGATTCCAATGTTACTCTGACAGCACCTTTGCCCTCAATCATTTGTTCAAAATACTCTTCACAAATAGTTCCAAGACCATGATTATATAAGTCTATACCAAAAACTTCTTTAGAAGAAAAAAGTTCTTTTACTCGTGAAAGATCATTCTTTTCACCAATTTTTATGTCTTTAACATATGGAATATATTTTTCTAAATTAGGGTCTGGAGATAGTTCAAATGCATTTAACGCATCAGTTTTCCCCATTAGGTAACGTGCCCATCCTGCAAAGACCAAAGGAATATATTTTAAAAATGATAAATCATTTTTTCCGCTAGCAATATATGCTTTTAGGGTTTCACCAAAACGCACTGGTATTTTCTTAGATGTATCGCATGCTATTCTTTGCGGTGTATCTGGCACATAAGGATTTGGAAACCGTTTATTAATGCACTCGTCTATAAAGTCTTTTGCACTCATAATCCCTGGGTTTACTACTACAGGCATGCCTTCAACATGACCAATTTTTTCCACAAGCAACTTTAAAAGTGGATCTTGCATTTCTTTTGAAATAGAATCATACTCGAGTAAACAGCCAAAAATTGCTAATGCCGTATGTAATGGATTTAAACATGTACACACTTTCATCTTTTCTATTTTATCTATTGTTTCTCTGTCGGCGAACATAATGCCTGTTTTTTCAAGCGCAGGCCTTCCGTTTGGAAACCTATCTTCAATTGCTAAGTATTCACATTCTTCAGCATTAACAAATGCTGATACAAATGTATTTTTTTCTGTTTTTGTGATTTTTCCATCAAAAAATCCATCGTCCTTTAACAAAGCTTCAATCTCTTCTGATGGTCTAGGAGTAATTTTATCAATCATACTCCAGGTAAATGAGATGTTTTTCTCATCTTCAAGGTACTGTACAAATTCTTTTGTTACATTTCCAGCCTTTTCCCATGTAGAGGCAAAAAGCATAAGTGCATTTTTCAATAGAGTGCCATTATGAGCACAGTTGTCTAAGCTCACAATAGCAACCTTATTATTTTCACTTAAAAAGCGCATATATAAAAGCTTTGCTAGTATGCCTATAACCCCTTTTGGATTATCAAAGTTTTCTATATCACTTTTGATATAGGGCAATATCTCGCCCTTATCATCTACTGTTGAATAGCCTTTTTCAGTAATTGTTAAAGAAACAATTTGCAAACTAGGTTTCTGAAAAAGGCTTACAACTTGTTCTTTTGAAGAACTATAGCCAAAGCTTTCTACGATACTCCCAACAATTGATTTTGCAACAGTACCATCTGATTTTAGAGATACATTTACCGTAAGGTTTTCAAAAGGTGTAAAAGCCTTGTCGATAATTTCCTCATCAAAGGTTTCTACAACACATATCCCACTCTCTTCTAACCCCTCATCAAGAAGGTATTGCATTTTTTGAGCTGGAAAAGCTCTAAAAATATTTCCAGCCCCAAAGTGAATCCATAGTGGGTTTTCTTGAGTGTATTTCTTTACATCCTTTATAGCACATTTTGGTACTATATATCCCTTTTTTTCAAAATCATTTAGAGTATCAATAGAAAGTTTCATCTTAAATCCTTTAACCTACTTATTTTTGTGTGCTTTTTCAATAGCTTCATAGAGCCCTAAAATATATTGAGCGCCTAATGCTCGATCATATAGTCCATAACCTGGCATTGATACTTCACCCCATATTGCTCTACCGTGATCTGGTCGCCATGGGCCATCAAAACCAATGTCATATAATGCTCTAACAATTTCATACATGTCAAGGCTTCCATCTTTCGAATAATGTGCAGCCTCTTCAAAAACACCTGTTGCAGTATGCTTAGTGTTTCTTAAGTGTGCAAAATATATTCTATCTCCAAGAGACCTAATAATATCTGGGATATCATTTTTAGGGTTCGAAGAAAGTGAACCAGCACAAAGTGTAACACCATTATGCTTATTTGGAACTGCTTCCATAAGTTTAAGTAAGCGCTCTTTTGTATTTATAATTCTAGGAAGACCAAAAACACTCCAAGCTGGATCATCAATATGGATTGCCATATTGATGTTATATTTATCACAAGTTGGCATAATTTTTTCTAAAAAGTATACAAGATTATCAAAGAGCATGTCTTCAGAAATTGTTTCATACATCTTAAATAATTTTTCAACTTGTTCTAATCGTTCTGGTTCCCATCCTGGCATTACAAAACCATTTGAGTCACCTGAAATCTTGTCAAACATACTTTTTGGATCTATTGCATCAATTTTTTCTTGGTCATATGCAAGAACGGTTGATCCATCTGGACGCATTTTAGCCAAATCACTTCGAGTCCAATCAAACACAGGCATAAAGTTATAGCAAACAAGATGTATATTTTCTTGTCCAAGCTTTTCTAAAGTTTTAATATAGTTTTCTATATATTTGTCTCTATCGCCAGAACCAGTTTTTATGTCATCATGAATATTTACACTTTCAATACCCAAGACTTTTAACTCGTGTGCTTCTACTGTTTTTTTCATAGCTCTAATTTCTTCCAAATCCCATTCTTGCCCTGGTGTGGTGTGATATAATGTTGTAATCACACCTTCCATTGCTGGTATTTGCCGAATTTGTTGCAATGTTACCGAATCATATTTTTCGCCAAACCAGCGAAAACCCATTTTCATCTATCTACCCTCCGTATACCAAGTTTGGTAAAAATAATATTACATCTGGAATAAAAATTAACACAATAGCAAGAACAATAACTGCTGCATAGAACGGTATTGTATCCTTTACATATAGCTCTATTGGACAATCCAATATATCACACACTGTATATAATGCTGTACCTACTGGTGGAGTCATAACCCCCATTGTGACAATTGTCATCATAATTATACCAAAGTGTACAGGATCTACATTCATTTCCTGTAGTGCAGGCAGTAAGATTGGAGTAAGCAATAAAATGTTTACATTTGAATCAATAAACATACCTGTAATTACTAAGAAAACAACAATACAAATCATAAGTACTTGTGGATTCTCTGTGATACCAAAAAGAATGCTTGCAAGCCCTTGTGGAACATTTTCCATTGTTAAAACATACCCAAAAATTCCTGACAAGGCTATAATCAATATGATACTACCGTTATCAATAAAAGAATCTTTTAACGCTTGCATAAATTTTTGCAATGTAAGCTCTTTATAAACAAATCGTCCTACAACCAAAGCATAAAATACTGCAAAAGCCCCAGATTCTGTTGGAGTCATTAATCCCATTCGAATACCAACGATCAAAATTATAGGGAAAATTAATGCCCAAATTGAGTCTTTTAAATCATGCATAATTTCTTTAAAAGATGGTCGCTTGATATTAGGATCTGGTACGTCATATCCACGTTTTTTTGATGTAATTGTTACTGTTCCCATAAGAACAGCCATCATTAAGATACCAGGTACAAGACCTGCAACAAAAAGGCGTCCAATTGAAACTTCACCAATAAAACCATAAAGAATTAATCCTAGTGAAGGTGGAATTGTAGCAGTAATCAATGACGTTAAACAAATAACACCAGCTGCATATCCCTTTGAGTATCCTCTTTTAATTAAGTCAGGTCCAAGTATTCGAGCTTCCATTGAAGCATCAGCAACAGCAGAACCTGAAACACCGCCCATTAATGTTGAAAGAACTACAGATACTTGTGCAAGTCCACCAACCATTCTTCTTGTTAAAAGAGTTGAAAGACGTAACAAGCGTGAAGTAATTCCTGTTCGATTCATTAAGTTTCCAGCAAAGATAAAAAATGGAACTGCAAGAAACGAAATAGATTGCGTTTGCGCAACTACTCGTTGCACTACAACTGCAAATGGATATGCATCATTTATTGTAAACCAAAGAGCGCCACTAATACCGATAACAAAGGCTATAGGTACATTTATTAACATCAATACAATAAATGCAATTAATACTAATTCCATATTATTCCCCCTTACCTTCAGAAATTGTTTTTTTCATCAATGCAACCTCTGCTTCATCTAATTCTTCCAATGATGCCCGTGTATCTGGGGTATCTTTACGTACGTTATAATTATCATCTTTGAAATTCTTCAAAATTTTTCCAATTTTAACTGATGCGGTTATAATCATTAACACTGACGTTACTGGTAAACTAATTGTAACAGCAGAATATGAGATCGGCAAAGTTTGAAAAAACCTACCGCTATTACTGATTGCTAAATTAAAGCCATAATGTACAAATATTACAAGAATGGTAATTATTAATGCAAATGAGATTAATTGAAATATTTTTTGTAATTTTGCTGGTAAGCGAGATGTTAAAATGTCAACACCAACCAAGCGAGAGTATCTCATTCCTATATCTGCACCTAAAAACGCAGTCCAAGAAAACAAGAGTTTTGCAATATCATCAATCCAAGGTAAACCCATCTTTGCCCAACGCATTGCTGCACCAAAAAGAGTTAAAGCAACAATAAGCGAAAAAAAAGTCCCACAAATAATTTCTTCTGCTTTACAGAACTTTGCATAGATTTTTTTCATCAAAATCTCCTTATGGAAATGGCACATCCCCGTTTTAGAAAGATGTGCCATCTCAATTAAAGAACTAGTTCTATAAGATTATAGTCCTAATTGTGAATACAATTCTTTTACAAGTTCAGTATATCCAAGTTCTTCATAAACTGGTTGTACTGATTCAATGAATGGTTCTTTGTCAACTTCAACTACAGTCATGCCATGATCTGCAACCATTTCATCAATGTATTTTTGTGAAAGCTCTACAACTAATGCTTGGTTTTCTTTGTAAGCAACTCTTGCTGTTTCTCTAAGTTCAACTTGTTGTTCTTCACTTAAAGTATCGTACCAAGCCGTACCTGTAACGATTGAACCAATCAATAAGAAGTGTTCTGATAGAGAAATTGTATCTGCAACTTCATAGAATCTCATTGAATAAATACCAGGAATTTGAGCTTCAGTTCCGTCTACCACACCTTGTTCTAGCCCTTGGTATGTTTCACCCCAAGCAAGAGGAATAGGAGTTGCACCCATTGCTGCAACAGATTTTGTAAACAATTCTGAACCAATAGTTCTAATTGTAACACCATTTAAGTCTGAAGGACTGTAGAATGGTTCGTCACCAATGTAGCTTCTTGCACCTGAAAAACAGTTAGAAGTAATAAGTTCGATACCATGTGCACGGAAATCTTCTTCCCATCCTTTGTAGATTTCTGTATCTAAAAGGGTGTTAAGATATGTGTGATCAGGTAATACATATGGCGCTTGAATTACTCCATATTCTGGTACGTATGATGCAATGCGTCCTGGGTCTGAAGCTGCAAGTACAGGTACCCCTTGGATAGCTTGTTCTGTTACGTCATCTGTTTCGCCCATAACACCACCAATTCGAGCTTCAGCAGCCCATCCGCCTAGAGCATTAAGTCTTTCTGCTAAGTCCATGTGTGCAATTGATTGTGTGTCTGTAGCACCAGATGTACCAGCAATATACACTGTAGTTAATTCATCACCAGAATCACTTCCACCACCGCAAAATACCATTACGGGAACCATAATAAGTACTAAAACCATTAAAACATTTCTTTTCATAATGTTCCTCCAATTAATTTTTGTTATATCAAATAACTTTAGCTATTGTACTACCATACCAGTTAGTTGTCAAGTTTAAAACTATAATTATATTAAAATTTTTTATTAATAAATCACATTTTTTTTATTGAATACATAGATTACAATGTAAAGCATTGACAAAAAAGAATATTCTAAATAAAAAATAGCCACGGCTTCAAGCCGTAATAATAATAAAATTTATTTTTTATATTGACTTTAGGTGTATTCTGTCGTACAATAAATTCCGAGGTATAAAATGAATAGTAAAAAAATAGACAATCTTGAAGTAAACATATATGATACAAGAGAAGAAATGGGTAAGTTTTCAGCACAAGAAGCAATACAATGTATTCAAAATTTATTAGAAAAAAAAACTGAAGTAAACTGTGTATTCGCAGCAGCTCCATCTCAATCAGATTTTTTGCAAGAGCTTTGTAAAACAGATGCTATCGATTGGTCTAGAGTTAATGCTTTTCATATGGATGAATATTTAGGTCTGCCAATAGGATCTGAAAACTCATTTAGCGGTTTTCTTAACAATGCTATTTTTGATAAAAAGAATTTTAAGGCTACATATTTACTTGATGGTACAGCAGATCCAGAAGAAGAAATTGAACGCTATACAAAATTGTTACATGATTTACCTGTCGATGTAGTTTTCATGGGTATCGGCGAAAATGGACACATTGCATTTAATGACCCTGGTGTTGCAGAGTTTAATGACAAAGCTCTAGTAAAAATTGTTGAATTAGAAGAACCTTGTAAACAGCAACAAGTAAACGATGGTGCCTTTCCATCAATTGATAAGGTTCCAACACATGCACTGACACTAACGATTCCTGCGTTAATTAATCCTGAACACATTTTTTGTATGGTACCAAATATTAGAAAGGCAGCTGCAGTAAAAGCAAGTTTGCAAGGCCCCATTACTGAAGAATGCCCGGCATCTATACTTCGAACGAAAAAAAATGCGAAGTTGTATTTAGACAAAGATAGCGCATCTCTGTTGTAATACTCATTAGTTCGTTTTTAAAATATTGAATAATTCATCTCGTTCAATCTCTACTACAGTTTCGTTATAGGGAAGTTCACCTCTATCAAAATATGTAGGAAATTTCTCATACAATTCATCACTTTCTATAGATATTTTGTTTAAATGAACATTAAGTATGTGCAAGGTCTTTTCTATATCCCTCTCAATAAGAGCATCAACAAGGTCAACATGTTCTTGTAAATTATGCTCCATAGCAGGTAACTCTTTGTTTGTTAAAATTCGTATACGCCTATAGTTTCCACACATTTTTTGGATCACATCGTGACAAAGAAGTCTTTTTGTCTCTTCAAACGCGATACGATGAAACAAATCATCGTATTCTAAGAATTTTATATGGTCGCCTGCTAGGATTGCCTTCTCTTGCTTTTCGATGTTTCGTCTAAATCTCTCATGGGTTTGCTCATCTGCAATAGCAATAAAAAGTCTAAAGCACTCTTTTTCCAAACTTTCTCGGATAAATTTTTCCTCTCTAGCTCTGGAAAAATTTATTTTTGAAATAAAGGTACCTCTCTGAGGATAAATAAATACAAGGCCTTCTTTTGCAAGTTTTATAAAAGCTTCTCTAACAGGTGTTCTTGATACAGAAAGCTTTTCAGCAATGTCTTTTTCACTTACCATACTTCCTGGCGCTAAAGTAAGATTAAGAATGCTATGGAACAATAAATTATATACATTGTCACCAATTGTTGCAGTTGTGATTTTTCGATTCATCATTACCCTTCCCTTAGCATAGTAGCAATATTCAATATATCATGTATATATAATTCACTTGTAGAAAAATTAATAATATCATTGACTTTTATATAAAATTCCCCATCTTGCTGCCTATCAGAAATCTCAATTATATCACTACTTCCATTTTTAAATTTTAAAGTAATGCTTACAAGTGGATTATTAAAATTCTTATTCTGAAGTATTTGAGATATTTTCATACTATGTATTGGCCTAAGTATGTTTCCTGTTTTAATGTAGTCGAATGTATTATTATTATAAGTAGCTTCTAAGGTTTGTCCTGAACCACTAATTTGTATAAAATAATTGTTTTCATCGCTATAATTGATTTCTATGTATTCCAATGAAGCAATATTCATATTATACGCAACATTATTTAATAGCTCTAAATAGGAAATAGATAAAAAGTCAGTTGTTATTTCTTGACTAAGATACCATGTACTACCATCATACACATATACTGTTTCTTCTTCGAAAAATAGTTGCGCTTTATACAGTTTTTGAGCTAGTACTTCAACAATATATGACTCTTTAGATTGTATACTTGGTGCCTCTTCTAAAGCGCGAACATTATTTATTGAAGCAAGCGGAAATAACACAGATTCAAATAGACTTACTGTATCAATCTTTGCACTTAGAGGTGAAGTTAATGAAAAATTCATTTCTCCATTGTTTACAATGCTATATTGAACGCTATTGTTGTGCGTTATTGTCATAGACTCTAATAATTGTACGTTTTGAAAATCAAAAAAAGGCATTATTTCTATTGAAACAAAGTCTAAAACGCTGCTTAAAAATAAAGACGCTTGAGATTCGTCAACGAGGAAAATTTGATTTTCTTGTACACTGAGTAGGTAATAATCGTCTGAAACTGCTGCTTTTGATAAAAGCACAAATTCTCTTTGTAAGCCTTCACTGTCAATTATTGTAATTTGGGATAATGGATTTGCTAATCCAAAGTCATCCGCATTTCCATCAATAAGCTGTTTAGCCTTTAATTTACTTAATCCATAAATATACGAATTGATAATGGTAGCATTAAAGCTTTTTTGTTCTGCCGTTGCGACGGTCACACCTTCAGGAGAATTTATTAGTCCAAAAACTCCGCTTTCATTGGAAACAGCAATGGCTCTAATACTAGCTACACTCATGTCCGTTACAGAATGTATTACTTCTTCAGGTACAATCACTTCGCTTTCAGAGGGTATGTAAACAACAATGCTCAATATACCAAAAATAAAAATTGCTATTAAGAGAATCTTACATTGTAAAAACTTATTTATCATAGATTTTTCCTTTTAAAGTAAACTCTCAAGCCCAGTAAAAATACGCATAGTGGTAATATTACTAGTACAATAAATACAAGTATGAATGCTGCATTTTCTGTTAATGGGAGAGGAGGAAGTGAAATGGTTTTTGAGGGTATTGATATGGTTTCATATTTTTCTGTAAGATATGAAGCTACTTCTGCTAAAAAAAGCGAATTAGCATAACTTTCAATTCCCATTATTGCATCATCATATATCCCTTTGCTTCCAAAAACAACGACTTTTGATGTTAGACTTTCATTAGCTACTAAAACATTTTTCTCAGATGAAAGACCTAAAATAAATTGTCCTTGCACATCAGAGTTTTTCCTATCTCTCCCTGTGTAATTTATATCATCTTTTATGTATGCATACTGAGACGAAAAAAGTAGCGGACTTGTATTTATTTCAGTTCCTCTTTTTTGTATTTCAAATGCAGAAGTTTGCGGAAGCGCTAAGAAGTATTCGTTTTCAGAAAAAGTAATATTGATGGGGTGAGGTGCATACATAGGAACAAGATAGGTATAATTACCGCTTAGATAGACGGTATCATCTAAAACAACTCCGCTATTTTTTACAATTTGCCAATCCATCAAAAATTGTTCTAAATTTTCATGCCTTTCAACTGTTGGTTCCAAAAACACAAGCACACTTCCACCACTATTTAGAAACGCAATAAGTTTATCAATTTCAGACTGTTCAAAATCTTTTGTAGGGCCTGCAATAACAACTATGTCAGCAGTTTCAATGTTACTTACTGTAAGAGTTATATCTTTTACATCATAATTATTCTGGGCAAAAATATCATATAATGATTCTGATGCACGTTCATTATGCCCCTTTGTAAAAAGAACTTTGGGCAAAACAGTAGAATTAACATATAATAATGCTGAAGAAATAGTTTGCTCCGCCTTTACTGCCTGTATTTGAGTATTATCAAACGACATTTCAAATAAGTCAACAAGTTCAAGATGCTTGTAACGATTACTTCCCTCAATTAGTATATCATTTTCTTGAATTATAACTCCCTTTTGAACATAGCTTTCAAGAAGAAGAGGATTCTCATATGGTGAGACATATCGAACTTGAAACATACTACTTGCGTTTGCATATGTAGTAAAAATTTCTTTGGCCATTATTGGATAGGTTTGCTCAGAGGCGAAAACTGAAACAATCACTGGCGAATTAAGTTCTTGAAGAATCTCGTGAGTAGTATCTGAAATTGCATAGAACTTTTTATCAGTTACATCAATTGTCAGAGGCACCTTATTTGACAGGCCAACAACAAAAACGTTAACCAGTACGAAAAGGATGCATGATAAAAAAATTAAAATATAGGTAAGTCTTTTTTTCGTCATAAATACCTCACCGCTGCCTTTGTAGATCTAGACATTGAATAACTACATATAGTAAACAAAAACATAGTGTAGAAAAGAACACAACAGAAGAAAAGTCAAAGATACCGTATGTAAAAGGAACAAACTTTGATGATACAGATAAAAAACTCGTTATTGCTCTTATAACTGAGTTTTGCGTTATAGAAACAACCGAATCAAGAGAATACACAGAAATAATACAAGCATACGTTACAATGGCAGATACAATTTGATTTTCTGTCAACAGTGAAACTAATAGACCTATTGCAACAAACACAGAAGCTAACAGTGTAATGCCAATGTAATTACCTATAATAGTCATATACTCACTGTAACCCAGCAATATAAGTATAATAGGATACACTAAGGTGATAACCAGTCCAATCATAAAAACACTCATTGTAGCAAAAAATTTTCCCACAACAATTTCAAAACTTGATACAGGACAAACAAAAAGTAGCTGATCTGTTTTTAACTTTTTTTCTTCAGAGAAAATTCTCATCGTAAGGATGGGAATAACAAACAATATGTACAAGAATCCGCTTGAAAAAAAGGCTTTAATATCGCCATTTAATGATAATATGTTTACCGTAGAAAAAATGTAACCGCATATGAGTAAAAATATACTTATGTATACATAGCCGACGATAGAGCGAAAAAACTGTTTTAATTCTTTTATATATATACTTTTCACAGGCTTCCCCTACTTTGTTAACGATATAAAAATATCTTCCAATGACATAACTATTTTATTCATTTTAATAATTTTTAATTGTGATTTCTTTGTTGCATCATAAATTTTTTCACGTATGTCATCTGATGAAACAGATGTAACAGTCACCGTTTCATCGCCGCACTCTTTTATGACACATTTTTCTGAGAGAGTTTTAAAAATATTTTCTACTTCTGTTATGCTCCCAATAAATTCTACTTCTATTGTTGCTTCTTTATTGTGTTCCGCTATTATGTCTTCTTTTTTGCCATCAGCAACAATTTCACCATTTTTCATAATTATTAATCTTGTACAAATTTCTGATATTTCCCATAAAATATGAGAAGATATAACGATACTCATATCCTTTGATAATTCTAAAATGAGATTTCTAATATCAATAATTTGTTTTGGATCTAAGCCAACTGTTGGCTCATCCAAAATAAGAATCTTCGGACTTCCAACAATTGCACCTGCGAAGCCTACTCGTTGTTTATAACCCTTTGAAAGATTTTTTATGAGTCTGCCCCTCATGTCTGAAATATTTAAGCAGTCCATCACGCGTACTATTTCATCTGTAACTTCATCTTTTTTTATAGATTTTAATTGACAAACAAAATACAAGTATTCATACACAGTCATATCATCATATAAGGGAGGCGTTTCTGGTAAATAGCCAATGTGCTTTTTTAGTTCTTTCGGCATTTCATCAGCTTTAAATCCCGAAATGGTAATGTTACCTGTCGTAGGTTCTGCTAGTGACAGCATTAGTTTCATAGTAGTTGATTTACCAGCACCGTTTGGCCCGATTAATCCTACTATTTCATTTTCATATATTTCAAAAGAGGAGTTTTTTACACTTTTATTTTCGCCATATTTCTTTGAGACGTTTTCAAACTTTATCACTTAATACCTCAGCACATGTTATACTACAAACATACTACCATTGTAGTATGTTTGTTCATCAATTTCAAGTGGAAAAAAAGCTTATAAGTAGTTTATTTACTAGACTTTTAATTTTCGCACAGAGTACATAAAAAAAGACTGCTCTTTTTGAGCAGTCTCCTTGCAGTATACAAATTAATTTGTTGGTCTTTTTTTTAAGTTTTTATTATGTACTACAGCTTGACCTTCGCCATTTTCTTGTTCCATCATAGCCCTAACTTTTAGAGGTAGTCCAAACAATGTAATAAAACCTTCTGCGTCGGTATGATCAAATAGCTTACCTGTGGTAAAACTTGCTAAACTTTCATTGTACAATGAGTATTTTGATTCAGTTCCCGCACCGCGAATAGAGCCTTTGTACAGTTTAAGTTTTACCCAACCAGTGACATTTTCTTCTGCTCTATCAACAAAGGCCATTAAACTTTCCATGAGCGGTGTAAACCATCGTCCATTGTAAATAAGCTCAGCCATTTTAAGAGCTATTTGCTGTTTAAAATAATACGTGTCCCTATCTAAGCAAAGATGATCTAGCTGTTCGTGCGCATAGTATAGAATTGAGCCACCAGGTGTTTCATACACACCGCGACTTTTCATACCTACTACACGATTTTCAACTAAGTCTACAAGACCAACGCCATTTCGACCACCAATCTTATTGAGCTCAGTCATAAGTTCAAGACCGCCCATTTTTTTACCGTTTACAGACACCGGAATTCCTTTAACAAATTCCATTTCAACATACTCACCACTTTCTTGGGCTTTTTCTGGCGGCGTTGTAAGCTTTAACATTCTATCATAGTCTGGCTCATTTTTTGTTTCTTCAAGTTCTAAGCCTTCATGTGAAAGGTGCCAAATATTTTCATCACGACTATATGAATCTTCTTTTTTAGTAGGTAGTGTGATGCCTCTTTTTTCAAGGAAAGCGATTTCATCATCGCGACTTTCCATATTCCATTTTGGGTCACGCCATGCAGCAATTACCCTAATGTCTGGAGCAAATGCCTTGATTGCAAGTTCAAAACGAATTTGATCATTTCCCTTTCCAGTAGCACCATGACATATTGCAACTGCGCCCTCTTGTCTGGCATATTCTACAAGAATTTTCCCAATTAATGGTCGAGCAGTAGAGGTTCCCATAAGATATCTATCTTCATAAATCGCATTCGCCTTTACAGCAGGGTAAATATATTCTTCAATGTATTCTTCCCGAGCATCAACAACGTAGCATTCGATTGCGCCAGTATCGAGTGCGCGTTTTTTTATGACATCCCAGTCGTCATTTTGTCCAAGATTAATACATACAGCTATGACATCATAGTCATAGTTTTCTTTTAACCACGGAATAATTACTGTTGTGTCAAGTCCACCTGAATAGGCAAGAATTATTTTTTCTTTACTCATTTGTATTCCTTATAAATTGCATAAATATACATTATTTATAACATTTATGTATATTTTATGCAAGTAGTTTAGAAAAATTAATATGTAAAATATTTTAACTACAAGGAGTGCAATTTACAGAAAACATTTGCATGATAATATTATAGTGTTTTGATACAAAAAATTTTGAGTTTCCAGGTTTTTTTTTAAGGAAATCCGCAGATTTCGCAGATTAATGAGATTTTTATCTTTTCGCAAACACGTAGACTCTTATTCCAATAATAGTCTACGATCTGAGATGTTTCATGTTGAAACTGGGATTTAGCCCTATCTTTTTGTGCTTCGTTGCTTGTAGAGGATGGGTACTGTTTTCAGGTGGAAACAGTACCATTGTTAATTGTTACGTATTAATTTGCGTTGCGAGCTACTCGGATGCCGTGGTAGGAGCGAGTGGTAGGACCGAAGAAACTGCGATTGGCTACACGCGAATTAGTCGCAAATTGGTTCCAGTGACCACCACGCAGAACACGGAAAGTGCCGGAAGTAGGACCCGTAGGATTATCAGTGTTATTTGATTGATTATAATAACCGTCAGCATACCAATCCCAACACCATTCATCTACATTCCCACTCATGCCATACAATCCCAGTGCATTGGGTTTCTTTCCTTTTACGGTTGCACTGCTTGTTACTCCTTCAGAAGTACCCCCATACACTGCATACTCTTCTAATTCATTTTCGTCATCTGTACCTGCCCATTTTGTCGGTGTTGCCTGTGCTCCGCCTGCCGCATACTCCCACTCTGCCTCGGTTGGTAAACGATACCCGTTTGCCTTCCAGTCGTCTACTATAACAGTGTTACCGCTTACTGTATAAAATGGCGTAAGGCCTTCCTCTTCACTCAAAGCATTACAAAACTCTATTACATCATACCAATTTATATAATATGCAGGTCTATCATTTCCAAGCCCCCATTCCTCAGATGGCACCTTGTAAACACCAGGGGAAATTTCTTCATCCTTTCCTGGCCACTCTGACATTACCGCTAGCCACTGCCTTTGTGTTATCTCAGTTTCTCCTAAGTAAAAACTATCTACTGTTACAAGACGCTCAGGGCTTTCTTTAGCTTGTCCACTGTCATTATCTCCCATAGTAAAGGTGCCACCTTGTATGACTTTAAATGCCATGTCAGATGCTGAAAGAGTGTAATCTGCTAAATGAATATTTATAAAGTTTCCTACTGTTATAACGTTTTTTCCCGCTTCTGCCCTTATTGTTTCTGAGCGACCTTCTTTGGTAACACCGTTTTGTACTAATACTATCTTTGCATAGACAGTGCTACCCACTACCATAAGGTTTTCAAAGCGAACAATTTCATCTTTATGTACCACTTGTGTTTTTCTAGCTATTATACTGTCGGTAAATGCAGCATGTATGCTTATAGTCATTTCTATGCCATTGTTCCCCAAATTAATTGAGCGCAACACACTGTTTTTACTATCGCTTGCCGTATGGGAAACTGTTTTCATGCTGTCGCTTGCAAAAAGCTCTTCCAGTGCACTTTTACTTATAGAAAAAGAAATATCTACTGCCTCTTTGTTCCTGTGACGCCAAAGCGAATCGCAACTTGTTAGCGCAAATACTGCCAATACACATAAAAGGCTTAAAATCAGTTTTTGTTTCATAACATCCTCCAAATTTTGAAAAACACAAAAAAACTGCGAAATTGTAACCTCAAAAGGGCTACAACTTCGCGACTAGCAATTACGTTTTATAATAGATAAAGTTATAACAAATTGAATTCTTCTGCGAGATTTTTTTTGTTATGCATTTTTATATGTTTAATCTATATGTAATACTCTAACACATTTTGTATAAATTTTCAAGTTTTTGTGCTTTTTTATATTTTTTTTCATGGTGCAAGCGACAAGTAATAATTATACATTGCAAATTGTTAATTAATATGTAAAATCAACTGCTTGTCTATTATGAGCCGTTGCTCGTATGTGGGCTACCACCTTTTGATGTTCAGGATGTTCATCATATGCTTTTAATCCGTCAAAGTCGTCAAATGTAGCTATTAAAACTAAGTCATGACATGTAACAGATTCTAATTCATTTAAACCCATTTCCATCGATCGAAGGCTTGGTACCTTTCCCATAAGTGCAAGCCCTTTTTCTTTTGCTATTGTTGCATTTTCTAGGGCAGTTTTCCCTTCTGCATCTTTAAAATCAAACATTACTACGTGTTTTACCATACTCATCACATCCTTATTCATTTTATTTAAAAATAACCGATTTACACCTAATAGTATAAATCGGTTATAATAATTATACAAGTACCTAAATACCTTTGTATCCTGACATTATAAATATGTTATATATCTTAATCTAACTTATATCTTCCTGTTGTTATAGTACTACCTTCTGAGTATACATCAAACCAAATAGCATCATTTCCAGTTGTATCAAGAGCACTATAAAACTCTGCTAAGTCTTCAACCTTAACATCATTTACCGCAGTAATAATATCGCCTGCTTGTAAACGTAATGCTGCAGCTGGTGACTTTGCTAAAATACTTGTAACAACAACACCGTCTACGCCGTCGGCATCAAGTTCTTCTCGAATCTCATCATTTAGAGGAGCTGCTACAAACCCTGGCCATAATTTTGAATTATCTGTTGTTGCTTCTTCATCTCTTTCTTCAATATCTACTGCAACATTTATTTTATTTCCGCCTCTAATTACCTCAAAGTCAGCAGTTTTGCCGGCTTCCAAATCACCAACTCTTCGCACTAATTGGTCTACATCCATTACCTTTTCACCATTGAGTGCTGTAATGTAATCGCCCGCTTGAATTCCTGATTTTGCTGCAGGAGAGTTAAGGAAAATTTGAGCTACAAAGGCTCCATCGATATCATCTACTTCAAGTTCTTCCTTGTATTCATCGGTAACTTCAACTAAAGAAACGCCCATCCAACCGTATACGACTCTACCTTCATTAATAAACGAATCAATTGCGCCTTTTACATTATTAATAGGTATAGCAAAACCCAAGCCCTGTGAGCCGCCAGAAGAAGAAGCTATCCATGTGTTAATACCGATAACTTCACCATAAATATTTACCAATGGGCCACCAGAGTTACCTTGATTGATTGCAGCATCTGTTTGTAAAAAGTCACTAATATTTCCAATGCCTCCGCCTGAGCGACCTGTAGCACTAATAATACCTTGTGTTACAGACTCAAAATATCCTAAAGGTGAGCCCATAGCTATTGCAATATCGCCTGTTTGAACTATATCTGAGTCTCCCAGTTTTGCAACTGTTAAGTCATCATTTGACTCGAATGAGACAAGTGCAATATCCTTTCTTGCATCTGTTCCTACTAATTCTGCATCAAAATCGCGATTATCATGTAAGGTTACAGAAATTTCAGTAGCTGTACCAACTACATGATCGTTCGTTAATACATAATACGTATTACCTGTTCTTCGAACAATTACGCCTGAACCAAGTCCTTCTTGTGAATATTCTCTCGGTTCTGCATCTTCTTCACTTTCAGGTGTTCCAAAAAAGAAAAATGGAAAACCTTGCCCACCAAACGGGGATGATTCTGCTATTCTTGTTTCAACTGTGTCAATCTTTACAACTGCTGGTAAAACTTGGCTTGAAACTGAGCGAAACGCTGTTTGTAATAATTCTGCTACAGCTAGTGCATCTCCAGGAATTTCTACTGCTGGACTTGAATCGGCAAATACGGTTTGTGCCCCCCCAAGTTTGTTACATGACATTGAAACCAATAAAAAACATGCAACAAATGTAGCTGTTACTGCTAAAATGTACTTTGATCTTTTCTTCATTGTGTGCCTCCATAATCTAAAAATACACATATATACTGTAATATATATAAATAAGTTTAAAATAACCTTAATTTTTACGAAATAATGGTTAAAATTTCTGTTTTTTCTTTAAATACTGCTACAGTATTTTCAAAATGACTCGAAAGCTCTGCATCAGCTGTTACAACAGTCCAACCGTCATCCATTAGGAAAACATCTCCAGTTCCAATATTAATCATGGGTTCAATTGCTAAAACCATACCTGATTGTATCCTTGGATTTGGGCCCTTATAGAGATAATTTGGTATAGAAGGTTCTTCATGGACATCTAAGCCTACCCCATGTCCACAGTATTCGTGTACAACTCCATACCCTGCCGAATCTGCTACATCAAACACAGCTTCACTTATGTCTCGAATTCTATTTCCAACTTTACACGCTTCATAGCCCGCATAAAAACACTTTTCGGTAATTTCCATGAGCTTGTATGCCTCATCACTTACCGTGCCAATTGGGATTGTTCTAGATGCATCGCTATAAAATCCATTTAAATCTATTCCAACATCAACTGAAACAATATCGCCATTTTTAATTTTGCGCTTATGAGAGGGAACTCCGTGAATTACTTCATTGTTTATCGAGATATTTGATGCTCCAGGGAAATTTTGACTATACCACGCAGGTACTCCACCGTTATTTTCAATGAAAATGCGACACAAATCATCAATATCCATTGTTGACATGCCTGCTTGAATTTTGGGCAAAACATCTTCAAAGAGCCTTGCTAGTAAATGGCAGGAGGTTCTAATTCCTTCTATCTGATTATCATTTTTTAATCGAATCATACTTTACACCTTTTGTAATACCTTCGGAATACGCAATTGCGAGTCCAATCTAACGGCTTCATCCAAACAGATTTTTGAAGTTGCGCTGTCACCTATTCTTAAATATGCTGCAGCCATCTTTAATAAAAATGTTGCATTTTCTTTATTATTAAAGCCTAAATCTAAAGCACTTTCCCATGCATCTAAGGCAAGTTCATCATTAACAGTACCTTCAATTCTAAAACGCAAAATGTCACGAGTAAATGACATTACCTCTGGAAAAAATAACTTAAAATATGCATAGCTATGTTCCATAGTAATTATCTGTTTTAATAGAATATATGCATCATAGTATTCATCTCTAAAGGTTAATTCTTCGGCCAAAATAAAGCCGTAGTCCATAAAGTCTTCTCGTGTAAACCATTTTGATAATTTGAAATCTGCTTTTTCTGAATTAATTTTCTTAAAGGAACTCACCGCATCATCTTCTCTATTATGCATTAAATCCCAAAAAATCAGCTTACAAAAACTCTCTTCATCATTTCGCTGAGAAAGCCAGTCTCGATAAGAAAAGGAATTTTCATTTTTTTTGCCTTTATCATAGCGGTTTGAAGCAAACGGTATGTCAAAAGAAGCCTTTTGATGTAACTCAATTAATGCTTCATAAGCAATAATAAGTAAGTGAAATTGTGTAGCATCTGCACCCGAAACATCTGGATGCAGTTTTTTTGCTTTTTTTCTATATGCTCTTTTTATTTCTGAAATACTAGTTCCAGGTCGAACTCCTAGTATTTTATAGTAATCATTCACCCCAGCTTTTTCCCAACATGAGTAGCATACCCAGGTGAGTCTATTATATCAAAATAATCAATCACCATACCTTCTTTTTCCATGGCATGCATTGTAATTCTACTCATTTTATTTGATGAAAAACCACTTTTAATTACAAGGGCACAACCCTTTTTGCCCGATAAACTACCATGAGTAGAAAGAACTTCGTTCATTTTTTCTGGTAATTTTGCACCAATAAGTCCAGGTGGTACGGTTACAAGGGTTATATAATCAAACATGCCCATATGCAAATTTATTGAATCTTTTTCATTACAAATAGTTACTGTGTGACTATTTGCTGTTGCAGATTTTTCTAATTTTTTAATAATATCTGCATGTTTTTTATTTTTATTTGATGTAAAGTGTAGAATAAGTATACGCATATTGTCTCCCATGAATACTATGCAAGTTTATATAATTGCTCAATTTGCTTTTCACCTACAAGCAATACTGAACAAGGGCTGTTTTGCATAATAAGTCTATATGTTTCTCTTAAAGTGTCGTGTCCACCTTCTGTTTTTTCTGCCCCACCAATGAGAATGAGATTTGCACCCATTTCGTCGGCAACACTAACGGTTTCAGACCATACAGCCCCAGAACGTAGTTCTGTTTCAATTTTTATATCTTTTGCACTTGCTAGCTCTGTAACATATTCTAAATAACGCATTCCATCGGCACGTAAACTATCTTCGTACTCAGAGCTTTCCTCTGTAACAAAGATTTTGCTTAAAGTAAGTTGCTTTAACGTTGCTGTATCAACTACATAGATCATTTTTACATTACAGCGATATAATTTTGACATGAGAATACCATACTGCGCAGCATGAATTGATTCTTCAGATCCATTAACAAGAATTAAGATTTTTTGAAATAATGGTTTTATCATATGAGGGACTCTCCTTTATTAGCCTTTAGAGATTTTAAAACAAAAACGTTTTCTCTTTCTCTCTCCTCTAAAACACTTTCAATATATTTTTTTGTTTCAGAAGTTTGTGGAATTACCATTTTATCTAGTGCATTTACGCGTCTTTGTGTTTTTTTAACTTCGGTAGCAAGCCTCCATACAATTGTACGTATAGAAGCCATTTCCGTCAAGAGCTTTAAGAGCTCAAAAAAGTCAACCATCACTTTATCGGTGTCAGCAAAAGAATCTACAAAAGAATAAAATAACTGTCTTTTAGGAATATCGACAGAAATGCTAGAAAAATCCATACCTGCTTTTGTAATTGGTTTTTCAACAATCCTAAAATCATAGCTAACGGCATGAGAGATGCGTTCTGCTCTGTCGGTACCAACTGCCATAAGCATGTGCTTTAAATCGGGATAGGCATGTTGAACACATTTATCAATTTCTCTTTCTAATAGTTTAACCTGTTCAACCATTCGCATAAGTTCCATAACAAGAATTTCACGTTTTTGTTCAAGTAACTCATATCCGTCTTGCGATATTGCCAGTTGCTCTTTAATTTTGAGAAGATTAGATTTTGTAGGAGCAACGTTTAATCGTGCCATTTACGATTCCTCTTTTGGTAAATACTTTTCAATGAGGGAAGGATTAATTCGGTAAAGATCTGATTTTGGTAACTCAGATAAAATACTCCAACCAATTAAAAGCGTTTCCTCAATTGTGCGATTTTCATATTCACCTTGCGTTAAAAATTCTTTTTCCATTCTATCGCCAAACTTTAAATAACGCTTATCAGCTTCTGAAAGTTCTTCAGAACCAATAATCGCAGCAAGATTTCGAATATTTTTTACCTTTGAGTAGGCTGCAAACAACTGGCTAGCAACATCCTTATGGTCATCGCGAGTCATTCCTTCCCCTATACCGTCTTTCATTAAACGAGATAAACTTGGTAATGCAGATACTGGTGGGTACATACCTTTTTGAGAAAGTTCTCTATCAAGTACAATCTGCCCTTCAGTAATATACCCTGTAAGGTCTGGAATTGGATGCGAAATATCATCGTTTGGCATAGTTAAAATTGGGATTTGTGTAATAGAACCATTTGAACCCTTAATTTTACCTGCTCTTTCATACAATTCTGCAAGGTTAGAATATAAATATCCTGGATACCCTTTTCTACCTGGAATCTCTCCTCTTGTAGTAGATATTTCGCGCAAAGCTTCACAGTAGTTTGTCATATCGGTCATAACAACAAGAACATGCATGCCCTTTTCATACGCTAGATATTCTGCTGCTGTTAAAGCACATCTTGGTGTAATAATACGTTCAATAGAAGGTGAATCTGCGAGTGACAAAAACATTGCAACCTTTGATAAAACTCCCGATTCTTCAAAGCTTTTTATAAAGAATTGTGAAACATCGTATTTAATACCCATTCCTGCAAATACCATAACAAAGTCTTCATCGGCACTTCTAATTTTTGCTTGACGTATAATTTGAGCTGCTAGTCTGTTGTGTGGTAAACCATCACCAGAAAAAATTGGCAACTTTTGACCACGAATAAGCGTATTCATACCATCAATTGACGATATTCCTGTTTGGATAAAATCTTTTGGGTATATACGTGCAAAAGGATTAATTGGGCATCCATTTACGTCCATTTTTGTAGAAGAAACAATTTCTGGATAACCATCCATAGGTTTACCTAGTCCTGAAAAAATGCGTCCTAAAAGACCATCTCCTACACGTAGTTCCATTGGCGTATCTAAGAATTCTACCGTAGTTTCAGATAAATCCAATCCCGATGTAGAACCAAAAATTTGTACAACCGCATATTCATCATTTAAGTCTATAACATTTCCTGTTCTTTTTACACCATGACGGTCTCTAACTGCAACATGTTCACCAAAAAAAACATTTTCGCTTCGGCGAACAACAACAATAGGGCCATCGACGAGGTTTATACCTCTATACTCCATTCCTCTCATTTTGTATCCACCTTTTTATATATGCGTTCAATTGATGCTAATTCATCATCCATACGTTTTTCAATAGCCTTTATTTCATCAAGTTTATCATTCGGAATAGTTGTTTTTATACGTACAATTTCTTCTCTAACACTTAATGAACTAAGTTTTAAAAGTGGTGCGCCATTTTTTATAAGCGCTTGTGACTTTTTATAAAAACTCATCATAAGTTGTAGAATAAGTATCTGTTTTTCTGGCACAGAATATACATCAACTGCATCAAATGCACTTTGCTGTAAAAATCCATTTTTTAACATTTCAGCAAGAATTAACACAAGCCTATCGTTATCGGGTAAAGCATCTGGACCTATTAAGCGTACAATTTGTTGTAACCTTTCTTCTCTCTTTAATAAATCAAGTGCTTCAAGTCGAATAGTGGCCCACCTAGGGTCAAACTTATCCCACCATTCTTTTACTTCTTGTGCATACTCTGAATAGGACTCAATCCACCCTATAGCTGGATAATGCCTGGAGTTTGCAAGCTCTCTATCTAAGGCCCAGAAGCATCGAATAAATCTCTTTGTATGTTGCGTTACAGGCTCCGAGAAATCTCCACCAGGAGGCGAAACGGCACCAATAATTGAAACAGAACCTTCTTGGCCACAAAGTGATGTAACCCGTCCTGCACGTTCATAGAATTCAGCAAGCCTGGTTGGCAAATATGCGGGGAATCCTTCTTCAGCGGGCATTTCTTCCATACGTCCTGAAAGTTCACGAAGTGCTTCTGCCCATCGACTAGTTGAATCTGCCATGATTGCTACCGTCATTCCCATGTCGCGACAATATTCTGCAAGTGTAATACCTGAGTACAGAGAAACTTCACGGGCTGCTACGGGCATATTTGATGTATTTGCAATAAGAATTGTCCGTTCCATAAGAGATCGTCCAGTTCTTGGGTCAATAAGAGATGGAAATTCTGTTAATACGTCAGTCATTTCATTTCCACGCTCTCCACAACCAATGTATACAATAACATCGGCATCACACCATTTTGCAACTGCGTGCTGTGTCATTGTTTTACCAGTTCCAAAGCCCCCAGGTATTGCAGCCGTTCCACCTTTTGAAAGAGGGAAGAAAACGTCTATAACGCGTTGGCCTGTTACAAGTGGCTCTGTTACCGTTAGTTTATTTGCAAAAGGTCGTGGCTTTCGTACTGGCCAATACTGTGCTAGATATAATTTTTCACCAAGCTCTGTTTCGCCAATTACTTCAGTTATTGTATAGTCACCTTGCGCTTCTATTTTTGCTAGCACCCTACCTTTTGTTAAAGGTGGAACCATAATTTTATGGTTAATTGAAGATGTTTCTTGTACTTCACCAATAATCATACCCGGTGCAATTGCACTTCCTTGTTCTATGGTTGGCGTAAAAGTCCATTTTTTTTCTTTATCTAAGGGTTCTGCCCGTAAACCAGGGAGCAAAAAAGCACCTATATCTTCGTACATTGTTTTAAGAGGACGTTGAATACCGTCATAAATTGTTCCAATTATACCAGGTCCAAGATGTACAGAAAGAGGTCTTTGCTGAGACACAACTTTTTCACCAATACACATACCAGTATTATCTTCATAAATTTGTATTGTGGCAGTACCAGCTTTTAGGCGAATAATTTCTCCAATGAGTTTTGCCTCCCCTACTTCTACTACATCATAAAGACCGCATGCATCCAGTCCTTCAGCATACACGATAGGGCCTGAAATTCGCTTAATTTTTCCTTCAATCATTCGGGTAATCTCCCACAAAAGAGTGTTGTTGTAAGTTCATAGTTATTCTTATCAATTACTTGTTCAATTAACTCTCCGATAAAAACTCTACAAAGCCTTGATTTATCATCTGTTTCAATAATCATGCCTTCAGCATCACCATACTCTGTTTTCATATTGTTTTTTAAGACAGAGTCCATCTCTACACATTCCACAATAGAGCTAGCTTTTAGTTCTGATTTTAAGAGTGAAAGAATATCTTCTTTCTTAAAACCTGCGACCTTTACATTGACCTTGTGTCCTTCAAGATAGCTTTTGTATCGTTTTACCAGATTTTTTAATAACAAGAGTTTTTTATCTTTAGATAAACCATTGAGATAATCACTCATAGCTTCTTGCACTCTTTGCTTTTCAAATTCTACGAGATATCTCTTTCGTTCAAGAGGTAAAGATGCTAATAAATCTCGTTTATATAATGCAACTTTTTCATCATAAAAAAGTGTTTTTTCCTTAGTGATTTCGCTAACTCTACCTGCTACTGCATCTAGAATTACCTTACAATCATTTTGAGAATTAGATAAAATGCGCTCGGCTTTTTTTCGTGAATCTTCCAGTATTTCTGAGTCAATTATCGCCGTTGAACGAAGTTCTTCCATTTTTTTCTCCAAATAAACCTTTGCGATTGCAACATACCGCGATTGGCATGAATATGCAGAAAGCAATACATTTTTTTTACTTCTGACATTCGTAACAGTACACTGTTGTAATGCTACTATGTTATTATTCTATACATGAATACCAATTGCTTCACGAATAGATTCTGTGAGCGTCTTACGCCCTTTTATATGACCATGAATGCCTGGAACTTCAACAATGAGAGGATAGTCACCCTTCATTTGCCATTGCAAAAGTTCGGCTTCCAACATATCAGCCACATTTTCTGTAATGATAAGAACCTTTGGGCGCTCATCAATAGGCAAAGAGCCTGTTCGCTCATTACCCTTTCCAGTAACCCTGTTAAACGAGTCTAATGCTTCATTTCGATTTACAACGGTAATCCCGTCAATGCCCACCAAGGAAAAGGCAAGCACCAACTCATGATCCCCGATTATATAATACTTCACTAGAGCAATACCTTATGACTTAGAGTACAAGTATAAGAAGAGCTACAAGGAATCCCCATAAACATACACCTTCAGCCAAACCAACGAAAGGAAGTGCTTTACCAGATAGGTTTTCGTTTTCACTCATAGCACCCATAGCAGCAGCACCAATTTTTCCTACAGCTAAACCACCACCAATACAAGCTGAACTTACTGCAACAGCTGCTGCAATAGCTTTAATAGCATCAGTATTGTCAGTACCACCAGCACCTTGTGCAAAAACACTTGTTGCCACGAGTAGAAGACATACAATAATACCTACTTTTTTTAGATTCATAACATTACTCCTATAAAATCTTATTTATACTTAAACTGAAATGGATTAAATTCCTTTCCAGTTTCGGTGAAAAATTTTGAAAAGAACTCATAGTATTGAAGTCGAATTACTTGGATTGATACAATCATTCCTTCTAGTACAATTACTACAACATTCCCGACTATTTGAACTAACAATGATGCTGGCACACCACCTGTTTCCCCAACTAATTCCATCATTGTGTGGATAATAAATCCTAAAACTGCGTGCGCTAGAGCAAATGCACCAACACGTAAAAAACTAACCGTATTTGAAAGATAACTTGAAACAACTTCAAGTATTTCTACAATTCCTTCAATAAAGGCGATGCCTACACCCTCATGAAAAATTGGCTTATGATTTGAAACAAGGTTCTGCAAGGGATGAGCTGCAAAAACACCGAACAATGAAATGCCTATTATAATCCAGTCGTAGGTTTGAATAGATGAGCCAAAGGCAAAAATTCTAATTGTCATAAAAATGATGTACCAAAAGAATACTGCACCTGATAAACCTGTTTTTCCAAACAAAGCCTTACCAACTCTACCCAAAGATATTTGGTTTATGATATTTATAATCAAGCCTGTCGAATTAATTAAAAATCCTACACCAATGGTAAACAAAAAGAACGTAAACAAGGTACTAATACTGTCTGCTGATGGCATAAGTGTGAGTATGTGATTATGCGGCTCACCATATAAACCTGTTACAAAGCGTCCAAATGGAGCTAGTACATTTGGGTTTGCAAAAAACTCACCCGTTAAAAGCCCCATGACAATACTACTGCAACCAATTGCAATAAATATAGGCCCATAGTCGGGAGAAACGGGGAATTTTTTAATTATTCCCTTTACCATTAATATACCAATAAGAACAAAAACAAGTCCTTGCCCTGCATCTCCAAACATAATTCCAAAGAGCAATATAAAAAAGAATGCGACAAATGGTGTTGGATCTATTGTTCCATATAGAGGTGAGCCAAATCCAAAAATAAGCCTTTGAAAATTGCCTACTAATGTGCCGTGCGTTAGCTTTACTGGCACTGTCTCTCTGCCATCTTTAACTGAAGGAACTTCATTTGGCTCATATTGTCGTAGCGCAATTCTACCTTCAGTGAGATTATCGAGCTCTTTCATTAAATTAACGCAAGAACTTTCAGGTACCCAACCTGTAATGCGGTACACTAATTGTGTTGCTTCAAGCCTTGTTTCAAGAGCTTTAACTTGAGAACCAATTGATAAGCAACGTAAAATTCGCAGTATTTCTTTACTATGAGTTTTGCCATAATTTTGACGTTCTGTAGCAATAACCTTTAGTGCTTTTTCTTCTTCGATGGTTTGCGCTTTTAATTCTGCAAGAACTTCATCTGGAATGCCTTTAAAATTTTCAGGTATTTCAAGTGGGATAAATCCATAGCGCCGTAGTTCTGCATCTAATGCAAAACGCCCTTTTTTTGAAGATGCAGCAACAATTCGAGTTTTATCTGCACCTAGGGGAATTATTACTGCTCTATTTGCAAGATTGAATATTAAGTCATCAACTACGCTTGGATCTATTTTACCTATTCGTAGCGATATAAAAGAAAGGTGTTCTAACTCAGTATAAGGAACTTTTAGATTTGAGAAAGCATTTGCTTCATTGTAGGCATCAAAAACTTTCTTTTTATTTTCGATTGCTGTCAATTCACGTTGCTTTAATTCTTGAATTGCTTCAACTATTTTTCTTCCACTATCAAAATCTTCTCGTGTAGGATAATGTGATGTTTCATCATAATCTTCTGCATCAGGTATGCCTAAATACGCACGTAATTCCTGCAATGTTTCAAACAGGTCTTGAGATTTATTAAAATCAGCTGTAACAGATTCATCTATGTTTGATTGAAATTGAAATAATCCAAATTTACCCAAATATTCGATGACTTGTTTAATATCATCTTTGAGAATCATTAATTCAACTAACCTCATAGGTGTTGTTTTTGCCATTACTCCTCCAAATATTTACAAAAAAAACTTTTTGTAAAAGCTTCTATACATATACAATACCGTATTACCACATAAAATGTTTTAGCTGTTCAGTATCAACATTTAAGCGTAAACCTTCTACACAGGTTCTAATACAATTTAATTCATACTCTTTTATTTTATACCACGCAACCAATATATGTGCACTGGTAAAATTTTTCGAAAAAGCCTTATAGGCCATTTTATTTAAATGCACATTTATAGCATTTTGTAACCACGTTGGATCTATGTGCCATACAGAACCTTCATCATTTGGGTTTAAAAGATGAGCATATTTCCAATCTGACCAACTATCCCATGAATCAGACTGTTTGTCTAAAACAAGTAAGGCAGGAGATGCAAGCACATCGTTTGATGGCTTACTTTCATCTGCAAATACCATTTGCTCAACAATTTGTTCATCTGAAAAATTATAATATGTTTTTAATCTAATTGCCCATAAAATATTTTGTAAAACAATATGTTCTTTAATAAGCTTTTCAACGGGCGGCCTCTCTAATACTGATAAGTCTTTTACATAGTTCCACATTTCTTTTGTATATTGAATGTCTAAGCGAGAGTCTACGTCTTTTTGAGTTTCGAGTGTAGGAACAGCATCTAGCCAAGCTATGTCACTGCCTTTCGTAATGTCGTGTATATTTGGCCATTGGTCATAATTAAGTTGAGAATAGATTCCAATATCTGCAATCTTTGGTATTGAAGTGTGACCTTTTAGTATTGCTGAATTGAGTTCTTTTATATTTTGGTAATCATAAAATCGCAAAAGGTGAACCGCTATAGCATCTGGTTCATCATATGATGATAGAAGTTTTATATAATCATTGATAAATACTTTTTCTGCTTCTTCTTCAATAGCTTTTGCAAGCATATTTTCTGGTATTAAAGGAGCAGCGGTAGAGAAGATTAATCTCCATAAATCTGAAAGTGTTTTAGCTGTAAATAAATTGATTTTGCGTGGACCCACAAAGGACTTTGAAAGCATTCCTTGTGATTTTGCATAAACATAATCTGTGGCACTAGACCTATCCATGTTATTCCCCGAAAAGTAGCGTTTCCATTAGGTTGTTAAAGCCTTTTACATCAGTGTTAGTTTTATGCAATTCTTCTTTGAATGTGCTAAATGATTCGTTATGCTCTTTTTGTATTTGTTCTAATTTTTTTTCACATTCCTGCTCTAAATTAGAAATAAGGTTTTCGTATTCTTTTTTATAGTCACTATCGGCTTGCAAGTGAGCTTCTGCTACCCGCTTGTCAGCTTCTACTTGGGCATCAAATAGTATAGATGCCGCATCATGTTCAATTTGTATTAAATGTCCAAGTATGTCTGTTTCCATATTAGTTTAACTCTTCTTCGTATCGGCACACAAAATCATACACGTCTTGTGGTGATTTTTGTGCAAGGAGCTCATTGAAAAATGAAGGACTTTCTAAAAGCCTTGCAAGATGTTTTAATATGCGAAGGTGTAATTCGCTTGCATCTGGTGATGACAATAGAAGTATAATAATATGAACGGGCTTTCCATCCAATGAATCATATTCTATGCCATCTCTAGAAATACCAATGACACCTTTAACACCGGTTATAGCATCGGTTTTACCATGCGGAACAGCAATTCCTGGCAACACTCCAGTGCTCATTTTTGATTCTCTATCTAATACTGCGCGTAAGGCTGTTTGGCGGTCTAAGCCCGGAACAACAGTTACCAACTCTTCGATTAGTTCTTCAAAGACTTCATCTTTGTCAACACTTTCAAGGTCAATTTTTATCGCTTTTGGACTAAGAGCTTCACCTAAAACCATAATTAGTTTTCTCCTTGCACAGTTTCAGTTGCATTGATAGTTGCAGCTTCTGTAGAATCTGCTTCTGCTTCAGAATTATCTAGCCAATCTTGTGCATCATTGTTTTGTGCATTTTCAACTTGAGCTGCTGTATCGCTTAAACTATCCATTACTGGAGCTCTGTTTAGAATGGCTAATCCAAAAGTTGTTAAAAAGAATAATGTTACAAACACATACGTTGTTTTAGTGATAACAGTTTGAGATCTTGAACCAAACGCAGCTCCACCGCCACCAAAAAGGCCACCTAATCCGCCACCTTCATCTTTTTGCAACAATATAATTCCTACCAACAATATACAAATAATAACAAACACTACTAATAAAATAATTCCTATGATACCCATGGTAACTCCCAATTTGATTTTCAACGGTATATATTGATATACTCTAATAGATATAATACCCTATATTTATTTTTTGTTCAAGTAGATTTAGAAAAAAAAGAGTCAAACCCCTTTAATTTTTATTTGTTTTGATATATACTATTTTTAGGAAATAGGAGATAATCGTGCCAAAAGAAAAAATTCAAGCAGCTCCATCAGTTAGAAGACTTCCTTCATATTTACACATAATACGTAATGCCCATACTCAGGGATATGAAAATATTTCGGGTACCGTTATTGCAAATGAATTAGAACTTGAGCCAATACAAGTAAGAAAAGATTTGGCTATAACAGGCATTGTAGGTAAACCAAAAAAGGGTTATCCTGTTATTCCCCTTATTCATGCAATTGAGCATTTTTTAGGTTGGAGTAAACCAAGAGATGCAATACTCATTGGAGTAGGAAATCTTGCAACAGCCCTACTCGGTTACCAAGAATTTCAATTTCACGGCTTGCATTTTGTTGCAGCATTTGATTCTGATGAGAAAAAAATTGGAACAAACGTACATGGGGTTCCAGTATTTTCTTTGAGTTCATTAAACGAGCATACCAAGAATTTGGGAGCGACAATTGCTGTTATTACGGTTCCCTCTTCCGTTGCACAAGAAACAGCTGATAATGTTATCAATGCCGGTATTAATGCTATTTGGAATTTTTCAAACATAAAATTAAAGATTCCAAAAGCTGTTGCATGCCAACAAGAAGATTTAACATCTGGCTATGCTCTATTAAGCCTTATGATGAACAACCAATTAAAGAAGCACGATAAACTTTAATGAATAGTGAATCGGCTTCAGTAGAAAAAACAAACGAGCAATCTCATATTTTTTCAAACCGCATTACAAAACGCTACAAGCATTTAAAGAAGTGGGCAAAGCGTGAAGGCATCAATTGCTTTCGCCTGTATGATAAGGATATTCCAGAAATTCCGCTGTGCCTTGATGTATACAATAGCATAGAAAATGAACTATATGCGGTACTCTTTTTATATGAGCGCCCGTACGAAAAGGATGAACAAGAAGAACTTCTTTGGCTTACCGCTATGGAAGATGTTGTTGCATCTGTTTTAGGAATTCAAAAAGAGCACATTTTTACAAAGCGTAGAAAGCGGCAAAAAGATGGGCAATATGAAAAAATTACCCGAAATGAGTTTTTTATCACAGTAGAAGAATACGAATCAAAGTTTTTAATAAATTTATCATCGTATGTTGACACAGGTCTTTTCTTTGATCATCGCCCTTTGCGTGGCATAGTTAAAAATGAAAGCGATGGCAAACGTGTACTCAATTTATTTTGCTACACAGGATCGTTTAGTATCCATGCAGCTCGAGGTGGCGCAAAGGTTGTTGATTCTGTTGATTTGTCTAAAACATACTTATCGTGGGTTTCTAAAAATTTTGAGGCAAATGGCTTACAAGACGTGCGCCATCATATTATAAACGATGATGTGTTTACCTTTTTAAAAAAGACTTCGAGCACTTGGGATATTATTGTCTTGGATCCACCAACGTTTTCGAATTCTAAAAAAACCGAAACGGTGTTAGACATAAACCGAGACTACGCAGAACTTGTAAAACTTTGCATAAAACGATTAACAAAAGATGGAACACTTTACTTTTCATCAAATTCAAGAACACTTAAATTTGATGAAAACCTTTTTGTAAATGACAATGTGAGTATAAAAGATATTACCGCTCTTACCATTCCCGAAGATTTTAGGAATACGAAAATACATCGATGCTGGAGGTTAATTAATAATTAACAATTATTAATTAACAATTGAACCGCATCAACCAATAAAGACTGTCACAAATACCACCTAAATTCTTAAGGGACATGAGTAATTTCATATTTACCCTGATATTGAAGGCAGTTTTTAAAATTTGTCACAGTAATATTAATTGTTCATTATTAATTAATAATTATACTGACTGCTTACCGTAGAACCGCCTTCGTTTGTCCAGTTTGAGTGAAAGTTTTCATCAAAGGGTTTGTCTATTCTCTTATAGGTGTGCGCCCCGAAATAATCCCTCTGTGCTTGAATGAGATTTGCATTACTGTATGCGCACGTCATAGAATCAAAATAATTGAGCGCACTTGAAAGGGTTGGAATAGGGAGCGCATTTTTAAGAGAAATAGACACCAGTTTTCTCAGTGATGGCATACACTCTTTTAAGCTCTTTTGATAAAAATCGCTGAATAATAGATTTTCTCCATCTTTTAAGGTCTTAAAGCTATCACTTAAATCGTCTAAAAAGGTACTTCGAATAATACAGCCAGCACGCCAAATTTTCGCTACACTACTTAGGTCTATGCCAAAGTCCATATTCTTTGACTTTTCTTGTAATAACTCAAAGCCTTGGCAATATGAAATAAGTTTTGCAGCATAGAGCGCATTTTCTACATCTTTAA
>CAYJPS010000008.1:0-43276 GCA_964372135.1 uncultured Treponemataceae bacterium | reverse complement strand
TTTTTTCTTTCCAAAATTAAATAAACCCATTTGTATACTCCTTAATCAATATTTAACATATCAAATATTTTTGATATGTTAAATATACAATAAATCAAAACTTTTGTCAACACATTAAAATATTTTGATATGAAAAAAAATTAAAAAATATTCAATTTTGTGATATAATAAAAGAATGAATATAAAACTTCTAGATGGCGATTTTACTATTTGTAAAATTAGCAATACTCAAAATATTCCTCTTGATGATGACTTTTGCTTTGTCTCAAAAACAGATGAGGAAATATCTCTTGTATGCGTAACAGAGAATGTTCCTACAAACACAATAGAGCGCGATGACGGCTGGAAAGCATTACGAATACAAGGTCAAATGGAGTTTTCACTCATTGGTGTTTTAGCAAAAATTACCCGGGTCATAGCTGAAGAAAAAATTGGTGTTTTTGCAATCTCCACCTATAACACCGATTATATTCTTACAAAAAAAGAAGATTTTGAAAAAGCTGTTTTCTCATTACAACAAAATGGATATATACTTGATACATAATTCATAAATATTTAACCTGTTTTTTTTTATATTTTTACACTTTGATATTGGCAAATATACAATCCTAATGTATAATATATGTATGTCTTTGACATAAGAAGATAGTTTAATCTTCTTAATTTGTAGCTAAATAGTTATAGGAGAGAATGATGAAAAAATTAATTTTCGTAGCGTTGGTAATTAGTGCATTGTTTGTATTTACAGCATGTTCTGATTCAGAAACAAGTGCAAATGGAGAAAGTGACAGTCTCATAGTATATTCACCTAACAGTGATGGTTTACTAAATGCAACAGTTCCACTTTTTGAAGAAAAATATGGAGTAGAAGTTGAAGTAATTAGTGCTGGTACAGGTGAATTATTTAAGAGAATTGAAGGTGAGCAAAATGATCCTCAAGGGGATGTAATTTATGGTGGCTCACTAGCTACGTACATGTTGCACCCAGATCTATTTGAAACATACACTAGTGCAAACAATGCAGATATTATTAGTATGTATCAAAATAAAGATGGGTACATTACACCATACGTACTTGATGGTTCAGTTTTAGTGCTTAACAAAACGCTAACTGCTGGTATGGATATTAAAGGTTATGCAGACTTAATAGATCCTTCATTAGAAGGTAAAATTGTTAGTGCAAACCCTGCTGCAAGCTCAAGTGCTTATGCACACTTAACAAACATGTTACTTGCAATGGGTGGATATGAAGATCAAGGTGCATGGGACTATGTAAAAGAACTTTACAGTCTAGCAGTTACTATTGATTCAAGTAGCTCAGTATGGAGAGGTGTTCGTGATGGAGAATATGCAATTGGTTTAAGTTATGAAGACCCAAGTGCAAAACTAGTACAAGACGGTGCAGATGTTGAAGTTGTGTACATGGAAGAAGGTGCTGTTTTCTTACCTGCAGGTAGTGCAGTAATTAAGGGTGCAAAAAACATGGTTAATGCTAAACTATTTATTGATTTTATTACAAGTAAAGAAATTCAAGATAGTTTTGGTTTAACATTAACAAATAGACCTGTTTATAATAATGCTCAAACAGCAGATTATATGACACCATTTAACGAGCTTTCAATTTTAGAAGAAGATACCCCATACGTATCAGAAAACAAGGATGATATTGTAAATAAATTCCAAGAAATTTATGTAGATATCCAAGGCTAATTTATAAGCTTGATAATTTTTCTTATGTTATAGGAAAATTATCAAGCTTTTTTTATGAGACAAAGACTAAGGAAATATAATGAGTAAAGAAATAAAAATTGTAGACGCTAAAAAAATGTATGGCTCTTTAACAATAATTGAAAAGCTAAACCTTAAAATACAAAGAGGTGAATTTTTCACATTGCTTGGACCAAGTGGTTGCGGAAAAACAACACTCTTAAGAATGATAGCAGGTTTTAACACAATAGAAGGCGGAACATTTCATTTTGACGATTTACTCATAAATGATGTTGATGCAAACAAAAGAAACATAGGCATGGTATTTCAAAACTATGCAATTTTCCCTCACCTAACAGTAAAAGAAAATGTTATGTTTGGGCTTAAAAACAGAAAACTAGATAAAGAAACAATAGAAAAAGAAGCAAACACATTCTTAAATTTAATGAAAATTTATGAATATAAAGATAGAATGCCAGAGCGATTAAGTGGTGGACAGCAACAACGTGTAGCTTTAGCGCGTGCATTAGCAATAAAACCAGATGTACTATTAATGGACGAACCATTATCTAATCTTGATGCAAAACTTCGAATTGAAATGCGACAAGCTATTCGTGATATACAAAAAGAAGTAGGCATAACAACAGTCTACGTAACACACGACCAAGAAGAAGCAATGGCAATTAGCGATAGAATAGCCGTAATGAATGACGGTGAAATACAGCAAATAGGTACACCCCAAGAGATTTATCACAGACCAAATAATTTATTTGTTGCAAGCTTTATTGGCAGAACTAATATCTTAAATGCAACATATAACAAAAGCACAAAAAAAGTCTCTATTCTCGATTATACTTTTAATTATTTAAACGAAATCGATGAGAACATTAGTGTTTCAATTAGACCTGAAGAATTTATTTTTTCTGATAGCGGGTTAAACGGTAAAATAGTTGATAAAATATTTTTAGGATTAAACACACACTTTATTGTTGAGCTAGATAATAAAGATGTTGTAGAAGTAATTAGCGAGTCATTGCTAAATAGTCCTTATAAAGAAAACGATATAGTTAAACTTGATGTTAAAATAGAAAAAATAAATATATTCAGTCAAGATGGCTTAAAAAACTTGGTAAAAGCTTATGGCAAATAAACCCTTACGATTAAAGTCCAATATTTGGAATGTTTCAACACTAGTAATTATTTTATTGTATATAGTCTTTATGATTATCCCACTGTTTTCACTTTTGAGACAAGCTGTTATCGATAAAGAAACTGGTAGTTTTACGCTAGAATATTTTATTACTTTTTTTTCGAAACCTTATTATTCAAATACTCTATTAAACTCGTTTAGAGTAACAATATGTGTTACAATCTTAACAACTCTTATTGGTACACCTTTAGCCTATTTTTTTACAAGATTTGAAATAAAAGGCAAAAATGTTTTACGAATGCTTGTAATACTTGCAAGTATGTCGGCTCCTTTTATAGGTGCATATTCTTGGATTTTGCTACTTGGAAGAAACGGTTTAATTACAAATTTTGCATCCGATATATTTGGGATTACACTGCCTACCATTTATGGGTTTGGGGGTATAGTGTTAGTTTTAACATTACAATTATATCCGTTAATGTTTTTATATGTTAGTGGAGCGCTTTCAAATGTAGATAATTCTTTGCTGGAAGCAAGTGAAAACCTCGGAACATCTGGTGCAAAACGCTTTATTAAAGTCATTGTACCATTAATTTTACCAACAGTCCTTGCAGGTGCTTTATTAATATTTATGAATAGTTTATCAGACTTTGGTACTCCTATGTTGATTGGTGAAGGCTATAGAACATTTCCTGTAACAATTTTTAATGAGTTTATGAGCGAACTTGGTGGTGATGATGGTTTTGCAGCTGCAATTGCATCAATAGCTGTAGTTATAACAACAATAGTTTTTCTTACTCAAAGATATGTTGCAAATAAAAGATCGTTTACTATGAATTCTATAAATAAAATAAGACCAATAAAACCTAAGAAAAAAATTACAAATATTTTAGTACATGTATATTCTTATTGCATTGTTGGTTTATCAATACTCCCACAGTCATATTTAATATTTACTTCATTTAGAAATACAAAAGGTACTGTATTTGTTGAAGGTTATGGATTTGATTCTTATGTACAAGCTTTTGACAAAGCAAGTAGAGCAATTACAAATACTATAATTATTCCATTAATTTCATTAGTAGTAATTATTTCAATAGCTGTTTTTATTGCTTATTTGGTAGTACGAAGAAAGTCCAAGGTTACAGCAGTAATTGATTCAATTTCAATGATACCATATATAATTCCAGGTTCGGTATTGGGTATTTCACTAATAATCGCTTTTTCAAAGCCACCTCTTATTTTAACAGGTAGCTTAACAATAATGGTAATTGCATTGGTTATTAGAAGACTTCCCTACACCATTAGAAGCACTGTAGCAACATTGCAACAAATACCGCTAACGGTTGAAGAAGCAGGATTATCACTAGGTGCAAGTAATTTTAAAACATTTGCTAAAATTACTATTCCAATGATGGCTCCAGGGATAATTAGTGGTGCTATATTGTCGTGGATAACAATGATCACAGAACTTTCAACTGCAATTTTATTGTATACTGGGAAAACTCGTACGATGACAATTGAAATCTATACGCAAGTTATTAGGGGCAATCACGGTATTGCAGCAGCTTTAAGTGCTATACTAACAACCTTAACGGTAATATCATTACTGATTTTTTATAAAGTAAGCAAGGGAAAAGACATAGCAATTTAATAAAAAAGGGATTCTCATACTTATGTATAGGAATCCCAATTTTATAATTATATGAAATAAAGAATAATAACTTAAAAGCCTAAATAAAACATATAAAACCCTATGGCTAGGATACCTACACCCATAACAATTTTAATCACTTTGCCCCAGGTTCCAAAACCTTCTTTTGCAGTTACTTTTTGAACTAGTCCTACCGAAGTTCCAGCTACAACGCTTAAAGCTCCATGTCCAATAGAATACAAGAGTAATAGTACAATACCCCATACTAGGCTTCCATTGCCTGCTACAAGAGCGAGTAAAACAATTAATACAGGTGTTGCACAAGCAGAAGAAAATACGCCACCCAAAATACCTGCAATAAATGCACCTATGCGGCCTTTTTTCTTATTTTTTGACATTAAAACACTTGATGGGATAAACTCAAAAATTTCCCAAGTTTGAAGTGCCATAAGTACCATTAAAATACCAAGTACAATATACCACCATTTTGCAGAGTTTCCAATGAGACTGCCTGCAAGAGAGGCAATAACACCCAAGGTTGTAAATGTGATGGCAGAACCGAGTGCAAAAATAAGTGATAATCCAAATGCTTTTTTTGTGTCTCTGGATGTACCCCCAACATAGCCAATTACTAATGGAATAGATGAAAGAGAGCACGGAGTTATTGATGTTAAAATACCTGCTAACAAAGCTAACAATGGTGCAAGCCAAAACGAGCTTTCAATTGCTAAACTAAGAGATTGTAGCCATGAATCTATCATAGTTTTGCTCCCATGTCGTCTAAAATTGCTAGCATTTGATCTTCTGTTAAACCGCCTTGATGGGCTGTATAAACATGCTCACCTGTGTCCTGCGTCTTAAATAGTTGAAAACCTGGAATTGTATTTACTATTGTGTCACTTGGCATGTATGGAGTACCATCAGCATTTATAAGTATTTGAGTTGGTATTACTTGTATTGGTAAACCACGTGCAGCTTGTGGATTTTTCCAAACATCTGCAAACTGAATAATAGCTTTTCCTTGTAGCTCAGCATTCAACTTAACCAAAACTGGTGCCATTTCCTTACATGGAATACAACTATCTGCTCCAAAGTCAATGATGGCTGGTAAATTATAGGATAGAATTAATTCTTCATTAAACTCGCCAATATTTAAGGGCATGGCAACTTCTGGTAATACTTCTTCTTGTCCAATATTTCTCACAATCCAAATACCTGCAACTGCCAATACAATTACAACCGGTAATACAATTCTTAATATTTTCTTGTTCATAATAATTTCCTTATGTATTTCTTTTTTTTTTGACACAGTCATTTAGATCCCTCGACTACGCTCAGGATGACACGTAACTACACTATATACTGTTGAATTACATTAAATAAGTATCCAACCAAAATGATTCCAATAAAACAAATTGCAATAAATGTTCCTAAAAGTCTTGGCTTTACAGCTTTTTTTAGCATAATCATTGACGGTAAACTTAACGTTGTAACAGCCATTATAAAAGCTAATACGGTTCCAAGTTGAGCACCCTTACCTAATAAGGCTTCTGCTATTGGTATAGTTCCAAACACGTCAGCATATACTGGAATTCCAACTATAGTTGCAAGAATAACTCCAAAAGGATTATTGCTTCCTAAAATGCCTTCAATAAACTCCTGAGGAATCCAGTTATGTATAAAAGCACCAATTCCGACGCCAATTAAGATGTATGGAAAAACCTTACTAAAGGTTTCCCATGTTTTTTCTTTTGCATATACTGCCCTATCTTTTTTTGTAAGTGTTTCAGAGTCTAAATCAACACTACTTGCATTCAAAATGTATTCTTCAACATATTTTTCCATTTTAAGCTTATCAATTAAAGACCCCCCAATAACTGCAATAATTAAACCAAAAATTACGTACAGAACTGCAACTTGAGCGCCAAATATACTCATTAGAAGAACTAAACTTGCAAGGTCAACCATAGGTGACGATATTAAAAATGAAAAAGTAACACCAATTGGAAGCTTAGCACTTGTAAATCCTATAAAAAGAGGAATTGATGAACAAGAACAAAACGGTGTGATGGTTCCTAATAGAGCACCAACAGTATTAGCTCCTACACCTTTAAAGCGTCCAAGAATTTTTTTACTTCTTTCAGGTGGAAAATAGCTTTGAATATATGAAATCATAAAAATAAGTGCGCACAAAAGCACAACAATTTTAATTACATCATAAATAAAGAACTGTACACTTCCACCAATTCTCCCTGTAACATCAAGCCCTAAAGCATTTAACCCCAGCCCTACTACATCGTTAAGCCATTTCATTCCTAGTATATGCACTTGAAAAAAATCCCAAACGTTTTGTAATACTTCCATAACAGACTCCCTTAAAAATATCATATCAAAATATTTTGATATGATAAATATACAAAAAAACCGGAAAAATGTCAATATACATATCAATTTTTTTTGATATATTATACTAACAATAGCTTTCAGCCGATTTTTTTTGTTATTATAGTTTAATTACAAAAAATCTGTTTAATCTATGGATGAATATAATCTAACAACTAGCAATTAGCACATTGTCCTTGTGAGCAAGCACAGGATGCGTTTTCATTTTGTGTTGTAATGCTTGCAAGTCTGCTTAACGCTGCAGTACACCCTGCTTCATTTAGACTATAATGACAGTACTTACCGTCATGGCGGCAAGTAACAATTTCAGCATCTTTTAGAATTTTCATATGATATGATAAGGCGGATTGAGCAATATTTGTGTCATCAATTAATACGCATGCACACTTTTCACCCTCCCGAATAAGTTCTAAAATAGCAAGTCTTTTTTCGTCTGATAGAGCTTTAAAAATTTGTGCATCTCGTGCATGTTGATTTTCTGTCATTTGAACCTCATATCAAATAGTTTTGATGCTTAAAATATACCAACATATAACCCACTTGTCAACACTTAGTGTATATACGAGTTAATTTCATCAAACCAATGCAAGTATTCCTCAGTAAACTGAGAGCCTTTTAAATACACAAAACTAAATTCTCTAAAGGTATTAAAGTTTTTAATTGGTATCTCAAATAAACTCCCTTGCAATAATTCAGACGCAACCGCAATTTTATATAAAAATGTTATACCTAATTTTTTCATTACTAATTTCTTAATTACATTTAAGTTACCAACTTCTGTCAATGAAGCAAAGTGATCGATTTGCAAGCTATGTTCTTCTAAAATTTGTTCAAGAACCATTCTAGTTCCAGAGCCCTTTTCGCGTGTTATTAGTCGCTCACTACATAAATCTTCTAATCTACATGAATTTTGAATTTTATTTTTTTCTGATGTAACGGCAACAAATGGTTCAACAGATAGTACTTTTGATGCATACCTATCTTTATTAAAAGATCCCTCAATTAATGCAAAATGAATGCTTCCTTCATCAAGTTTTTTCAACAAGACTTTTGTGTTATCAACAAGCATTGTAACTTGAATAGTCTGATTTTCTTTAATCATTCTCTCAAGTATCGGCGGCATTACGTATTCACCTATGGTGAGTGTGGCACCAAAAGAGATATTAGTTATTTCATCCGGATTCTGATATATATCTGCAATAGCTCTTTGGCAATCTACTTGAAAGCTAATTAAAAAACTATACAGTTTTTTTCCTTTGTCGGTAAGTTCAAATTTACGTTTATTAAATGTGATTAGTTCACCGCCATAGCATTCTTCTAAATACTGAATATGTTGAGAAACAGCTGGTTGCGTAATATGCAAACACTCTGATGCCTTTGTAAAGCTTTTTAATCTGCACACTTCCAAAAATGATTTATGCCGTAAATCTATCATAAGTACACCTTATTTATATATAATAAAATATAATTTGATTTTATATTAGTATTTTGATAAAGTCAATATATGAAAAAATTATTTGGTATTTTATTAACAGTAGTTCTTGCAATAGTTGCAATGCAAATTAGTAATTTCATTCCATATCATTTAATAAGTGCAAGTGTATTTGCATTGTTACTTGGCATGGCATTAAATCCTCTTACACATTCAGTTGTCTTACTCAAACCCGGTATTCAATTTGTTTCAAAGAAGATATTACGTGCTGCAATCATTTTAATGGGATTAACATTAAGTTTTAGTCAAGTTGTCCTTGTAGGCTCTTTTTCACTTTTCGTTATGATATTTACGTTAGTTACAGCCTTTGGTGGCGGCTACCTTTTTGGGAAACTTTTTGGCATGAACTGGAAACTTTCAAGTCTCATCAGTGCTGGAACGGGTATCTGTGGAGGTTCTGCAATTGCGGCAATTGCTCCCGTAATACATGCAAAAGATAAAGATGTTGCTTACGCAATTTCTGCAACTTTTATTTTTGATGTTTTAATGGTTATTCTATTTCCAATTATGGGAAGATATTTTGGAATGAGTGATATTGGATTTGGTCTTTGGGCAGGAACAGCAGTGAATGACACATCTAGTGTAGTTGCCGCAGGCTATGCTTTTTCGGATGCAGCTGGCGCTTATTCTGTTATAGTTAAGCTTACAAGAACTCTTTCAATTATTCCTATAGTATTAATTTTTTCAATAATTAATACAAGACTTGAAGCAAAGGACGTACTTACCAAGGGTGAAATAGGTGAATATCATAAGTCAAAGGTTAATATCGGTCGCATCTTTCCGTATTTTATTCTTTTCTTTTTAGTAATGGTTGGAGTAAGAAGCTTGGATATTATTCCACATATTGTAGGCATATTCAACCAAAATGTCGACAAAATTATACTATCTCAGACAATTTCTAACTATGCATCTGAAATTTCAAAGTTTTGTATGGTTATGGCACTAGGAGCAATTGGACTCAAAACAAACTTTAAAGAAGTTGCAACATCGGGACTTAAGCCAATGTTACATGGATTTATTATTTCAGCACTTGTTGTAGTTGTAGCCTTCCTTGTGCAAGGTTTTATGGGACAATTGTAGGAACTGTTTGTGCAGAATGTATGACAATATTCTGCACAAAAACTAGTCACCAATAATGTGTGCTGCAGTTTCAGAGAAGTCGATGTGTACCATTTCTCCGAGTGAAAACAATCCTTCTTCAACAGGGTTATGAGTGACAGCCAAAATAGGCTTTTCTAACCCAACATCGATTTCATATTCAATTACCGAGCCTAAATAAACAGACTTTACAATCTTACCATGTAAAAGCCCTTCATTTGTCTTTGATAATCGCAAGGACTCAGGTCGCACAGTCACCACAACATCATCGTCAACAGAAAGACTTCTTGACGTGCTTTCAATCATTTTTTTAACTTTACCTTCGAACACTATTTCCGCCCCACTTTTAGTCAGTGAGCTAACTTTTCCATCCAAAAAATTGACCCGTCCAATAAAATCTGCAACAAAATGGTTTGCAGGGCGTGAATAAATTTCGAATGGGGTTCCAATTTGCATAATATTACCTTCGCTCATAACAACAATCCTATCTGAAACTGTCATAGCTTCAGATTGATCATGTGTTACATAGATACTTGTAATACCAAATTCTTGTTGAATTTTTCGAATTTCTAAACGCATTAAATCCCTTAATTTTGCATCCAAATTCGATAGTGGTTCATCAAACAAAAGCACACTTGGACGATTTATTATGGCTCTTGCTAATGCAACACGTTGCTGTTGCCCACCAGAAAGCTGTTCAGGTCTTCTATCTGCTAAATCATTCAAGTTCATAACATCCATTATTTCAGAAACTGCTTTCTTAATAGCAGCTTTTGACTTTCCTTTTAACTCTAAACCGAAACCAATGTTTTGGCCAACTGATAAATGCGGAAATATTGCGTAAGACTGAAACACCATCGAAGTATCTCGTTTGTTTGGTGGTTGATCATTAACAATCTTATCTGAAATTAACACATCACCACTTGTTGGTGTTTCAAATCCAGAGATAATGCGTAATGTAGTAGTTTTCCCACATCCAGATGGGCCTAAAAAAGTTACAAACTCACCATCTTTTATGTCTAAATTAACATTATTAACCGCAACAACTTCTTTATTTTTGTTTGATTGATCTGTAAAGATCTTTGTTATGTTTTTTAATATAACACCCATAAAAACTCCTAAATACTTTCTTATTTCATTAAATTAGATTTTTACAATCATTCCACCAAATTTTCCATAACGAATAATTAATAGCATACGAATAATAAAAATAGCAGTAATAATCAATATAACCAAAACAATACTAAATGCACAGGCAGCCCCTAATCGGCCAGATTCTACCTGAGACATTATCTGCACCGTCATCAAATTCCAATTTGAGCTAACAAGGAAAATAGATGCACTTATTGCAGTCATTGCACGTACAAATGAAAATACTAGACCTGAAAAGAATGCTGGAACCATAAGTGGTAATGTAATCTTAAAAAAGGTTTTTTTAGAGTCTGCCCCCAAGTCAATGGCAGCTTCTTCAATTGAAGGATCGACCTGCCTCAAAATAGCTACGCCAGACTCAATCCCTACAGGTATATATCTAAATATATAGTTTAGAAGAAGAATAGCCAAGGTTCCTGTTAGTATTAGCGGCGCCTCATTAAAGGCTAAGATATAACCAATACCTATTACGGTACCAGGTACAGCAAAACTGAGCATAGAAGTAAAAGCCATAAAGTTTTTTCCAACAAAATTCTTTCGAATAATAAGAAATGCTATGACCATACCCAATACACCAGCTACAGGTGTTGATAAACCTGCAATTATAAGTGTATCAATGACTGCTTCAAAACCAACTCCAAATACATATATAAAGTGATCAAGAGTCATGGAGTTATCAAACCCCCAAACTTTTGCAAATGCACCTACAATAATGGTAATGTATATAAGAAGTATCAAAGCAGAAATAAGCAGACATACCGCAAATAATGTCCATTTTGCAAAAGGGCTAACTGACTTTAATGCGGAAGTTGTTGGCTTGCCAGTAATAGTAACATATTTTTTTCGAGCAACCCAATATTTTTGTATAATATAAGCAGTAATAGAAGGAATAAGTAGCATTAATGCTAATGCCGCCCCCTTAGGCAAATCATACATTCCAGTAATTTGTAAGTACGCTTGCACAGATAAAATGGGGAATTGACTACCAGCCAAGATAAGAGGATTTCCAAAGTCGGCCATAGATTCAATAAATAAAACTAGCATTGCACTAGCAATTCCAGGAAAAGCTAGTGGAAGCGTTACCTTTCTAAAGACCTTCCAACGCGAGCCTCCTAAATCAAGGGCTGCATCTTCAAGGGTTGGACTTATTGATTCTATAACACCTCTTAAAGTAATATACGCAACAGGAAAAAAGGTTATAACTTGCGCAAACAATAAGCCTTGAAAACCATAAATTGGATAGTTTGTAATACCAAAGAGTGAATATGTAATGAAACCATTGTTTCCGAAAAGCATAATAATAGAAAGTGCACCTATAAAAGGAGGTGACACTACAGGAATAATTGCTATAACATTGAAAAATTTCTTAAATGGAATATCAGTTCTAGCTATTGCAAAAGCAAATAAAAATCCAATAAAACAACCAATAATGGCAGTCAATGCTCCCATCATAACACTATTAGAAAAAGCCTGCCGTAAATAGGTAGATTCAATGACCTCCTTAAAAACTGAAAAGCTAAATCCCTCATCAGTTTTAAAAGCAACAGTTACAACATCGAACAAAGGCCATATAATGAAAAGAACAAGTGAAATGAGAATTGCTATAATTACAACAAATAAAAGAGGATCACGCATCAGCACTTTTGTTTGTTGAGCCATCCTCGAAAAATATGTATTTTCCATCACTACTCCTAATTTACACGCGTGAGATATAGACAAAAAAATAATCGTAGAGTTTTTTCTTAATCATACGTAAAGAAATACAGAGGTAACACTTATATGACTCTTTATACATTAAAGAGTCATATAAGATTACAATAGAGATATGTTATTTTGCAGGTAATACTTCTTCTACCCAACGTTCAACAAGCCGTTCTTTATTTTCTCCTGCCCATAGAGGGTCAACATCAATAGTCTTTAAACTTTCAAATGCTGGCATTCCAGCACCTAACGTTGCACCTTCAACAACTGGGTAAAAAAATGTTTTTTGTTCAGTTAAAACATTTTGTCCTTTTTCAGAAGTAAGCCATGAAATAAGCTCTTCAGCTGCTTCTTGGTTTTTTGCACCTTTTAATATAGACACCGCTGGTGCTTCAAACCATACGCCTTCTGAAGGGTAAATTACTTCTAATGGATAGCCGTTTTCGATAAACTCAAAAAATGCTGGTGTAAACTGGATACCAATTGCACATTGACCAACTGAAACACCTTTTGAAGGACCTGTTCCTGAAGATGTATATGTTTGAATACTTGGGTTCAAATTCTTCATAAAATCAAATGCTTTTTCTTCTCCCCAAACAGTTACAAGACTTGCAACTACATTGTAAGCTGTTCCTGAAGCTTGAGGGGTTGGCATTTGTATTTGACCTGCATAAGCAGGATCTAATAAATCTTCCCAAGATGTAGGAGCAGGAGCACCTATTCTATCTAAGATTTCAGTATTTACTGCAAATGCCATTGGATTCATATAAAAACATCTCCAATATCCATCAGCATCTTTAAACTGATTGCTCATTGATGAATAATTTCCGCCCGTATATGGTATTGTTAAACCATCTTCTTTTGCAATAGTGTGATTTTCACTTGGTGCACCAAGCCAAACATCGGCTTGAGGATTATTCTTTTCTGCTTGAATACGTGCTAAAGCAGGACCTGAAGACAAGTGAACAAACGTAACCTCTATGCCTGTATCTGCTTCAAATGCATCAAGGATTTTTTTTGTGTTTGCTTCATCTACACTTGAATACACTACAACTGATTGTGACTCATTATCACTTCCACCACCTGCAAACATAAAGCTTGCTAACATTGTAACTAATACTACTAAAAATACTTTTTTCATGTTGCCTCCTAGCAAAGTATATCTAGTTAAATTATATCACAGTTTTATAGAAACGCAAGCAAATTCATTTAAAATGTTAAAATTTTATTAAATTTATGTAAATTTTATGTAAAAAAAAAGAATGTTTAAATAAAAGTAAGACAAAGATACTGTCAAATGAGAAAAAAATTGTAAATAATTAAATAGTATTAAACAATGTAAATCGATTTCTGCCTAATTTTTTTGATTCGTACAGAGCCTCATCGGCATCTGAATACATTTTTACAAAATCATAGTTACATTTTGAGGCAAAGGATATTCCTATGCTTGCAGAAATGGTCACATGTTGCCCATCTTGAGAATAAGTCTTCTTAAGCTTAGTGCATAAGGAATGAGCTTTTTGTGTTATTTCATGAATATCATCGATATGCTTCATAAGTATGCAAAACTCATCGCCACCAATCCTACCAATAATGTCGGAATTCCTAAATTCTGCCTTGATTATTCCTGATGCTTCTATTAGTACTGAGTCTCCATACACATGCCCAAATGTATCGTTTATATTTTTAAAATAGTCAAGGTCAATAATAAAAAAAGCATGTTCATTATCTACAGACTTTTCCTCAAGTAAAAAGTTCTTAATATAGTGTTCTGAAGCTATTTTGTCAAAGAAACCAGTCATTTTATCATGTTCAGCATCGAAAAGCAGTGTCATTTCTTGCTCTTTTTGATCATTTATGTCTTCTTCATAAAAAAATGCTTTTACTTCACCTGTATGATTATCAATATACAACCTTCCACTAACACTCCACCAGCGATATTCAGAGCTATTATCATCAAGACGTCGATATTGAGCTGAAATACTTGTTTTATCAAAGTCCGTTATGGATCGAAGTCTATCCAAATTCATTGTTTCATAATAGGCTTCTTTATCAGCAGGATAAACCCATCTTTCTATAAATATTTGTAACAAGTCACTGTAGCTATAATCTGGTGAAGTATCTTGAATTTGATTATTATATGACGAATTTACTGTTGCTTTATCAAGTGTAACATTTATTTCAAATGTTCCTAAATTTCTGTTTTCTAATAATGTTTTGGACAATTTGCTTTCTTGTTGAAGCTCCACAAATTCTTGTATACTCTTTATAACACCAATTGCAAACAGCGGATGTCCCTCTGCTGAGAACCCTGTTGTCATACTAACACTAAAATTTGTATATTCTTCTCCTTCAACTTTAACTGCTATATTACACTCAGCACTCGCATCACCATTTGTTACACTTGCAAAGGCATCCTTTAATAATTTAACGCTTGCAGGGCTTATAAGTCCTTGATTAATAATATCTTCACCAGCATTTTTTAATACCTTTGGAATTCCATATTTTTGAGCAACTCCCGAAAGCATGTGTATATCTTGCGTTTCAATATTAAATTCAAACATTTGAACTTTCGTAGCTTTCACTGCAAGTTCATACTTTTGTTTACTTAACTCTAGTTCCAACTCTTGCATTTTTTGCTTATGTGTATCAACAACCAAACAATGTAACCGCTTTTCACCATTTTCTTCGATAAGCCTGCCATTTTCAAGAACCCAAATATAGTGTCCTCCTTTTTGAAGGAGCCGATATTCAACTGCGTAACTATCAGAAATCGATAATTGTTCGTTCACATTATCAACAATTTTTTTATAATCCTCATCATTCTCAAAAATTAATGTCCTATGAGGTGATCCTATCAAAGCTTTTAATTCATCTTCCGTATAATTAATAAGATCTTTAAAGCCATTGCTTAAGTATTGAATTGTGTAGCCTTCATCGACAGTGCAAATTTCGACTCCACCTTTTATGCCATTTGTTAAATCCAAAAGCTCTTGAACTTTATCCGCAAGCTGCCGTCGGTGTTCTCGTATAGAGCTATCGGAACTTTTATTATCAGCCACTCCACCACCGATTGGTAAAGAAAAATGCATGTGTTTAATTTTAAAATCATTCTCTACAAAATAACAGACCGCTGTTAACCGAAACCTTGAGTACTTAACAGTTTGATTTGTTAGTGTTTTTTGTAATTTTACTTCACCGTAGACAATAACATCACTTTCGTTAAGTACATCTGATTCATACCAATCATCTACAATTTCAAAGTCAATTTTATCGAACCTTGAAAGCAGTTCGAGTTTTGTACAAGCGTCATCAAAGCCATGCCATATTTCATCGAGTCCAGAACCAATACATGATATTTTTTTGTCTAATACAGTCTTCATGGCTTCATAATTATTTTCAACTAAATAAAGTTGCATGATCTTTTTAACAAATAGACACGCTTTGTAGCCCAAGTCGCTCATAATATCCGCCTAAATTAAATACTTACAAATAGCAATTACTTATTTAAGTATAAAATCAAATTCAACACTTGTCAAGTTATATTACTACAGTATAAAATACATTGTTTGTATTAGTGTTACTATTCAAGTTCATGTTCGTCTTTTGTTAGTTTTTTAACCCAACGCTTCTTACGCAAGAAATAAAATGCTAACGCAAGTTTTCCGAAATCTGATAACTTTGCGAGTCCAAAAATTATAGGGGCAGATACACCCGAATAAAAAGTAAACAAATATGCAATGGGAGCAAAGAGAACAAAGGTAACAGGGACATCAACTACAACACCAAATACGGTGTCGCCTCCTGCCCTTGATACAGAAAATTGCGCATTTAACAAGGCCCACATTGGCATATAAAAACCCACTACGTATAATAGGTGTTTTGTAATAGCATGGGCTTCACTTGTTAAGTTTCCATAAATTACTGGTATGGCAACAGTTGATAAAATCATACAAAGACCAATCCCGATGCCTGCAATGAACGATCCGCTCATTAACCACTTAGCCCTCACTTGTGCTTCTTGTAAATGTCCTGCACCCAATCTATTTCCTACTAAAACAGCGGTAGCTGTGTGTATACCTGCAAATACTAGATAAAAAATATTTGCTATTGCAAAACCCGCAGCCATACCTGCAACATTTTCAGCACCACCTCTACTATTATAAAGTGCTGTTAAAAACATTTCAGAGGAAACCCACATAATTTCAGAGAAAAATACGAGTGTTGATTTCCTAATTATTTCTACAAACATAGGAATGTTTACTTTTAAAATCTTTCTAAGACCAACAAAAAAATTCGCTTTATGATACTTCGCATACAACACAAACATGAATGCTTCTATTGCCCTAGCAAGTACTGTAGCTATTGCAGCACCCTCTACCTCTAGCCTTGGTGCACCTAAGTTACCATAAATCAGGACCCAATTAAGAAAAGTATTGATTAAGGTTGCTATAACTGAAATAATAAGTGGTATAGTTGGTTTTCCAATTTCTCTGTAAGACGTACCGACAGAAAATGATAATGGCATAAAAAGTGCGGTAAAGGCAATAATTTTCATATAATCAGAGCCATGCTGCACTAATTCCAATTGAGCATCATTTCCATGTGTCATTATATGTATAAGTGGTGCAGGATTTAAAAAAAGTACTGCCCAATATAAAACACCTATAAACATTGATAAAAAAATTTTAAAACGATAAGCTTGTTTCATGCCCCATTCATCTTGAGCACCTTTGTACTGTGCAAGGTATACACCACCAGCAATCATAACGGTGTTTAAAAGTACAATAAATAAAAAATTAAATTGGTTTGCAACATTTACTGAGGCCATCATCTCATCACCAAGAGCTGAAACCATAAAATTATCTACTAGAGAAACAAGAGCTGTAATAAATTGTTGAAGCATAACAGGAAGTGCAATTGCTAATGCCTTTTTATAAAATTGTTTATGTCCAAATAACGGGATTTTTTCCATTCGCTTCTCCACTACATCCTCATAAACGGATTATATAGAAATAAAAAAAATAAATCAAGTAAAACGATTATGATATCTTGACAAGGAAAAATATTGTACTATAATGAAATAATACTAGTTTAATGGAGAAAAACATGAAAAAGAAAATAGTAATAACAGTTTTGTGTATTGTACTTAGTGCAATTATTCCAATGCAAGTCTTTTCACAGTATGCAACTGGTGATGCAGTCGGTGCAAGCCTTGGAGGTGGAACCTTAAGTGGCATATCATTTACTGGAAAACTTGAAAGCATGCCAATAATTTGGGGTGCGGGATTAGGATACGCCAGTGGAAATCTTGGAATTGGCATAACTGCTGACCGTTGGCTGTTGCATAACCATCTTGGAAGAGTAGGACAAGCTGATGTTCATTTCTACTTAGGACCAGGTGTGGACTTAGAAATTTTGCTTGGAAATGCTTTTGCACTTGATGCTGGTATTAGAATGCCTATTGGCGCCTCATGGTTAGTAGATAGCCCAGGCTGGGAACCATGGGAGATTTTTACTGAGTTTGCTGTTGGACTTAATGTAATAGGATTTTGGACAAGCGATGCTTATACAACAATGACTCTGTTGGGTTTACCACTTGGTCAAGAAATACCTTTCAATGTTTTTAATACTTTGGACTTAGGTTTTAGTGTAGGCTTTAGATATTGGCTTTAAGCTATTGTCTATGAAGTAAAAAGAGTAACAGTAACAATGTTACTCTTTTTTTATATCTACTGTAAATAATGTTTGACAAAACTAAATTTATAGCGCATAATTAATATAAGATATTAACAACAAATAGGAGATTAGTATGAATCAAGACGTACTCAAAATGGTGCAAGAACAGGTGAACAAAGAATTGTATTCTGCATATCTTTACTTAGCTATGGCTGGTTGGTGTTCTCAAAACTCATATTCAGGTTTTGAAAACTGGATGCGTACACAAGTTAAAGAAGAAATGGCCCATGCAGCTTATATGATGAATTACATACAAGATAGAGGGTATGCAGTTGAGCTTGAAACAATAAAAAAACCTGAAGGGAAATGGAATTCAATTCTTGAAATATTTGAAGCATCCTATGCGCATGAACGATTAGTTACAAAATCAATTACTGATATATTTGTTAAAGCTCGCGAAATGGTAGATATAAAATCTGAAAGTTTTTTCCAATGGTTCATAACTGAGCAGGTTGAAGAAGAAAAGACTGTTTCAGATATTATTGGTAGACTAAAAATTGCAGGAAGCTCTGGCGATGCACTTTTGATGCTTGATAAAGAATATGGCGCTCGCACCTTTAAGATGCCAGCAAACATAACTTTTTAAATAGTCAACATAAACTTGTTTGACCTATCTGTATTGTCTCTTAATGCAAACAGTATAGCAAGCGATATCGAACAAAACTAAAAGGCTTTTAAGCTGATATTTACAATCAAAAAAAGGAAGTTTGATTATTTCAAACTTCCTTTTTTACTTTTACAATGCTTTTCCAGCTACATCTTCAGCTTCAATCCATTTTTTATAGTTTTCTAAATAAGCTTCAAAGCCTTTTACATCTTCTAGAGTCGGACTAATTGTGCTACCATTTGATCCGGCAAAAATTTTCAATTTTAAATACTCTTGAAGTGTTTCTGATTCTTCTTTATTGAGCATAAAACTTGCCAAGAGCGCTATTCCCCAAGGACCACCTTCACTTGCTGTTTCCATTACAGCAATTGGAATATTTAATGCATCAGCCATAATTTTTTGCCCAACTTTTGGAGTCTTAAATAATCCTCCGTGACCAAGCAATGAATCAAGAGCAACATCTTCTTCATTAGAAAGAATATCCATCCCAAGTTTTAGTGTAGCCATTGTGCCATAAATTTGGCTCCGAGCAAAATTTGCAAAAGTCATTTTTGTGTCAGGACGCCTAACTAATAATGGAACACCTTTATCGACTTTTGTAATTGGCTCTCCAGCAAAATAGTTATAACTTATGATACTATCACAATCACTATCACCTTCAAGCGCTTTTTGATAGAAAAGATCGTACAGTTCACCCTTTGTAATGCTACTATTTGAGCATTGAGCAATTTCATAAAACATTTTCACCCACGCATCAAGCTCTGACGTACAGGTATTACAATGAACCATTGCTACAGGGCTTGAGCAAGGGGTTGTTACCATATCTATTTCTCTATGTAGCTTTTTTAGCGCTTTTTCTAATACGATCATTGCAAAAATACTTGTCCCAGCTGATACATTACCTGTCCTTTGAGCAACAGAATTTGTTGCAACCATTCCAGTTCCTGCATCTCCTTCTGGTGGGCAAAGTGGAATTCCCGCATTAAACATTCCTGTAGGATCAAGTAATTTTGCTCCTTGCTCTGTTAAAATACCTGCTTTTTCACCTGCTACAAGCACTGTAGGGAAAATAGATTCAATGGGTTTTGTAAAGCCTTTTTCACTTAAAAGCTTGTTTGATGTTGCAAGAAGTGATTTATCAAAATTATTTATTGTACTATCAATTGGGAACATTCCTGAAGCATCCCCTATTCCTAATACTTTTTCACCAGTCAATTGCCAATGTACGTATCCTGAAAGTGTTGTTAAAAAATCAATATTTTTTACATGTTCTTCTTTATCAAGCACACATTGATACAAGTGTGAAATACTCCATCGATCAGGAATATTGAACTGCAATTTTTCAGTTAAAATTTCTGCAGCCTTTACTGTGTTTGTATTTCTCCATGTGCGAAATGCAGCTAAAAGGTTTCCGTCACTCCCAAAAGGCAAATAGCCGTGCATCATTGCACTTACGCCCATTGCATCTACGGTTCTTAATTCTTGACCTGTTGTTACGTTATATTGTTTGGCCACTTTAGAAAAAGCATCTTGAATCCCGTTCCACACTTTATCAAGTGAGTATGTCCAATACCCATCAACAAGCATATTCTCCCAGTCATGGGCACCACTTGCTAGCACATCGCCTTTTTCATTTATTAATACCGCTTTTATACGGCTAGAACCTAGTTCTATACCAAGAATTTTACATTCTGACATTTATAATTCTCCTCTTGTAATGATAATATAATCTTTTTAAAGCTTTGTAAATACAACTACTTGCATTATTTTAAAATAAAAAAGGCAAGTGTATAGAACTTGCCAAACTATTTTATAGAACTAAGTTTAACAACGAAAATCTAATACTTGCAATATAATGCCAACATACTGTATACTATAATTAAGTTTATTAGGAGGTACTTATGCAAAATTTTAACTATTTCGCACCTACAAAGGTAGTATTTGGAAAAGAAACCGAAACCCAAGTGGGGTGTCTTATAAAAGAAACAAATGCAAAAAAAGTACTTGTTCACTTCGGTGGGCAAAGTGCACAAAAATCAGGACTGCTCGACAAAGTGTACGCATCGCTTTCCAGTGCGGGTATTGATTATATTAGTCTCGGTGGTGTTGTACCAAATCCCTTATTGTCGTTAGTACGTGAAGGTATTGAACTATGTAAAAAAGAAAGAGTTGATTTTATCTTAGCTGTAGGCGGCGGAAGCGTTATCGATTCTGCAAAAGCAATTGGATACGGAGCGTGCATCGATTTTGATGTATGGGATTTATTTCTTAAAAAATCTGAACCCACCGCATGCTTACCTATAGGTTGTATACTAACTATTGCAGCAGCCGGAAGCGAAATGAGTGCTAGTTCAGTTATTACAAATGAAGTTGGTCTTGTTAAACGTGGATTAGCCAGTGATTTAAGCAGATGTATTTTCGCAATCATGAATCCAGAATTGACTATGAGCTTACCTGAATGGCATACGATGAGCGGTGTTGTAGATATAGCAATGCACACATTAGAAAGATACTTTTGTAAAAATCCAGAGAATGATGATAATACAAGCATAATGACCGATTATATTTCAGAAGGTTTGATAAAAACAACAATTGCAAATGGACTAATTCTAAAAGAAAATCCAAATGACTATAATGCAAGAGCCGAAATTATGTGGGCTGGAAGTCTTTCTCATAACGGTATAACACAATGCGGATACAGTGCAACCGACTGGGCAACACACCAAATTGAACATGAATTAAGTGGGATGTTTGATGTAACACACGGAGCTGGCCTTGCAGCAGTGTGGCCTACATGGGCAAGATATGTAATGGATGCAGATTACTCTCGATTTGCAAAACTAGGTCGCGAAGTATTTTCAATTGAGGAAACAGATACAAAAAAAGCTGCAATTCTTTGTATAGAAAAAATGGAACAATTCTTTGAAACCATTGGAATGCCAACCAAAATTTCAAAGTTAGGTTTAAGTTTAACTGAAGAGCAATTAGATGAATTAGCATTTAAGTGCTCATTTCAAAAAACACGAACGGTTGGCTCATTTAAAGTATTAGATTACGATGATATGAGAGAAATATACAAAAGAGCTTTATAGGTAGAATATGCACACACTTATTGTTTACACACACCCTAGTGAAGAAAGCTATACATTTGAAGTTAAGTCTCTCATTGAAAATGAACTAACTAAAAAAGGGTGGACTTTTGAAGTTTCTGATTTACATAAGCAAGGTTTTACAACTGACATGTCTGAATCTGAGTATAAAAGAGAAGCATTTTACACAAAAGAAGTTCCCCTACCCGTTGATGTACAAAATGAACAAGAAAAAATACTGCGTGCAACAAACATTTTGTTTGTGTACCCAGTATTTTGGACAGAGGCACCTGCAAAACTTGTTGGTTGGTTTGATAGAGTATGGACTCTAGGATTTGCCTATGAAGATTGTATTATGCCTAAATTTGAAAATGTTCTATTTTTTGCAATTGCTGGTAATACAATGGAGCACCTTGATCAACATGGATTTTCTAAGGCTATGGAAACTATTATGTGTAAAGACAGAATAGGTACACGTGCAAAACACTGCGCTTTGCATATTTTACCCGAAACATCTCGAGGAATGCCTAGGAGAGATATAATGGTTAAAGAAAACCTTAAAACAGTTACAGAAATCATTCAGGCTCTGTAAAAGTAAAAAAACTGCTGAAATTGCTCAGCAGTTTTTTTATGTGGCTTTGAGCATAAAACACTGCAGTAGAAGAAAACTACTCTTTACGTTGAGCACTCACTATGGCTTGATATTCAAATAGTGTAACTGTAAACATCTAAGCATAATTACTAAAAATTATTTAATATAATATTTTCAGTTTTTCCACTCTTAATAGACTGGTAGCCTGTATAAGCCAGTTCAATTGTTCTTAATCCATCTAAAGATGTTGCATTAACCATGGGTTTCTTGTTTATTTTATAATCAAAATAATTTAAGAAAATCTCACCATGTTCTTGCACAATATTATTTGGAAATAACGGAGTAAGATTTCCATTTGAATGGATTTCTATGTACTGGTTGTTATATATATCCAAGCTTGCACTTGCCTTAGTCCCAACTATTCTAAATGTAACATCACCCCACATATAGTCATCTTTTTTTCGGGACCACGAAGCATCAATTTGATATATACATCCATTATTAAGTTTACCATGTAACACCGCAATATCCTCAGAATCTATATAACTTCGCAAACTATTCTGACTTTCAACTTTTATGGTTTGAAATTCTTGATTTGTAATCCAGCGAATGATATCTGCAACATGAACACAATGATCAATGAGACAGCCGCCACCATTTTTTTCAGATTTTGTCACCCACTGAGGGACTCCTGGTTCATACATACAACCATGATTTGTTGCCATAATGCCTTTAATTTCTCCAAAATATCCTTCCTCTAACAGTTTTTTAACTTTCTGTATAGAAGGATTAAATCTCACTGGAAAAGTTGTAATAAATTTTTGTTCAGTTGAAAGTACTGTTCTATGTATGGAAACTGCATCTTCAATTGTAATTGCAATTGGTTTATCACAAAGAACATCCTTCCCTGATAAAAGTGCAGCAATTGAATCACTGGCATGATTTGCATTTATACTAGTTATAAGGACAGCATCTATTTCGCGTTCAGATAATAATTCATCACGATTTGAATAATACCTACAGTTAAACTCATCTATAATTGTTTGAGCAATACTCGAATTTTCTGAGTATACCCCTGCAACACAGATTTTATTTTTCAAATATTTTAATGCTGGTATATGATTTCCAGTGGAGTGTGGATGATCAAGACTTATAATACCTAATTTAATCATTTCAAACTCCTCCTAAAGCATATGAAAACTTCTGCAAACAAGTTGAGTTTGAAAAACTATTATAATCAAAATGCATTTGAGGCCTAGAACTTGGTTTCCATATATATAATGAACGTTGTGTTACTATTTCAAAGTTATCGTACCAGTCTTCGTTGTCAGTTGAATCAATAAAAATGCGAACTATTGCCGTCTTAAACTTTGAGATAGCAGAAATACATAGCTCATTATCTAATATATCAGTACTATCAGGATTGCACAGTATTGAATTAACTTTATTTATATATTCATTATATTTAGCGCTTAAATCTTCCTTCGAGCAAACTACTTGAATAGAAATTGCTATAATATCACTCAAATCTTCATATGTTTCTATATATTCACAGACTCTATCCCATGGATTATTTTCAAAATAACATTCGCTTTTCATTGCACCCTCTTTTACACCCTTCCAGTTGTTCTTTTTTGACTAAGAATATCGTAACTAATAGCAGCTAGCAATACAACTCCCTTCACAACTCTTTGATAATAATCTGGTATGTTAATCATAGTCATACCAGTCATTAATACACCCATAATAATTAAACCTACTATTACACGCGAAATTTTACCTTCTCCTCCTTTGGTGCTAACTCCACCTAGTACTACAGCAGTGATAATATCCATTTCGTATCCTTCGCCTCCTTTTGGCTGTCCAGAATTTACTCTGCTTAAATATATCACACCTGCTAAAGATGCAAGCATACCACACGCACCGTATACTAAGTAAATAACTTTTTGAACGTTTACACCACTTAACCTAGAAGCTTCTGTGTTACTACCAATACCATAAATATATCTTCCAAGTGATGTGTGTTCTAATAAAATATACCCAATACTAAAACAAATTAACATTACGATTACTGGTACAGGTATTATTCCGAAGTATCCTTGTCCTAGAAATGTAATGCTTTTTGGTAAACCATATACTGGAAGTCCACCTGAAATTATATACGCAGTTCCTCGTAAGATACTCATAGATGCAAGAGTTGCAATCATAGGCGGAATTTGAACTCGATAAATAAAAAATCCATTAAACAGGCCTATAATCAAACCTCCAATTAAAGTCAGTACAATTGCTAAAACAGGAGGTAAGTTTAATGATGTCATCATCATCGCACATCCAACTGAAGAGGCACCAATAATTGAACCAACTGAGATGTCTATACCACCCGTAATTATTACTAATGTCATCCCGACTGCAGCGATTCCATTAACAGCTACTTGACGTAATATATTAAATAATGTACCAGTAGATAAAAACCCTTCAGCTACTATTGAAAAAAAAGTAATTAGCATTACCATTACAAGATAAATTGCGTATGTTGAAATATTTATTTTTTGTATTCCTAACTGTTTCATGCTACACCTCCAATGCAATCATTTTGCGGCTAAATTCAAAATATCTTCTTCAGATATATCTTTATTAAATAATGTCTCACAGATCCTACCATCCTTCATAACGATGATTCTATCACACATACCCAATACCTCTATCATTTCTGAGGAAATCATAATAATTGTTTTTCCTGAGTCACTAAGATCTCGAATTAATTGATAAATTTCCTGCTTTGCTCCTACATCTATTCCTCTTGTAGGCTCATCAAAAATAAGTAGCTCACAATCTGTAGCAAGCCATTTTCCCAAAACAACTTTCTGCTGATTTCCACCTGATAAGGTTCTTGCAATTTGCTTTTGTGAAGAAACTTTAATATTCATCATATTTATATACTTTTCAGTCACTATTCTCTCTAGATTTTTATATATGTAACCTACTTTCGAAACTTTTTTTAAACTTGCATATGTAATATTATAATTGATTTCTTTATTTAAAAGTAAACCCTGAGCTTTTCTATCTTCAGTGATTAAACCAATCCCTAGCTTTATTGCATCTTTAGGAGATTTCAAGGAAACTGGACTACCTTTAAAAACTAAATGACCACTCTTTATTTTATCAGCACCAAAAATAGCTCTAGCTAGCTCTGTCCTACCTGCTCCTACCAGACCAGAAAAACCAAGTATTTCACCACGCTTTAATTCAAAACTGCATTCATGAACTTTCAAAGTACTAATCTTATCTGCAATTAAAATAGTATCTTTAATCTCAGTCGAGCGAGTTGGAAAGACCAGTCCAACATCTCTCCCTACCATGTTTTTAATTAACTGTTCTCTGCTAGTAGCACTAGTTTCAGTGGTACAAATATGCATCCCATCTCGCAAGACAGTTACAGAATCACAAATATCAAAAATTTCCTCTAGCCTATGTGAAATATAAATAATAGTAATTTGCTTTTTCTTTAGTCGCTCAATTATTGAATACATTTTCTTTATTTCGATAGTTGTTAAAGGAGCCGTAGGTTCATCCATAATTAATAGTTTTATATCTTTTGACACTTCCTTTACAATTTCAACTATTTGTTGTTCTGCTATTGATAAGTCCTTTACCTTTATTCTTGGATCTATATTTACACCTAGCTCACTAATCATCTCATGACTTTTTTCCTGCATACGTTTTTTATCAAGTATAAAACCTCTTTTTAGCTCTTCACCATAAAACAGATTTTCATATACAGTAAGTTGAGGAATCAAATTTAACTCTTGGTATATCACTCCAATTCCCATATTTCGGGCTTGTTGTGGTGAGTGGTGATGAAGCTTAACTCCATCAAAAATAATTTCACCTGATGTCAAGGAATAAGCCCCAGTTATCAATTTCATTAGAGTAGACTTACCTGCTCCATTTTCGCCAGCTATTGCACGTATTTCATTTTTCGATATTTTTAAAGATACATCACGCAGAGCGCTTACACCTGAGAAATCTTTGCTAATATTTTTTATGTCTAGAATTATATTGTTTTCTTTCATAGTAGTATAAGAAATTGCTTTTTGCCTACATTAGCAAGCAAAAAGCAATAGTTTTATTAAAAATAATCTGAAATATTTGATGAATCAACAACTTTCATGTCAATAACAATAGGTTCTTCAATAGGACCTGTTTCAAATACCTGAACTGCAGTATCAACAAATGACTTTCCAGATACAAACGGTTGAATATCCACAGTAGCTCTATAAATTGAGTCTTCATAAATTTTATTCAAAGCTTCTTGTGTTGCATCCAATCCACCAATATAAAAATTATCAGAATCTTTATTTGCTGCTAAGACTACTTCATAGGCACCTAATGCTCCAGCATCGTTTACGCACACAAGCACTTCAACATTTGGACTTGCTTGTAAAATATTCTCCATATTTGCCATACCCTTTTCAGGGTTATTTGCACTTTGTCGAGCAACAATTTGTGCATTTGGAGCTGTGCTCAATATTCCATCTTGAATACCATCACCACGAGCAATAACTGATTCTAATTCGGGATAATCAAAAATAGCAACTTCCGCATTCCCACCTAATTTTTCTGTAATCCACTTTCCTGCATGCTCACCTATTGTGAAGCCGTACTCATATTCAGGAACAGTTAAGAATGCATCTACACCAGCAACATTTTGATTTGCTGCAATTACAATAATACCTGCATCTTTTGCTGCTTGAACTGATGGAATTAGAGCTTGCTCATCTAGTGGACTTACAATAATAACATCCATTTTTTGAGCAATAAAGTTTTCAAATGCTGTAACCTGGCTTGCAATATCAGTTTTTCCATCGTGAATCACAATATCAATTCCCAATTCTTTGCATCTTTCTTCTACTCCATTTGCTACTTCAATAAAATAAGTGTTAGACAAATCAGGCACCGTATAGGCAATTTTTGAAATTCCGTCAATCATTGAAGAAGAACTAGTTTCTTCTTCTTTTTGACAACCAACAATACATATTGCTAAAAAAAGCAATACACTCATGATAACAATTTTTGTTTTCATATTAACTCCTTTAGGTTTGGAATAGTTTATATAAAATGTTATCATGGTAAACGTATTCTGTCAAGTCTTTTTTTTACAAAAAATATTCATTTTTTATTTATAAAAAATGAATATTTTTACAAATATATACTGTACAAATGCATATTTACGTGATAAAATTGAATATATAAAAGAAATCAGTATAGTAAACGTTATCTTTTATATAAGTTGCATTTTAATTATTTTTATGTTAAAATCATACTGAGGAGTTAAATGACAAACAACAAAACAATTGCAGATGTAGCAATCGCTGCAAACACATCAATTGCCACAGTTTCAAGAGTAATGAGTGGAAGCACTTACCCCGTTAGTCAAGCAAAAAGAAAAGCTGTATTGGATGCAGCAGAAAAACTTCATTATGAGCCAAATATCATTGGTCGGATATTAAAGACAAAACAAAATCTAACCATTGGAATAATCATACCTACTTTTCATAATCCATACTTTACTCAACTAGTACAAGGAATTGAACAAGAAGCAAATAATCACGGATACTACACCATGACAGTAAGTTCACAACGGGATTATGAGTTAGAAAGAAAATTAATTACAAATTTTAAGAACAACAATATAAAAGCATTACTTATTTCTTCTGTTGATAAGGATGCAATTAGTTTAAAAAAATATATTAACTCAGGTGGATTTGTCTGTTTATTTGAATCAAATATTCATGAACTTGAAGGGGCTATTAATGCTCAAGTAGATTCATTCGTAGCGGCACAAAAAGCAACTCAATATTTAATAATGAATGGTCACACACGTATTGCATACTTGTCAACATCTCTTGACACATCATCACGTTTTGATAGGCTCAGTGGAATAAAATTAGAAATGGCTAATCAGAATTTACCATTTGGAGACGAGGATATATTTTTTGTCGATCAGGAGACAGATCAAATCGATGGGTTGTTTGAATTTGAGGTAGGTAAGCTACTAGCTAAGGATTTCTTAAATAGTCAAAAAAGACATACTGCCATTATTGCAGCAAACGACATGATAGCAATCGGAATAATGAAGTATTTACAAGACAACAAAATTAACATCCCCAATGATATTTCCATTATTTCATTTGATAATATTCACTATTCAGAATGTACAAACCCTCCACTTACTACCATGAACTTACCATCTCACTTACTTGGGAAACATACATGCAAGGCAATCATTGAAGCCTTAACAAAAAATGAAATACAAAAAGATATGATCTTGTCTGTTTCAGCATCTCTAGTTGAAAGAAATACAGTTAAAAAAATTCTCTAAACACAATGTATTAATAAACATCAAACTTATGAATTGTTGTAGATGTATATTCTCTACCCTTTTTAAGTATACAAGATGGAAAATTTGGTTGATTAGGGCTATCTGGATAGCACTGTGTTTCAAGGCAAAACCCTGTGTGCTTTTCATATTTTAAGCCGTTTTTTCCGCAAGCAATGTCTAAAAAGTTTCCAGAATAGAATTGCACACCAATTTGATCAGTATGAACAGTCATAACCCGCCTACTACTTGGCTCACGAACTTCAGCACACAAGTGAAGCTTATCCTTTCCTTTATTTAAACAATAGCAATGATCATATCCACCCGATTTACTTATATCTTTGCCTATTTCCTTTGGAGCATTAAAATCAAATGGTGTGTTTATAACAGAAGCTAATTCCCCTGTAGGAATTAAATCATCTCGCACAGGTAAATATTTATCTGCATTTATCATCATTACATGTGAAGTAATATCACCTTTCCCTGAGCCTTTTAGATTATAATAAGAGTGGTTTGTTAAGTTGATTGGTGTGTCAGCATCTGTCTTTGCTTCATAGTGCATGATAATTTGATTTTTCTTTGTTAAAATATACGAAACTTTCATTTTAACAGTACCAGGAAAGCCTTGTTCCCCATCAAGACTTTTTCTAGTAAAACATACGCCAATACCTTCTTGAGTAGAAATCTCTTTAGCTTTCCAAACCATTCGATTATATCCATCAAATCCACCATGTAAACTATGTTTGCCATTATTTGCATCTAAGGTGTACTCTTTATCATTCAATGTAAATTTAGCATTTGCTATTCTATTTGCAAACCTTCCAACAAATGCACCAAAATAGGTTCCTGTATCTCCTATATACCCATCTAAAGTAGAATATCCAAGAACAATATCATCTTTTTGCCCTTTTCGCTCTGATTCAGGCGCAGACGGAACAATTATACTTGTTATAATACATCCGTAATTTGTAACAGAAAACGACATAAAATCGTTAGAAATAGTATATAAGGCTACTTTTTCACCATTGCTTAAAACAGCATATCTTTGTTTTTTTATTTTCATATTAAATATACCTCTTTAGAAAACATCTTAGCATATTTATTATAAAAATAAAAGTAATTAAAAGGCATTATTCAAAAAATCGCATAAAAAAAATTAATATACTTAATTGTTAAGTTTAATATTTCGATAATATAAACGTGAAAGTTTTTTTTCACAATATATTGCACAGCAATATACAGATAGGAGTTTTTATGAAAAATTGTTTAAAGTTATTACCCATTATGCTTGGTGTAATGATATTGAGCTCATGCCTTTCGACACCTGAAATTGAAGACACAAGAACTTCAATGAGTGTGCAAGACTTAATTATGGCAGGAAAAACTGATGAAGTACAAGCATTATTTCAAACACAAGCAGATATTAATATGGTTGATGAAAATGGAAATACAGCATTACATACTGCGGCACTAGTTGATAATGCTGATATTGTATATTTTTTGTTATTTAAAGGTGCAAATTCTGAAATTAAAAACCTAGATGGTGATACACCCTTGCATTTATCCATAAAAAACAACGGCAATGCATCGGCATCTTTGCTAGCAGCAATTGGCAACAATGTGTTTGCACGTGATGGAAATGGAAATACAGCAATTGATTTAGCATTGTCAAAGGGTAATACCTTTTATGAAGCACTGTTAACGGCACATACAGGAGGCATCCAAGATATTCAGGGTTACTCAGTAGTCCATTACCTAGTAAAAAATCGAAACATTGAAGGTATTGAATATGCAATAGAAAATAAACTTCCCCTTTCAATGAAAGATGCCTCTGGTATAACTCCCCTTTTGCTTTCATATAGTCAAAAAGATATTACTTCTGTAAAAATAGCCGCCAAACTTATTTTAGGCAATGCAGCTCCTGACCGTGGCACATATAGTTTCTTTGAAGATGCTATTAAAATGCGAAATCCATCACTACGATTTGACGAGGGGCAAACTCCTACTCACCTTGCAACTATTCTAGGTGAAAAGCACATGGTAGAATACTTACTAGAAGAAGGTGCATCTGTTAATGCAAAAGATAGTTCAGGTGCAACAGCATTGCACGAAGCTGTTCGCTACGGACAAATTGAAATAGTAAATATTTTACTCGATAATGGCGCAGATGTAAACGCAAGAGATAGCTTGGGTAAAACTCCCCTATTAATAATTACACCAGAAGAACACCAGTTTGATATTTACGAAGTTCTATTAAGTAGTGGCGCGGATGTAAATGCTACAGATTCTTTTGGGGATACAGCATTGCACATTGCAACGCTAACTGAATCAAATATTTCAGTTTTAGAGTTTTTAGTAACAAAAGGCGCAGATATTAACGAACGAAATAAAAAAGGTGTAACACCGCTCGCTCAAGCTGTAGAGAAGCGAATAGCAGAACATATTGAGTTCTATTCTAGGCAGGGAGCTGATATTCATGCAGCAGATATAAACAACATCACTCCATTGTATCGTTCTCTTGATGCAGGATTGCCTATGACTCAACAGCTAATTAATGAAAATAACTACTATCTTCGTGATTCACTAGGAAATACAGCCTTACATATTGCAATATTAAAGAATGTAAGTATGGATCAAGTAGAGTTTTTAATTGAAAAAGGAGTTGATGTAAATGCTCGAAATAGAAATGGACACTCTCCTTTATATTTAGCGGTGCAAGATAACCGTAGAACAATTGGAGAGCAATTATTAGCATACGGAGCTGATGTATTTTCTAGTGATAGTGACAATTCATCCCCATTACGACTTGCACTAACATGGGGTTCAGATGTCCAAGATTGGGTATTAACGTCTGAGGTAATAAAAGCAAAGGATGGTGCTGGTAACACACCACTGCATTATGCAGCAGAATGGGAACTAAATGATGCCGTTCTTACCATTCTTGAAAAAGGCGGAAACCCAAACGAACAAAATACCAATGGGGAAAGTCCAATTTTTAACGCCGTAAAATCAAATAATATCGAAGCTATGGAGCTCCTTCTCAAGCACGGTACAGACAGGAATTTACGAAACTATCTTGGAGATACAATTGTACACTACAGCATCAGATGGAATGCTGGCGAAGCAGCTCGCTTAGCTATTGCAAATGGATATGATATAAATGCACAAAATCTCTCTGGAAAAACTGCCTTACACCAAGCATCCCGTGCTGGAAGACAAAATATGGTTGCTTTATTATTGGAGGAAGGCGCAAATATACATGCTGCTGATACTGCTGGTAGAACCCCAGTTATGGACGCAATTCAAGCACAAAACATTGAAAACGTACAGTTTTTATTTGAAAAAGGTGCAAGTGCTTCTATCCCAGATATGTATGGAAGAAATGCATATCACGAAGCCGTTGAAACAGGAAATATAGAATTAATTCAAACAGTTAACACAGCAGGTGGTAACCCTCTCGCACGAGATACTCATGGAAGAACTCCTTTATCACTGGTTTTAGATAAAGATATTTCATTAGTAGAAGCGGTAATTGCGAGCAACACCGATCTAACGGACTCAGATGGTAATACACCTCTCCATATTGCAGTAATAAACACCGCAAGCAACGAAGTTATACAATATTTACTAAATATAGGTTATTCACCTGACAGACGTAATAGCGAGGGGAAAACTCCCCTATTGCTGGCAGCCGAGCGTACATCTACGAGACTTGTTGATACCTTTTTATTAAACGGAGCAGATCCGTTTATCACTGACAACTCTGGTGAAAGTGCTCTAAGTTTTGCTATAAAAAATAGCCAAGACGTTCTTAATATTATTGTGCAATTATCAGGAACGAGACGTGATATAGCGGGAGAAACAATTTTACACTATGCAGCAAGAGATGCAGATTATGAGACCGTTCAGCGCTTAATTTCCATGGGTCTTGAAAAATCAGTACGAAATATCTCAGGGGAAACTGCGCATGACATAGCACTCCGTTGGGGACGCGATGAAATTGCAGCAATACTGAAGTAATTTATAAAAGGAGCTATTTAATCAAGTAGCTCCTTCTTTATTCATAGCAATACACATGATAATATGTAAAGCAAAGGTATTATAACCAAATTTTAATGCTTACTGCTTCTCTAATAAAATGTCTAATTTTTTTCAATTCAACTAGTTCAACTAAAGATTCACTCTCTATATCATCATCTTCAATGTAGTCAATTAACTTTAATTCATAATATGATGCATACTCAATTGCAGAAGTTTTATCAAATAACTTACCGTACCTATGCTTTTTTTCTAAATCAAAACCTTGGTCATACAACCAAACAAAAGCTTCGTAGTTTATATTTTCTATGGCTAAATGCAAAAGAGGCAATTCTTTATTTAGGATAAAACCATTATCAAGTAAATAATCAATTAATGCTTGTATATGTTTGTCCCAGTAATAGACAAGCCAGTATGCTAGATGATCTTCACTTTTAAGCCTATCCATAAGATCCTTATCAATTAAATACTGCAATGCAAGGTCACTACGATTATTTAAAAGAAGTCTTTGAAATGTAATAATTTCTTCATCATTTCCACTATATGAATAACTTTTAAAAGTATTTCTTTTTTGACAACTAAAAAGTGAGAAAATGCAAAGAAATATGCATAAAAACTTTAAAAAAATCTTATAATACATTTTGGGCACGATTCTTTACCAAAAATAGATTATTTTTCATAATACTAGTTCCTGTTTTGAAGTATTAGTTCTTCAATTTTTCTTAAATTTTGTACTTCTGGGGCACTTTCAGTATAATAATAATCCTTACCTGCAAAGCGTGTTAACCGCGCTGTTTCAAAGCGCAAATATTCTAGCGGAGTTACAATATCCATCATTCCATCAAAATATATTTCTTTATGTAAATCAAAGCCTTGCTCATAAAGCCAATGAAAGGCGTCATAATTAATTTCTCGTATTGCCTCATGAAGTAGCGGTAAATTATTATTAAAAACTACCCCATTATCAGTTAGGTAATTACATAACGCTATTGTTTGATCATTCCAATAATAAACTAGCCAATAACCTAAAGCCTCCTCATCTTTTATACTTCTAAGTACTTCATCATACTGAAGAAACTGCAAAGCTAAATCTGCACGGCCTATTATTAGCATGTTTTCAATATAACTATTTCCTTTTGCATCTTTATAATGTACATTTAAACCAGCTTTCATAAATTCATCAACTAATTCAATTGGGGTGTTTTTATCTATCAATAATCCAAAGACTGAATCCTTTGCACTTAATGATGTAGCATTGACATCGGCTCCATTATTGATTAATTTTTTTATCAAATCATACTCATTTTCTTGTGCTGCCCAGTGCAATAGAGTATCACCTAGAATTAACTTAACATTAGGATCAAACTTAGCATCAACCAATAAATGCATTAGATAACTATCAAACATCGCTTGCATATACATATCTTGGGTAAAACTTTCATCTATTGGGCGCGAAAGCAGCTGTAAATATTGTTTAGTCAAATCCCAATCTTCATTTAATACTGCTGCTTTTATATCCGCCATAACAAGGTCACTTGCTAAGTTTTCAATATACTCAGTATACACTATTGTACTATCTACTTCTATATGAACATAACCTTTATCTGTATCAATATAAACAATACGGCTATCTCGCAATGCTAAGTTATTTTCTTGCGAAAAACAAGAACTAAAAACAGAAATCAGTATAATATATACAATGAATATTTTTACTTTATTTATTCTTTTCATTTATTCTCCTTACTCAACAAGAAGACTTAAACTTGTTACGTGAAATTCACCTGAATAATGACCTGTATCATAAAACTCAAATCCCTACCATTGCAAAGTCATCATAGTTTATATATCAACTACTATTCAGTGTAAGCCCATGCAATATTAGAGTGCCATTCACCAGATTTGTTTCCAGTATTATAAAACTCAAATGCTGCCTCGCTTATTTTCCTCCCACCCAAATCGCTTAATTTAATTTGTAAGCAAACAACATTTCCTTTGTCTACTTCATTTACAATATCTTTAATACCACTTTGCATGTTAATGGGAACCATACTATCTAAGGCACTAAGTATACCTTTTTTACTTTCATGGCGTATTACTTTTGTTTCAAAATCTATTGTGCTCCAATCTCCACTGGCAAATAAAATTCGCCCCAGTTCATACGGCTCTTTGGGGTTTCTTTTTTCAATAAAAACAAAACAATCTTCCTCTGTTTCAACAAAACCAATACTACCCAGTACAAAATATGGTGGTGGACGAGACATTGAAAATACAAAAGCTGCAAAAAAGAACCCAAGCAAGATTAAAGTTATTTTTTTATTCATGATATTATTATAACAACATACAAAGCTTCATTCAATCCATACCCTTGCTCTTTTTATGAAAAAACTATATATTACTTACATGAGTGAATCAACAGCATGGCTTGAAGAGGCCTATGAACAAGTTTTAGAAGAAGAAAAACGGGGTTTAGACAGAAGACGTGAACATGACCCAAGTTTAACAATAGAAGATGTACAAGGTATTTTACGCCATTTATACGTAAGTGACGGCAATAACTGGGAAGGTAGAGGTCCTTTAGCGGATGTAGTACTTTCTGCAACAATCGCAGCATATGAAATGTACATTAAAGAATGGGAAAAGGAAATTTCTAATCAAAAAAATTAGAAACAAAATAGATTTTTTGAGTTTTCTAAAACTTTCGAAGCTAAATCTTCTTTACTGATTCCTAACACATCTGAAACAAACTCGTAAACGTGTTTTACCAAAATTGGAGTATTTATTTTGCCTCGCATTGGTGCGGGGGAAAGATACGGAGCATCTGTTTCCAATAAAAGCCTATCACTTGGAATATAGTTAATAAGTTCTTTTGTTGCTTCCACCTGATTTTTTTTTGCGTAAGTAACTGTTCCAGACAATGATATATAATAGCCACAATCTAAAAACATTTTAACTTCCTTAACACCATATGAATAACAATGTATTACGCCTTTATTCCAACCCATGTCTTTGATAATCCTATGTGTTTCCAACGGAGCATCCCTAGAGTGTACAATTACGGGCAAGTCTAACTTTCTTGCAAGATCTATTTGCATTTCAAAAAGCTCTTCTTCCCCTCTGATAATATCGTTTGCATCGTACCCTGCGATTAAACCTTGCTCATCTGCTTTGTTCCAGTTTCTGTCTAAACCACACTCGCCTATTGCACATACATTGTGAGTATCTCTATATTTTAATATATTTTTTTCAATTTCGTTTACGTACTTTTCTCTGTTAATAATCGACTCTGTTCCAGGCCAGAGACCAGCAGAAAAATAAAACATATCGTGCGCTTGCTGCTTTTTATCTTCACTTACATTTGTTTCTATAAGCTCTTTTATAAAATCTATATGCATAGGTAAATCATTATATTCTGTTCCAATATCAAGAACAAAAGGAACATTTGTTTCAACCAATTCTTGCATTAAAGAGGACATATCTAAACCTCTTTTTTGTATCATTTGCATGTGACAATGTGTATCTGTAAACATATAGTATAATAACATATATTAGACAAAAACTGCAATATGTGTTATAATTGATTTATGAGTACATTTGAAAAATTATTACAAAACATGATTTTATCAGCATCTGGTTGGCGTGGAGTATTTGCTGAATCTCAAGATGAAGAGGATTCATCAGAGATAATTTTAGACGAACATAGAAAAATTGTAGCACTTGCTGCTCAAGCCTTCTGTGAATACATGAAGGAAAAACGTAATAAAAATTGCACATTTGTTGTTGGTAGAGATTCAAGGCCAACAGGAAAAGCTATAGCTGATGCAATGCTAAAAAGCAGCCTATCTTGTGGGATAGAAGCAAAATATATTGGAGTAGTAGCTGCTCCTGAAATAATGTCTTACGCAAAAGAGTTTGATGGATTTATGTATATATCTGCTAGCCATAATCCTATTGGCCATAACGGAATAAAATTTGGCTTTTCAGATGGTGGTGTTATGCCAGCTAGTGATTCTAAAGAACTCATTAAACGTTTTTTAGATTTATGTAAAACGGAAACACTAAAGCAACAAGATGTTTCTGAGAGCTTACTAGAAGTGTATAATGCAGAAGATAAGTATAAAAATGAATCATTTAACTATTATACAAACTTTACAAAGCTTGTTGTTTCTGGCGAAGAAGATTGCGAAAAACAGGACTCATTTTTCAATTTTATAAAAGCATCGATTAAAGAAAAGCCTTTAACAATTGTATGTGATATGAATGGTAGCGCACGAACGAAATCTATAGATAAAGAAATGTTTTCTTCATTGGGTATTGGTTTTGAAGACTTTAACAATGTAACAGGAAACATCGTTCATGCAATAATTCCAGAGGGAAAAAACTTAGAGCACTGCGCAAAAAAAATTGAAACGCTTCAAAAAGAGGGTAAAAAAGATGCCTTGCTCGGTTATATGCCAGACTGCGATGGGGATAGAGGTAATATAGTTTTTTGGAACAGTAAAACTCAGAAGGCAGAAATACTACAAGCTCAAGAAGTATTTGCACTTTCAGTACTATCTGAACTGTGTTTTAATGTATACAAGGGAAACAGTGAAAATCTTGCTGTAGCAATTAATGGCCCTACATCTATGCGAATTGATGACATAGCAAAAGCTTTAAATGCAAAGATTTTTCGAGGTGAAGTTGGTGAAGCGAACATCGTTAACTGTGCTAGGGAGCAAAGAAAAAATGGTTACACGATTCCAATCATGGGAGAAGGCTCTAATGGTGGAAATATTACCTTCCCTGCTGCAGTTCGAGATCCAATCAATACGTTATTTGCACTTATTAAGCTACTAACGGTACGCTCAAGTGCTGACAAAAAAGGTTTATTTGAACTTTGGTGTGAACGTTCAAATCAGAATAGTTGCTATAAGGAATCATTTGATTTAGTAGATATAATTGAAACCCTACCAAAATATGAAACTACAGGTGTTTCAGAAGATAGAGCTCTTTTACACATTGAAACAAAAGACCACACTGTATTAAAACAAATTTTCCAAAAAGTCTTTATTAAAAGTTGGAAAGAAAAAGAACAAAAACTACAAGATGAATATGGATTTTACTCTTGGGAAGCTATAATGACAGTCGGCACTCAAGAAACTAGAAATATACAAGATTTTGGGGCTTCTGGAACTGGTGGCTTAAAAATACTTTTTAAAAATAAAGAGAATATACCTATTGCGTCTATGTGGATGCGAGGAAGCGGAACAGAACCGGTATTTAGAATTATGGTAGATATACAAAATGGAGACGTTCAAGCTGAAAAAGAGCTGATAGCTTGGGAAAGCGAACTACTTGCACTCTCTGATAAAATGTGATATATTGGGTAACATTATTTTAATTTTAAGCATATTTTTATTGCATTTACATTTTTTTTATTAAGGTGGCATACATGGGCGCACGCGGAGAAATATTTACTACACAAATTGTATTAGATAACAGAACATATTTTTTTAATGTAAAAGAAAATAGAACAGGAGATATGTTTTTGCAAATTGTTGAGAGCAAAAACAAAAATGGTGAAGCCTTTGATAGACACCAAATTGCTATTTTTGCAGAAGACATGCAAAATTTTTGTAAGGGTTTTGAAAATGCATTAACCTTTATTGAAAAAAATAGAAAGGCAAAAGCAAAAGCACAGGCTGAAAAAAAGGCATCAAAAAAAGCACTGTACAAACCTGGTGGTAAGCAAGGTGATAGAGAAAGCAGTGAGAGACCTAAAAAAAATCCTGATGCTAAAAGAACAGGACGTGTACACGTAGTTTCAAAGCGAGCCTCCAATGCTGAAGCAACAGAAGATTAATACGAAAAACTTTTGCGCTGAATAGGTGACGGTCCAATTTCCTTACAAATTCGCCTATGTTCTTGAGTCGGATACCCCTTGTGTTTTTCATAGCCGTATTCTGGATATTTTTCTGCATAATCACACATAATTCTATCTCTTTCATTTTTTGCTAAAATCGAAGCTGCCATTACGGCAGGAACCGTAGCATCTGCTTTAGGCAATGCTTCACAACTTACAGGAATATTTGGCTTAAACGTACCATCAACAACACAAGAAATTTCCGCTCCATGAAATTTTTCTTCTAACATAATACACATTGACTCAAAAGCTTTTTTCATGGCAAGAAGGCTCGCTTGCAAAATATTTATATCATCAATTTCGTTGTGCTCAACCCTTGCTACAGCCCAGGCAAGCGCATGTTCTTTAATAACTTCTTCAATTGCAAGCCTCTTTTTTTCACTAAGCTTCTTTGAGTCATTTAATATATCTAGGGGAAAGTCATCGCTTAAAATTACAGCGCCTGCAACCACTGGACCTGCAAGTGGACCACGTCCAGCTTCATCTAAACCACAAACAAACATAGCTACTCAACACTTTGTCTTGCAACAAGTTGTGTAAACCCGTCAAATGAATTATTTGCAAGCGACTTTTGAACAGTACTATCATCCGCCCATATAGCAGGTAAATGTGAACTTATACTTTCGCTTGAGTTTCTAAACACGAACCTATTATTTGCTATTGAATAATTTGAATCAATGAACTCCAAACTTCTACTTAATGGACCGATACCTGTAAAAGAGGAGTCTCTGATTTGCACCGAAGTTTCAACTAAACTCATTCCAATAGTTGTTTCTGAAAGCAATGTAAAGCGGTTTCCTTGTGACAGAACAACAGAATTAGTTGCTTTTAAACCAGAGCCATATGCTTGAGTTTGAACAGTAATTCCTGAGTCAAATATTTGTGCGGAGCTGTTTTCTAAAATAATGCAATTACTATTTAAACCACCAGAAATTGCAAACTCACAATTATTTAAAGATAATGTTGCATCCTTTGCATATAACAAAGTGTTTTGTAACGTAGCTGCAGTCTCAGGATTTATCTGTTCAATTGATCCACCTTCAATAGAAAGAGAAGCACTGTCTACATAGAGTGACTCTCCTGGAGCAAAAATAAGCCGTGTAGAATCTGTAGCATATATTGTTGTATCTTTTGTAAACGTTAAAGTAGAAATATCTTCAAACACTCCGTTTATGTATATGTTTTGGTTACTAGCTTTATTTAGCACAGCTTGAAGTTGTAAAAAGCTCGTAAAAGGATTATCTATTGTTCCAAGTTCTAGCGACGTTTTAGAAGTTTCGTCTTTACTTAAATAGTAATTATATGGATCTACAACCGTTTTGTAGTGAACAATATCGCTTGTGTTGCCTGCATAGTCTGAACAAAAAGCGTATACTTCTAATACTTGTGCAGCACCAGAATTGTTTGTAAATTTGATGGTAGCACCAGAAGCCAACTGAGAATAATAGTCATTATTTTGATATTGAATATTTGAATCATTTAAATACTCATCGGTCAAAAAACCTGTCTTTGAATTTTGAACAAAAGGAATATAATAATATACCGTATCATTTGCTTGTACCGTTATCGTAACATTCTCTCTTGCATAACCGCTATTATTTGATGCAGTTAATACTGGCGCACTTGGAGCAATTTTATCAACTATGAATGTTGGGCTTATACTTCCATGTCTAACGCCATCTAAGTAGATATCTATGTTATCTGAAAAGCCAAAAGCATCTCCATGCAGCGTATCAATAAAGTAGTTTTTTGAAAGAGATTTTTCATTGTTGCTAACATCGTATGCAAAGTCATACCTTGCATCTGATAGCGTGAGTTCTATAGCATGGTTAACTGCTGGAGTTTTTGGCAAGCCTAATACTTCAGGTTTTTTTGGTAAAACAATTGATTGAAACTCTTGTAAATCATCACTAGTACTTTGTTTCCACTTTAACTCATGATCTTGAGTTCTATCTACAAATATTTTGCCAGAACGTGTTAAACGCAATGGTTCATCATCAATTGAGTAAACAATAGGAGCTTCGGCTAAAAAAGTGATATAGTTCCAATCATCTATTTCGATTGTATTCTGTGAAATGTCAATTATGCTATCACCATTCTCACTATTTCCGAGTTGTAAAATGTAACGATACGGTATTGGACCATCATTTACAATGAAAGGAAGATAGCGCTCAAAAATCATTTGACTATCCATTGATAGCACTTCGCCTGCAGAAAAAATTGCACTGTTTCCAAGACTGTATCGAACATGTTGAGGTAAGGAAATAGAGTTAAGTCCATCTACAATATGTGTAGGCTGTCCGCTAGTGTCACTGAGATAAGAGAGACTGTCTTGTAAGTTAACCGAGTAATCGACAGTATAACTTTGTGTGATACTATTATCATCTACAACTGCAATATCTATTTTAACATTTCCATCAAGTTCAAGTAACACAGGGCCATCATAAGCAAATCCAGATTCAAGTGGATTTCCACCACTTAATGAATAGTATGCTTCATAATTTTCTGGTAATTGCAAAACTAAACTTTGATAATTTGCCCAAACACCATTTGTTGGTGATAGTACCATACTTTGTGCACTAACAAAGCTAAAAAGCAAAAACAAACTTATCGCACAAAGTAGAAATTTTCGATTACTATTCCTCATAAAAGCTATCCTCCATCTTCCTTAATCTACTTACTTAGAAAAGAGTGGCTCTAAAATATCTCTAAGCTCTGGGTCATTTTTATAATAATGCTCTTCTCGCTCAGAAGCGGTTAAACCCACAAGCTCATGATTTAAGTAATGAAGCCAATTATCATTTTTTCTATCTTCGCTTTCAAATTTTCTACACCAATAATCTGGCTGAATTGGTAACTGATCTTTTTGCCCAGTAAAATATTTATAGTCATGGACTGCTACTTTTATATCTTTTCTAGGCACGCCCTTTTCCATAATCACATCTACAAGATGATTTATTGTTTTACCTGTATCAAATATATCATCGACAAGCAAAATCTTATCACCAGAACGTAGGTGGTCTGGTGAGTATGTCCAACCATCTACCATGACTCTAGAGTTCTCGCGAATATCAGAATAAGAACGAGCAACAACAGCTGCAAACAACACAGGTCTCTCTGTTTTAAGTAATTTAAAATACTCACTTAATACATTTGCAACATAGGCGCCGCCACGAAGTGACACATAAATTACATCTGGCATAAAACCATCATTTATAATTTTATGCGCCATTTTAAACGTATTGTTTCTAATTAACTCTGATGTGATAAATTCTTTCATTTTAACCCCTGTCGAAATATTTTTTTAAATCTTCTTTATATATCATACCATACCTCTAAGGGTTTGGGCAAGTTCTTTCCAAACAACTTTATCATCTTCGCTAAGATTAGCAAAATCTTTTTGCTTTCCCCATGCTGAAAAATCAATAAAAACGTTTGTGCGCTCTAATAATTTTGTATAATTTTCCTCATGAAATTTAGAAAGCCACAATGGTATTTTTTTAGCATAGTGGATTAACTTCGCATAGTGAGGTACACAGAGACCTGTAGATGCTGTAAAAAAATCTATTAATACTAAATCGGAGTCGCTTGTACTCTTATCCTTAACTTCGGCTAAAAAAGTTAAAAACTCTTTTTCTATTCTAGTTTTTTCTGCACAAGCTGGGCACGGTTCTTTATACTTTCGTATTTTTTTCTTCTTAAAATCTTCGATATAATCACTTAAAGTACCCTGCCCCAAAATGGCAACGGCTAAGCCGTCTCTATACGAAAGAAGCGTTTTTGAGTGTTCATTGCAAAAGCCGCCAGCTTGCCTATATTGAGCTCTAAATGTTCTGTCTGATATATGTTCAAAAAGCATTCCGTCAATGTAGCGGTCTATCCTTTCTTCAATAATTGAGCAAAGTGGACAGCCTTTTTTCTCACATGCTTTTTGCAGTGCAAAGTAATTTACGTGTTGTTCAGCCATACTTTATTATACCACAGGTAGGGGATTTTTTCAATATAAATCCACAGATTACACAGATTTATGGGATTTCTACTTTAAAACTTTAGATAAAGAATACAGAAACACAAACCACAGCAAACCCATAATAATTTTTACATATTTTCTTAAGGTTTTAAACATACATTTTTCTAAGAAAGCTTATAGTGGAATAAAAAATAAAAATCTGCGTAATCTGTGTAATCTGTGGTTTAAAAAACTGTAATAATCTACGGGATTTTATAGACTTCACCGTCTTTGTATATCATTTTTTCTTTGCACAATAACTCGCTCGCTTTTAATAGGCGCTCATAGGGAAGATTTTCTGCTTTAGAGATGCTTTCTAAACAAAGGCCTGTTTTGCATTCTTGTAGAGTTAATTGGCGTAGTATAGCACCACGTGCTTGTCGAACGGATCCCTCAAACTTAGACTGTTTTGTATAGTGTTTACTTTTTCTGTTTGGATTTTTTACAATTTTTTTTAGTTCTGAGCCGTAGTCCATTAGAGCATAATACCAAAGGCGAGGATTTTTAGCGTACAGCGTTTCCTTAATGAGTGGGAAAATTTCATTGTCATGTACTGGCTCAAAG
>CAYJPS010000007.1:2336-44529 GCA_964372135.1 uncultured Treponemataceae bacterium | reverse complement strand
AAAAAACAGGCCTAATCGATATTTTCGAGTTTTTTCATCTATACTTTCAATCATACGTTACTATACATTATTGTGTAAAATACTGCAAGCACAAAAAAATTACTATGCCAGACACATAAACAAAATGTTTTTGTATCAAACATATAATCCTCAACAATCTCACATTTTATTTACCTTACCAGTACGTTTTATACTCATAAAATCTTTTTTTCTTTATTACAACGTTTTATTAGGGAAGACAAAACCCTTAATTGCGAAGCACGGTTTTTTCTTCCCTAAAACCCATCTTTATAGCTCGCTACGCTCCCTGCTCTATGTAGCATATCAAGTGGGTAAAACGGGTCCGGCACGCTTTTTTTTACTTTTAACAAGAATGAAAATCCTCTAATTTAGTAAAATACTGAAGAACTTTATAAAAATAGACCTTCTTACTATTTACGAGATACAAGTGCTCCAAACACAAAAAAAGCCCTCCTTAAACAGAGGGCAATTTTTCATTTTACATTATAAATTACACATTGTACATTATCTTATAGTTTCCCAACTAAGTCCATTCCAGGTTTAAGAGTCTTTGCACCTGGTTTCCAACGCGCAGGACAAACTTCACCATGTTCTGCAACAAATTGGCAAGCTTGTAATTTTCTTAAAAGCTCATCAGCATTACGTCCAACACCACCTGCAGTGATTTCGATAGCATCAATTTTTCCTTCTGGGTTTACAATAAATGCACCGCGTTCTGCTAAACCAGCTTCTTCAATCATAACTTCAAAGTCACGAGCTAAAGCACCAGTAGGATCTGCAAGCATTACATATTCAATTGCTTTAATAGTTTCTGATGCGTCATGCCATGCTTTGTGAACAAAGTGTGTGTCACAAGACACTGAGTATACTTCGCAGTTTGCAGCTTTGAACTCAGGGTATTTTTCTGCTAAATCTTGAAGCTCAGTTGGGCAAACAAAAGTAAAGTCTGCTGGGTAGAAAAAATAAAGTGCCCATTTTCCGAGTGTATCTTTTTTTGAAACAGTTTTGAATGAATCATTTACATAAGCTTGAACTGTGAAATCGCCTATTTCTTTTCCGATTAATGACATATAGTCCTCCGTAATAAATTATTTAATATGTTAGTATTATATAATACTTTACTTGAAATAAAAGTGATATAGTTACATAATCTTCTTTTGCTTTTTGAGGCGCTCCTCGTTGAGGAGCCGGGCTTTGCGGGGTTCCGCCTTTCGGCTTCATTCCTTCGCCCGCGGGCGTACACATAGGTACGCCCTTACAGGCGGGCTCGGAACCGCTACGCGGCCCCTACAATCCCTCGCCCAAAAAATCAAATAAAAATACACAAAGAATATAAAATATGATATCATTACAGTATGAATCTTTCACAGTTTTTTCTTCCAATGTCTTTTTCCTCAATTGACCTCCCTGCAATTGCCCTTTTTAGCTTTTGTGCAATTCTTTTTTCCATACTCGATATAAAAAATGGCGAAATACCAAGAGTATTTTGTCTTGCAATGCTTTGCTTTGTTTTTATTTTAAAAGTTTTTATAGTCTTTGCAACAGACTACACGGCACAAGAACTTTTACAACGCCTTTCACAAACCACAGTTGCTGGCGTTTTCGCACTTTTTACTTTTACACTTGTTTTTCTAGTGTGCAGAGGGAAAATGGGCTTGGCAGACATTTGGTTTTCGTGTGCCATGGGAATGATTTTAGGAATAAGAGGTTTTATTGTTGCAACTCTTATTGCGTGCGTCCTCGCTTTTTTGTGGTATGGTGTTTTATTCATAATAAAAAAAGGGAAAAGAACATCTAGAATGTCTCTTCCCTTTATTCCCTTTTTGAGCGTGGGTTATTTTAGTGTTGTTGTAAATACTGTTATTATGCAATATTAATTTTTACTTATTAATTGTTAATTAAAAAACACCAAGCCCACTATTGCAAGCGGTATTAAATAATAAGCAAAATACTCGAGTTTTCCTTTTTTTATAAGTTTCATCAGGAAGGATAAAGCAAAAAAGCCTGAAACAAAGGCTGCAAGACAACCAATAAAGACAGGCATCAATCCTATTGTAGATGTCACACCGTCTAAATCTTTCACTTCAAGTAAAAATGCCCCTAAAATTGCTGGAATAGATAACAAAAATGAAAACTCTCCTGCTACGTTTCGGTTAAGGCCAGCAATAATTCCTCCTGAAATTGTTATCCCTGATCGTGAAATACCGGGAAACACACCAATGCCTTGAACAAACCCAATCAAGAGGCCTTGCTTTGGTGTAACATAAGACAGTTGTCTCTCGTCCTTATTCACTTTTGGTGCAAGCCTACTTGAAAGAATTAATATACTTGCGGTTACCAAAAATCCTATATATACAAATTCTATTGGTAAATCAGGAAGAATAGTACTTATACCTAAGCCCATTATTCCGGTCACAATGGTTGCAAGAATAAGGGCAATAATCATTTGTCTCTTTGCTCTTTCTTCTAATAGATAATTGGCATGTAAAAACAAGCCCTGCTGTTCATTTGAACTTTGCGCACTTTTCTTAAAAATCCAACGATATAAAACAAGTAAAAGATCAATAATTTGCTTGTGAAAAAAAATCACTACTGCAATCAAAGTTGCAAGGTGTAAAAAAACATTAAACAAAAGAGGAACTTCTTCTAAGCCAAAAAGTCTTTGCGCCACCGTTAAGTGACCAGAGCTTGATACTGGCAAAAATTCTGTTAACCCTTGTAATAACCCTAATAGAATAGCTTCAACAATTGTCATTTAGTCCTCTAACTTTTCTAACTCGTCCTGTAATGTACGCCAAGCTAAAACTGCACATTTTACACGTGCAGGCATTTTTGAAATACCAGACAGAGCTTGAACATCTTCTAATCTGTCGAGCTCTTCTTCTGTGAGCTCTTTTCCAGTAATCATATGTAAAAAAAGTTCAACTATTTCTTTTGCTTCTTGAATAGTTTTACCTTTTACCAAGTCTATCATCATAGTAACTGATGCTTGGGAAATAGCACAGCCAATACCCTCAAAGCCTATATCCTCAAGAATATCTTCTTTTATGCGAACACTTAAAGTAATATCATCACCACAGCTTGGATTATTCCCTCTCTTGCAAAAGGTAACGGGATTTATAGGACGCCTATGCCTTTGAGATCGACTGTTCTCTGTAATTAACTGTGTATATATTGTGTCTAGATTCATACACCCATTACCCCTCTAATTTTCGGAAGGCTTTCTAAGAAGCAATCAATGTCTGCTTCTACATTATAAATTCCAAGGCTTGCACGGCAACATGAATTTATTTTTAAGTGATCCATAAGTGGTTGTGCACAATGATGGCCTGCTCTAACCGCAATACCATCCATATCCAAAATACTTGCAGTATCATGAGGATGCACATCTTTTACATTAAATGCTACAACTCCAGTTTTATGCTCAGCTCTCAAATCTCCATATATGTCCACAAAATCTAAGTCTTTCATGCCGTTTAATAATCGAGTCATTAAGATATTCTCATGCGCTACTATTTTGTCCCAACCAATATGTTCTATGTAATCCATAGCGGCAAGTAAACCGGCTTCCCCTGCAATATTTTGAGTTCCACCTTCAAATTTTTCAGGTAGACCAGCATATTCACTTCCAGATTCATGAACACCTGCTATCATATCTCCGCCATATAAAAAGGGTGGCATTTTATCAAGCAAGGCTTCTTTTCCATAAAGGGCGCCTATTCCCATTGGGCCATACATTTTATGTGCAGAAAAAGCAATAAAATCTACATCCATTTTTTTCACATCAATTTGTTTATGAGGTATACTTTGAGCGCAGTCTAATACCACAATTGCGCCAACCGCATGTGCCATTTCGGTTATTTTTTCTACAGGGGTACGAACTCCCAATACATTTGAAACTTCTGCAACTGCAACTACTTTCGTTTTTTTGGAGAGTTTTTGTTCATACTCTACTAAATCAAAGTGACCAACTGAATCAGGATGTACATATTGTATGGTGCTACCAGTAACTTGAGCAACCCTTTGCCACGTTACAAAATTTGCATGGTGCTCTGCAGCATACACAATAACTTCATCGCCTGGCCGTAAAAATGTCATTCCGTAGCTATAAGCCACAAGGTTCAACGCTTCTGTTGCTCCTTTTGTAAAAATAACTTCATGTTCTTTTGGAGCATTAATAAAAGACTTGAGCTTTTTTCGTGCATTTTCATGAATTGTTGTTGCACGAGCAGAAAGTTCATATACACCTCTATGAGGATTTGCATTTGAAGTTTCATAATAATTTTTCACTGCATTAATTACAGAAACTGGTTTATGTGTTGTTGCTCCGTTGTCAAGATATACGAGCCGTTTTCCATTTTCTTTTTCCAACAGGGTTGGAAAATCTTTTTCTACATTATTCATACTTATTAAACCCCTGTTTCGCAAAATACACTACCTTTTCTTGTACTGCACCATCTTGTATTTTACTAACCACATTGTGCAGTTTTGCATCAACCAGCAATTGTTTCGCTTGGTCTATAGACAAGCCTCTTGAGCAGAGATAAAACAGTTGCTCATTATTAAAGCGGCCGATTGTTGCAGCATGTTCGCCTGCTACACTTTCTTCTCCGCAGAGAATTAATGGGCATGTCTTGTTATGTACATTTGGACTCATTAATAGAACATCATCAATTTCTTTACCTGTAGCTTTTACAGCGCCTTTTCTAAAGTCAATGGTTCCTCTATAAATTTTTGTAGCATTGTCATCTAAAATCCCACCAATATACATATCGCTATCAGTGTTTTTTCCCGTGTGAATCGCAACATCATTTATGTCTAGTACATCATTGTTTTTTACATGATAATAGGTATTAAGAACAAAAGTTGATCCTTCTCCTATCAGGCACGTTTTAACGCCACCTAAAGTATGTTTTGCCCCTAAAAGTATTCTAACCACTTCCACGTTTGCACCATCTTCTGCTTCAATAACAAGCTGAGACCAGTCTTGCGTCGACTCATCTAAAAGCTGGGCAATTGTTAGATGTACATTTGACCCTTTTTTTGCCCGAACTTTTAAAAGTCCTGCATAGTAGGCATGTGCATCTTTTTCAGAAGACACAACATGGAAAATACTTGTGTTCACATTTTCTTCTACATCTATTGCTACACTTTCACATAAAAAGTTATTTTCGCATGTTAACTGAGCCCTAATATGAAGTGCTTCTTGCACCTGCTCTGTTACACTCAAAGTAATTTGAGCATTTTTATTTTGGTACACAAACTCCTCTAAGGCATCATCGCCTCTTGAGTTTATTTTTACATCTTTAAACTCAATTGTCCAAGGAAGTGCTATTTGTAAATCAAAGGCCTTTCTTTCTTGTAATGTCGGAAATGAAGGTACAGCAGCGCCATTTACCCCAAGGTGATTCCATGTTGCAACGGGAAGTTCATTTACAATGTTTTTTATACTCATATACTCCCCCTTACCCTATTGTTCCTTGCATTTCTAAATGAATAAGATTGTTCATTTCAACGGCATACTCTAACGGAAGTTGCTTTGCAATAGGTTCTGCAAATCCACCAACAACCATTGCCTTTGCGTCTTCTTCTTTTATTCCTCGGCTCATAAGGTAAAAAATAACCTCATCGCTAATTTGTCCTATCTTAGCTTCGTGTCCTACACTTACATCATCACAGTGAATATTTAAAACCGGCACCGTATCGCTTCTTGAATTACTGTCGAGCATTAAAGACTCACATGATGTTGATGATTTACTTTTAGAAGCCTTTGCGCTTACGCTTACTTCACTTCTAAAGGTGGATTCTCCACCATCTCTTGAAATTGACTTTGCAAAAAGATGCGATGATGTATTCGGAGCATTATGCATTACCTTTACACCAGTATCTAAATTTTGTCCATTACTTGCAAAGGTGATGCCTGTGTATTCCATCCGTGAGTTTTCACCTTGTAATATAGTCATAGGATAAAGGTATGAGGTGTGTGAGCCAAAAGAACCACTTACCCATTCCATAATACCGTCTTTTTTAATTAAAGAGCGTTTTGTATTTAAGTTATACATGTTTTTAGACCAGTTTTCTATTGTTGAATAGCGAAGACGTGCTCCCTCTTCAACAAAAAGCTCAACGCAACCTGCATGCAAGTTTGTAACGTTATGCTTAGGAGCTGAACACCCTTCAATAAAATGAAGTGACGCTCCCTTATCTACAATAATAAGTGTATGTTCAAATTGCCCGGCCCCTGCTGCATTTAATCTAAAATAGGATTGTAAAGGTACTTCAAGCTGTACCCCTGGCGGAACATACACAAAACTACCTCCCGACCACACAGCCCCGTGAAGTGCTGCAAATTTGTGATCAGTAACTGGAACAAGTTTCATAAAATGTTCTTTTACCTTATCAGCATAGGGACCATGAAGTGCGCTTTCCATATCGGTGTAGACAACGCCCTGTTCTTCAACTTCTTTTTGAACGTTATGGTATACAACTTCTGAATCGTATTGAGCGCCAACACCAGCAAGGCTTGTTCTTTCTGCTTCAGGAATCCCTAAGCGCTCAAAGGTGTTTTTTATTTCTGAAGGAACTTCTTCCCAAGACTCTTTCATGTTTGTATCAGGGCGAACATAGGTAACTATATTATCCATATTTAATTCGTCTAGTGGTGCGCCCCAGTTTGGTAATGGTGTTTCTAAATATTGTTTAAGCGCTTTTAGTCGAAATTCTGTCATCCATTCGGGGTCATTTTTTTCTTTTGAAATTGTTCTCACTACAGCCTCTGTCAATCCTGAATCAACAGTGAGAGAAGGTTTAATATAATCGATGACATCATACACACTTCGGTCTATGTCGTCAATAAATGTTTTTTCGGTATCGCTCATATTAAGCCTCTGTCATTTCTTCGTTTGCAGAAAATCCACGTGAAAGAATTTCCGTAGCTAGCTCTTTGTTACCTGTTTTTATGATTTTTCCATCATCTAAAATATGAACAAAGTCTACCGAAAGTTTTTCTAAAAGCTTAGCATTGTGAGTAATTATTACTATGCCATTTTCTTCTGTGTGATAGGCTTTTATCCCTTCAGAGACATTTTGAATTGCATCAACATCGAGGCCTGAGTCTGTTTCATCTAAAAGAGCTAATCGTGGATTAAGCATCAATAACTGTAATATTTCAGCTTTCTTTTTTTCTCCACCAGAAAATCCAACATTTAGATCACGGTCAGCATAGGATTCGTCCATACCCAAAACATCCATTTTTGCTTTAAGAGCTTTTCTAAACGAAAACACATTTTTCATTTCACCCGTCACTGCACCTTGAGCAGAACGAATAAAATCGCCTAATGTTACACCAGGTATTTCTACAGGGGTTTGAAATGATAAAAAGATCCCCTTTCGAGCCCTTTCATCTGGTTTTGCATTAGTAATATCGTCTCCGTCAAATTCAATTTTCCCACTTGAAATTTCATATACAGGATTTCCAACTATGGCAGAAAACAAAGTAGATTTTCCACGCCCATTTCGTCCCATTATTACATGAACTTCGCCCGCTTTTACGCTTAAACTAAGATTTTCTAATATTTTTTTATCGCCTATTTTGACGCTTAAATTATTTATTGTAAGTAATTCGCTACCCATGTATATTCCTTTTGTTCTGTGCCTATATTTTGTCTACTCTAAATATACCATGATTATAAAAATCTTTCAATAAGATGGGTGATTTTGTTACGGAATTCTTTTATTGTCTAATTTAAAATCTTCAAAAAAGCCTTTTTCTTCCTCTTGACAACCTTATATTTTTTTAGGATAATATAAAATGCACTTTACATTATCCTAAAAAAGGAAATACTTATGACATACGTTTCAAGACAATTAGAAAACAAGTTTTTGCAAATGAATAAATTTTTTAAAGTAGTACTTCTTACAGGAGCAAGGCAAATTGGTAAAACTTCTATGCTTAAACATCTTTCAGGAAAAGTACAAAGAACCTACGTAACACTCGATGACTTAATGGCACGAAACCTTGCAAAAACAGATCCGGTACTTTTTTTTCAAATGTATAAACCTCCCATTATAATCGATGAAGTGCAATATGCCCCGGAGCTTTTTAGCCAAATAAAAACAATGTGCGATAACAGTGAAAAAAAAGGGCAATTTTGGCTTACTGGCTCTCAGCAATTTTCGATGATGAAAAATGTTAAAGAATCTCTTGCTGGGCGCATAGGTATAATAGATTTATTTAGCTTTTCATATAACGAACTGCACAATATCCATTTTAAAAATACACTCGACTTTTCACTAACAACGCTTTCTAATCGGCAGAAGCTTGCAAAAAAAAATGACATTCACAAAATATTTAAATATATTTGGACAGGTGGAATGCCAGAGGTTCAAAAAGCCAATGAGTCTATGAGAAACCTTTTTTTTAGCTCGTATGTTGATACCTATTTAATGAAAGATGCATCAGAATTGGGTAGCATTTCAAGCCCCTTAAAGTTTCGCAAATTCCTTGTAGCAGCGGCAGCCCTCATTGGACAACAAGTAAATTACAAAACACTTGCAGAAGCAAGTGATATTTCACAACCCACAGCAAAAGAATGGCTTACACTTCTTGAAAGCATGGGGATTTTATACTTACTTAAACCTTATGCAAATAATCACCTTAAACGCTTAACAAAAACACCAAAACTGTATTTTAGAGACTCAGGGCTTGCGGCCTTTCTTTCTATGTGGCCTACAAAGGAAACTTTAATGAATGGCCCTGCAAGTGGTTACTACTTTGAAAACTTTGTTGTAATAGAAATAGTAAAAAATTATTCGTATAACAATGATCTTTTTGATTTATATTATTATAGAGATTCAAATGCAAAAGAGATTGATCTTATTGTAGAATTGAATGGCATACTGCACCCAATTGAAATTAAAAAATCTGCAAATCCCGATAAAAATGAAATTAAAAAATTTGAAACCCTCAGTAAAACAAAAAGAGAAATCGGAACTGGGGGCATTGTGTGCATGACAGAAAATATCGTACCTCTAGATTCTCAAAACGCATGTATTCCGTGCAACATCGTATAAAACAGCTTTAGGATAATATAAAGTGTACTTTATATTATCCTAAATACTTTTCCGTCTTTGTAAAGCCTCTTTTAGAGTATCAATATTCACACTTCCATCATCGTTCAGTATTCCCCCAGCCCCATACAAGGGAGAACCTGAAAAGTCTAGCTCAAATGTTCGCCTTGCTACATGCTCAACGTAGTGCGCATCAGATGAAGTCGTTAAGGGATAACCAAGTGTGTCTAATGGCATATTTTGTTGCTTACCGTCAACCCAGTTTACGGTAGCGGGAGGTAAGCGAACAACTTCCAAGGCATCCCAATCGCCAGGAGGAATAAAGCCAAGTTGACTTGTGAGAGAAAAAGACGCCCTATCTACATGGGCAGGAATAACAACACCCCCAAGGTTATGCACACGCTTTGTAAGTGAATCAAGGTCATAATCGCATGAAATTACTAAATATTTATCAACCTCTCCTATGATATCATCATCTTCATCAACATATACTTGGTCACCTGTTTTCTCTGGATTATTCATGATGGAAGGGAGTAAATTATATATTTCTTCACTAAAAGCAAGTGCTATATCAAGGGATGAAAATAAACACAACACATGAACTTCTTCTTGCGTTTGTGCTTCCATTCCAAAAAGAGGAATTATCCCAGCTTCTTTACAGTGATGTGCAAAAGCGGGGCAGTTTAACGATGTATTATGATCTGTTAAGGCAGCAATTTGTACACCTTTTTCTTTTAGAGCCGCTACAATTGCCTTAGGCGACATTGCAAGATCCCCGCAAGGAGAAAGGCAAGAATGAATATGGAAATCAGCTTTCCAACAAGCCATAGAGTTTCCCCGATACTGTAAATTGGTTTTCTTTTGTTACAAAAAGAGCAACTCCTTCTTCCTTCGCAGCTTCTATCATATCCTCTGGAACAGGGCGATTATTGCATAAAATAATTGCAGGCGAATCTTTCAGTGTTGCAACCGCTAGAGTATTTTTATGAGCTTGGATGGTTACTATTACACATTCATCATCTCCATGCCCCATAACATCACTCAACAAGTCTCCTGTGTAAACAGTTTGAACATCAGCATCATTATAGTTTTCAAACACAGCTTTTAGGCTGAGCTTTTCTGCAATATCAGATAATTTCATGTGGGTTACACTCCTTCTTTTGTACCATTCAAATAAAAGGTTGCGTGAACAGAAGTTCCCTTTCCCATTTCAGACTTAATAGTAAACTCATCGGACACACGCTTTGTATTAGGTATCCCCATACCAGCTCCAAAACCGAGAGAACGCACTCGCTCAGTTGCTGTTGAAAACCCTTCAGTTAGGGCTTTTTCAATATCTGGAATACCAGGACCTATATCCATAGCTTCAATTACTAATTTATCACCCGTAATGTAGTATCGCATTATTCCGCCATCGGAGTGTACAACTTGGTTTATTTCAAGCTCGTAACTTGCAATCCCGGCTCGCCGTGCAATGGCAGGATCTACATTCATAGACCGCAACGTTTTTTTTATTTCAGTAGATGCAAGACCTGCAGTATCAAAATTAAAAGGCTCTGTTTTAAACTCCATAACACGGTGAGGTTCTTGTTTTAATGCTTCTTGGGCACTTTTTTCAAGTCTTTCAACTTCTTTATTCATGGCAACCAAGAGAGCTGCAATAACGTCAGAAGTGGTAACAATTCCTACAAGCTTATTTTTACTATTTAATACAGGAAAACGCCCAAACTTGTACTTATTAAAGTACGTAACGGCAAAAGAAATAGGCATGTTTTCTTGTAAGACTATAGTATTACGGGTCATGTGATTTTCACAAGGCTCATCAATGGTGCCTTTATCAAACGCATTTACAATATCGTCCATAGATACTATCCCAGCAAGCTTTTTGTTCAGCATTACAGGCACACCCGTCACACGCTTTTCTTTCATTAAAAGCTGCGCTTCTCTCATGGGCATAGAGGGTGGAATAGTAATGACATTTGTTTCCATTACATCTTTAAGCTTGAGTTTAAATAACAACTCAATAACTGCCTCTGGAGAGGATTCGGTATTTAAAGGTATCGCTTCTTGCATACTACTATTGTATACTAAAAATAAAAAAGTTTAAAGTACAAATTTTTCTAAAAACTTCGCAACACCATCTTCATCGTTTGAGAATTCGGTGTTAAAGCGCGCAATGTTTTTAATATGGTCAAGCCCATTAATCATCGCAACACTTTTCCCTGTCAACATCATCATAGTCTCATCATTCATACTGTCACCAAAGGCCATTACATTATCAATAGGAATAGCAAGCTCATTTGCAAGCCAAACTAGAGCTTCTCCTTTCCCAGAATTTTTAGGCATTACTTCTAAAAAAAACGGTTTACTGGTAAAAATAACGCATTTATCGCCTATTTCTTTTTTAAGTCGAGTTTGTAGTGTTGTTAAAGTTTCAGGGTCTCCTGGAATCACAATTTTTGGAAACCCTTTCGATAAAAGCTCAGGGTAATTTTCAACTACTTCCATACTTAACCCACTTAATTTTGTATCCATTTCACCCCAGTCAGTATGTTTATAGGAAAAAATAGTGCTCGAATCATATACATGGGCAGTTACAGCATATTCTTCCAATAAATTGTACACATGCATAGCAATATCGTAGTCTAGTTGATGAGAATAAATAGAAAGTCTCAAATGCAAATCTAATATATTTGTTCCATTTTGCGTAATCATATAGCGCCCATATTCACTTCCTGCTATGTCCATTTGCCGTACGTACGGTAACATTGCATCATCAATGCGTCCTGAACAAAGCATCACATAAATGCCCTTTTCGACGAGTTTTTGAAGAATTGAAACGGTGTAGTCAGAAATAGTTAAATCATGCTTTAGCAAGGTATCATCAAGATCCAGAGCAACCATTTGTACTTTTTGATTTATATTTGGAAGTTTATTCATAGCTAAAGTGTAGCACAAAAGGAATAAGCATTCAAGAGCATAAAAGATGCGGTCTTAGCCGCATCTTTAAATTTAATTAACAATAATTAGTCTAGCAACATTATTCTCACTATCTTTCAGGGCCAGTTACACCCTTGCTTCATCGCCTTCCTTTAGCTCTGAAAAATCAATTTTTCTCTCAGAAAGCTCATTTTGAATTGTTGCCATCAGTTCCTCACGAGCATCAAACATCGCTAGCCGTACTTCAGCATCGCTCATTCCTTCAGTATCAATAGAGTTCCTTAGTTCTTTACTTCTACCCCAGCTAATCCTTGATCACGAGAATCTGCTCGGTCTTGATAGTTTCTTTGAGGAACTTCACCTTTTTCTCCTTGCGCAATTAGACCAGTAGAAAAAGCTGCTAATAGCAATAGCCCAATACTCATTGTTTTTACATTCATGCTTGTTACCTCCATCTGCTATCAATACCGAATTAGATACCCTTTCTTCTTTTCTAGATGAAGTTCCGTTTGTCCTAATTTTTGTAGCAAGGCCTGTGCTTTTAATGTCATTTTTACTCGCACGGTTTTTAACACGGAGAACATTACAACCCGTTTCAAACATGGCAAAGTCTGCCAAAAAAAATTAGCTTTGAGCATAGCGATAAATATTTACCCATAAGTGGAAATGGAAATGAACTTGACAACATGACCAGCACCTTTAATAATCTATTCAATACACTTCGCTATGATTATTTAAGAGAAAAGCAATTTACCTCAGACGTTTCACATGAACTTAAAACACCTCTTTCCGTTATACTTGGAAATGCAAACCTTCTGCGACGGTGGGGTAAAAATGATATGCCCCAAAACACACAAGGCACAGAAATGAATATTTATTTTCCCAACAACTTTTTATAGGAAAACTCAATTAAACATGACCCAAGGGGTGCTGTAATAAGAATAGAAAGAACGGCAATGGTAAGCACAATATTTCCACATGAAAGCCCCATTGCTAGCGGAATTCCACCAATAGCGGCTTGAACAGTAGCTTTTGGAATATAGGCTAACGCACAAAAGATCCTCTCTTTTTTTAAAAGCTTTGTCTTGAGCAAACAAAGCCATACACCAAGCATTCTAAAAAACAAAACACACAACAACAATATAACTGCTGTAAAACCTGACTGAAGAGCATAACGAATATCTACACTTGAGCCAACTAAAACAAAAAGCATTATTTCTGCAAAAATCCACAATTTTGAAAATTTTAAAGAAATCCTTGTTGCCATTTCATGCTGCTTTGCATTAAGGGTAATCCCCAAACACATAATGGCAATAAGAGCAGAAAAAGGAATTCTTGTATTAAAAACGTTTTCTAATGTAAGGAGAATAAAACCAATTGATAACACTACAAGCGCTTTTTGACTATCTCTCAAGTGAAACCGTTTAAACAATGCGAAAAGAAAAGCACCAAAAAGAAAGCCGCCAATAATACCTGTTATAATAGAAAAAGGAACAGTTACAATACTAATTGCCGAAAGAGTTTCGCCTTGTGAAAACCCTAATAGACTTGTGAAAAGAATAATTACAAATACATCATCGATAGATGCACTTGCAAGAATCATTTGTGGTATAGCTTTTTTTGTGCCGTACCCTTCTTCAATAATTGTTATCATTTTTGGAACAATTACTGCAGGAGAAACAGCAGCAACGACAGAACCAATAAGAGCTGCTTCTCCAATAGTAACGCCTAATAATTTCGGAGCAAGCAATAACATTGCAGAAATCTCCAAGACTGCAGGTATAAAGCTTAATAGAATTGCAGGTCGTCCTACTTTTATTAAATCTTTTACATTTAATGTAAATCCTGCTCTCGTTAAAATAATTACAAGAGCAAACTCGCGCAAAACAGGAGAGAGAAAAAGAAAATCCGCATTCAATATGTTTAACATATTTGGTCCAATGAGAATTCCTGCGATAATCATCCCTATAAGTGGAGGTAAATGAATTTTTTTACATAACTCACTTAATAACATTCCTACTAAAAGTGCAAGGGCAAAGCTAAGTAACATAGTCTATGATTGTACTCTCATCAATAATGGGTCTGTGATGCGTCTACGAAAAAAAGCTATAAATGGTCCCATCAAAAATGCTGTCATTATAGTTCCCACTCCAACAATAGCGCCTAGTAAAACACCAACGACTACACAAACAATATCCGTTGCAATTCTACAATACTGAAATCGTGCTATCTTTTTGTCTGCCATAATAAGCGAAACTGCATCGTATGTTGAAACACCTAAATCTGCAGTAATGTAAAATGCCGAGGCAAAACAAATAACAAGAAAACCAACTGCAAGCATCACTATACGTATTAATAAACTAGGTTCTGGAATGATGTCTTGAAGAAAACCATGGCTAAACTCTACGATATACCCTACTAAAAAAAGATTAATAATGGTACCAATTCCTATATAGTGCTTTCTGATGAAAAAAACTATTATTAATAATACTATATTTAAAATAACATAGAGAGTTCCAAAACTAAATGGAAGCACTGTATGCATCCCATTAACAAAACATTGAAATGGGTCTGTACCAAATTGAGAATGCTTAAACAACCCTACAGATAAGCCTGCTATACTTACGCCGAATACCGTCATAAGAATTCGTATTATTTTTTCTTTCATAGACTCTCTCTTTTTTCACATTGTACTTAATATACCAAAGATTTACAATACTATGAGTAATAAAAAGGCAAAGTTACTATTGACAGAAACACAATCTTAAAGTATGATACTATCAATAGAATCGTTACTACAAAAAGAAACATTCATAAGGAGAATACTATGTTAAAAAATGTCTTAGTTATAGCCTGTATGCTATTAATCGCGATCCAAACTCTATTTGCAACTGGAGTAGGAGAATCAAACACAGATTCCAGTAAAATAAAAATCGGTATTGTAAAACTAGTACAGCACGATGCCCTTGATGACGTTGAACAAGGTGTTATAGATGTCGTTAATGAATCTGGATTTGATGTTGTATACAATTTACAAAATGCTAATGGAGATGTAAACACATCGGCCCAAATTGCAAATATGTACAAAGCAGAAAATGTAGATGTTGCTGTTGGCATTGCAACAGCTGTTGCAATATCGCTTGCAAACACATTTAAAGATACACCCGTTGTATTCGGAACGGTAACAGACCCTATCGGAGCAGGGCTTGTTACATCATTAGAAAAAGGAGAAAAAAACATTACCGGTATGAGTAATGCACTCCCTATTTCACAACATATTCAGCTATTTTTAGAAATTGCAGATATACAAAAACTTGGCTACATTTATACAAGCACAGAACAAAATTCTATGTACTCATTAAACTTAGTGGAAACGGCGTGTAACAAAATGGGCATCGAACTTATTACTCAGTCAATAACAAACTCATCTGAAGTAAAACAAGCGGCAGAATCAATTGTAAACCGTGTTGATGGCCTCTATTTAACCACTGATAATATTGTTTTTTCAGCCCTTCCATCAATAATACAAGTATTTGAAAATGCAAAAAAGCCTGTATTTTCAGGCGATGTAACTGGAGCTCTTAACGGTGGTTGTGTTATGGCTTCAGGGTTTAATTATTACAAAGCAGGAAGAGCAACAGGAGAAATAGTTGTGCAAATATTAAACGGTACAAAACCTCAAGATATTCCTATTCGTTTCATGACAGAACCAAGCGATTCTGATTTTTTAGTTAACTTAGATGCTGCAAAAAATGCAGGCATCACAATTCAACAAAAATACATAGATCAAGCCGGTTATATTATAGAAAATGGAAAATTAACTGAAAAAACAGAAAGTTACTATTGACAGAAACAAAAACATAGTGTATGATACTATTAAAAGTAACGTTACTACAAGCAGTATCGTATACAAAAAAATCATACAAATCTTAATGAGTGTTGCGTATAAAAGAAAGTCTTCATTCATTTAGAGGTTTGCTTAGCAAACTTATTACAGGAGTAAAATATGGTAAAAAAAATGACTTTAATGGCGGTAGTACTTTGTACTACCGCAGCTACACTTTTTGCTATGGGATCAGGAGAATCTACAAATGATAACGGAAGTGTAAAAATCGGAATTGCAAAAATTGTGCAACATGATGCACTCGATGCAGTTGAACAAGGTATTATTGATGTTGTAAAAGAAGCAGGATTTGACGCAGAGTTTGATTTACAAAATGCAAATGGCGATGTAAATACAGCAGCACAAATTGCAAATATGTATAAAACTGCAAAGGTTGACGTAGCAGTAGGTATCGCAACTCCAGTTGCCATTTCTTTGGCAAATACCTTAAAAGATATTCCAGTAGTTTTTGGAACCGTCACTGACCCTGTTGGTGCAGGACTTGTAAGTTCAGTTGACAAGGGTGAAGGAAATGTAACAGGTATGAGCGATGCAATTCCAACTGCAGAACATATAAGAATGTTTGCAGAAATTGCAGATATAAAAACACTTGGCTATATTTACGCTAGTAATGAAGCAAACTCTATTTCTGCCCTTACATTAGTAGAAGATACTTGTAAAGCACAAGGAATTGAATTAGTTACTCAATCAATTGCAAACTCATCAGAAGTAAAGCAAGCCGCAGAATCAATTATTAATCGTGTTGATGGCATTTACCTTACAACAGACAATACCATTTTTTCAGCACTCCCCGCACTTGTTCAAGTGTTTAATAATGCAGGAAAACCAGTTTTCTCAAGTGATGTAACAGGAGCCCTCAATGGTGGCTGCATGATTGCATCTGGTTTTAATTACTATAAAGCAGGAAGAGCAACCGGTGAAATGGTTGTACAAATCCTAAACGGTGAAAACCCTGACAGTATTCCAGTGCGCTTTATGACAGAACCTACAGATTCAGACTTACTTTTTGACTTAGATGTCGCTAAAAACGCAGGAATTACTATTCCACAAAATTACATTGATCAAGCAAACTACATAATAGAAAACGGACAATTAACAAAAAAATAAGTTCATTCCTCCTTTGCTCCAGTGCTACGTTGTAGTACTGGAGTTTTCATCCCTATTCACATAAAATAATTTTTGGTATAATAACATATGTACAGTATTTTAACAGAAGGTTTAATTTACGCCCTCATGGTCTTAGGCGTGTTTATTACATTTAGAATTCTCAATTTTGCAGACATGACTGTAGATGGTTCTTTTCCTCTAGGTGCGAGTGTTGCGGCAAGCCTTATAGTAAACGGCATAAGTCCCGTTATTGCAATTTGTGCAGCTATTTTTGCAGGTCTTCTTGCAGGCTTAGTCACTGCAACACTACACACAAAGTTAAAAATCCCAGGCCTGTTGGCTGGAATTTTAACCATGACAATGCTTTACTCAGTAAATTTACGCATAATGTCAAACAGGGCAAATATTTCACTGTTACGAAATGAAACAGTTTTTACCTTTGTGAGCGAAAAACTCACAAACATAATCAGTGCTGAACTTGCCGTAGTGCTTTTTTTAATGCTTGTAGTAATTATTGCAAAAACACTTTTAGATTTGTTTTTTCACACCGACTTTGGACTTACCATGGGGGCTTTAGGTTCTAACCCACAAATGGTCATTTCTCAAGGCATGAATCCCGAAATAGTAAAAGGAGTAGGCATTTGTGTTGCCAACGCATTAAGCGCACTAGCAGGAGCAATGGCTGCAATGTACCAAGGATTTGCAGATGTGGGTTCAGGTTCAGGTGTAGTTGTGTCAGGATTGGCATCTCTGATGATTGGAGAATTTGTACTTCGTTCAAATAAGATAGCATTACTTACATTCCGAGTAATAATTGGTTCGATTATTTATAGAATGCTTATGTACTTTGCCCGTAGCTACGGATTCCTTATAAATATGAGTCCAAATGATTTAAAGCTCATCACAGGACTCCTTATTATTATATGCTTAATAATCACGCAAACAGATGCACTAAAGCAATTTAAATCTACAATGAAAAACAGTACAAGGAGAGCGCAATGATAACTCTAGAAAATATACGCATGGTTTTTGCGCCTGATACTGCAGATGAAAATATAGCTCTTTCTAACATAGACCTTCATATTAACCAAGGAGACTTTATTACAGTCATTGGCTCAAATGGGGCTGGTAAATCAACGCTATACAATGTAATTGCAGGCACATATACTCCAAGCAAAGGACATATTTTTCTTTCATCAGATAATGGCTCGAGAGATATAAGTAGCGACAAAGAATATGTGCGCTCTCGTTACATTGGCCGTATTTTTCAAAACCCTCTGTTGGGAACAGCAGGAAAAATGACACTTGAAGATAACATGGTCATTTGCCATAAAAAAGGAAACAAAGGTTTAAAAATTAGTTTAAACAATAAAATGAGAGATTATTTTAAATCAAAGCTTGAAGTACTTGGCATGGGACTTGAAAACAGGCTCAAGGACAATGTAGAACTTTTTTCAGGTGGGCAAAGACAAGCACTCACTTTGCTAATGGCGGTTATGTCAAAGCCAGACCTTCTCTTGCTAGATGAGCACACTGCAGCCTTAGACCCCACAAATGCAAAACTTGTCATGGAGCTTACACAAAAGTTTGCAAAAGAGCAAAATCTTACTGTCATGATGATAACCCACAACATGAGCCACGCCCTTGAATACGGTAACAGGCTTTTAATGATGGATGCAGGCTCAATAATCTTAGATATTAATGAAGCTGAAAAAACAAAGCTCACCATGGACGATATTATTCAGCGTTTCAAAAAAATAAAAAATACAGATTTAACAAGTGATAATATACTTCTTCATTAATTTTTATGCCTTAAATCTAGGCAAAAAGATACAAAAATGCTATAATAAACATGTGTTTAGTGCAACACTCTAAAAAAACAGCTTAGCTCAATTTTGTAATTCAGGAGTTTTTCATGGAAGAAATACTTAGTTTTTTTTATAGATGTTTTCAAGTAGGGATTTATATTGTCTCTTGGTTTTTGCCCTGGAAGGAACCAAAACGTTTTTCAGGAGATGACGCCCTTGAAAAACTTGCAGCACAGCTTTTAAAAGGCAACCAAACAAAGGTTTGTATCGTAACCGATAAAGATATCGTAGAACTTGGTTTACTCCGCCTGCTACTCAATGCCTTAGAAGATGTTAGTATAGAATGCATCATATATGATAAAACAGTTGTAAACCCAACAGACCAAAATGCAATAGAAGCCTCTGCAATGTATAATGAAAACAATTGCTCTGCCTTTATTGCTCTTGGCGGTGGTTCCGCAATAGATTGCACAAAAATCGCAGCGGCACTTATTGCAAGGCCCAACATGGAACCTCATCAAATGAAAGGTCTTTTCCGTGTTTTAAAAAAACTCCCTACTGTTTTTGCAATCCCAACCACTTCAGGTTCTGGCAGTGAAGCAACCTTAGCAGCAGTTATTAGCGATTCAACAACTCACGAAAAGTACGCAATAAAAGATCCAAGCCTGTTTCCCTATGCCGCCGTCCTAGACCCTAAATTTACCATTGGTCTACCTCCACATATTACAGCTACAACAGGGCTCGATGCACTCACACATGCGCTTGAAGCCTTTATGGGAAGAAGTAATACATTAAAAACAAGAAAATATGCACTTAAAGCAATATCTTTAGTTTTTGAAAACCTTCCATTAGTTTTTAAAGATGGTGCAAATATCGAAGCTCGAGCAAACATGCAAATGGCTGCCTATCTTGCTGGAATTGCATTTACTCGTGCGTATGTCGGATACACACACGCAATTGCACATACACTTGGATCTTTTTACAATGTGCCACATGGCCTTGCAGTAGCAGTCACATTACCATTAGTTCTATCACAATATGGTGAGGAAGCGTATAAAAAACTCGCTTTTTTAGCCGACCATATTGGTATCTCTGAAATACATGATACACAAGAAAAAAGAGCCCTAAAATTTATCAGCGCTATAGAAGCTTTAAATAAAAGCTTAAATATACAAAATTGTATTAGCCAAATTCAAACTGAAGATATTCCTTCCCTTGCAAAAATGGCTTGTAATGAAGGAAATCCTGAATACCCAGTTCCAAGAATTTTATTCAAAGATGAGATTGAAGTCCTATTTGAAAAAATAAAAGTTGGAAAGATTCTATAACAAAAAATTCTCACTATTACATACGGAGGTAGTTATGAAAAACAAAGACTTATCAATAGGATCACGCATTGTCCTATTTGGATTTATGGTACTATTCATTTCAACATTAACAGGTTGTATCGGAATGCCTGAATTAGAAGATATTGATTACAATATTGACCCATCTAGTAACAAAATACATAATTTACGATACTACGGCAGAGATCTCGATGCACAAATAATAACCACAGAAATTATAGAAGAAACCCTTCTTGATACAAGTACAGAAGAGTATGGGTATTATTCTTTATCATTTGGGTATATAAAAAATGACGGACGCGAAACGGGATTTTTTGGGGGATTGTCGCCATTTTATCTAATACTTTTTCCTCTCATACCCTTAATTCCCGTTGGTCTTCCCACTGATATTGCAGGATTTGATACATATGTTTCATTAGCTCTATTTGACTCTAATGGTGACTTAATTCAACGTTACTCGTCACAAGAAACATTTAGGCACGTAGCTGGTTTGTATTATGGATGGTACACAATTGATGATAAGCTATCAAAATACTTCTCTGAACAAATACAAGAAGTTTTTGACAAGGCGTCTCGCGACAGTGAAGACATTAATGAAACATTAGAATTAATTGGTCCCGTCAATGCGAATAATCGGTCAGCTGCAACTAAAAACCTAGAAGCCTACATCTTCGAAAAAGATGTATATATTCACCAAGAAGACTAAGCCTTCTTAACACTTGCAAAAGCCCATACTGCAAAAAAATGCAATATGGGCTTTTTTTTATAAATCAGTAAAGAATCCCTTTACACCCTCTTTAAACGTATTTCCTCTATCAAATTCATTCTTAAACATGCCAAAAGATGTCGCCCCTGGAGAAAATACAATATTTTGAGTTTCTCTGTACTGCTGCTTTATTAAAAAGTCTTTTACTTCTTTTAATAATTCTGCAACACTATTATAGGGGCCATGATGAGCAATATCAACATTCTTCTTTTTTAACAACGCAAGCATTTTTTCGGTTCCCGTACCTGCAAGTAAAAATACTGACTGTAAACTTTTTCCATTTACTTCTTCAAGTTTATTTACCAATGGAGAAAAATCAAGCTCCTTGTCTGTACCACCAGTAATAAGATGCAAACCATTCGGAAAGGAGTCAATTGCCGCAACAACAGATTCTGGGACTGTTGCTGCAGAGTCATTATAAAACTTGTATTTGCATTTTTCATTTTTCCAAGAATGAAAATATTCTAGCCTATGCCCAATACCTGTAAATTTTTTTAATATGTCAATAATATCATCATCCTGCACTCCAACTAAGCTCATTACACAAGCTGCGTTAAGAACATTCTCTTTATTGTGCTCGCCTGGAACCTTTAAATCTTCAAGCCAATCTGCATATTCTCCTTCTCCAAAAAAAAGAGAATCTGGAATATCATCTGGATAACGTATAACATTTGCCTTTGCTTCCCCAGCAAACATATCTCCCCAACCATCTTCATCACAAGAACAAAGAAAAACATCTCGTTTATCTTGGTCAGCAAATATAAGTTTTTTATCAGCAACGTAGGGTTCCATTGCACCATACCAATTTTGATGATCAGGAACAATTTTTGTTATAACAGAAATAAATGGCTTAAGAAGTTTCCTTCCTCTCAAATCTGCCAATTGCCAACTTGAAAGCTCAAGAACAACTAATGGCGCCTTATCTCCTAGTGTCTCATCAATAAAAGTAAGAGGACTTACAGTAATATTTCCACCCAAAAGCGTTTTAATTCCTGCTTCATTTAATCCATAGCTTATTGCGCTTACTGTAGAAGATTTTCCCTTACTACCAGTAACCGCAATAATCTTTGACTTTGTAAATTGTAAAAAAATCGAAATATCACTTTCTATATGCTTTGCACGTGCTAAAAACTCATTCCCTGCATACTTTACAATAGGATTCTTAATAACACAGTCAGCGTTAATAAAATCATCTATATCATGTTTACCAAGTGTAAATTTTATACGGCTTGTATCTATTGTCGAATCGTTTAAAAGTGAATCAACGCTTGAACGCAACTCCTCGTCTGATTTCATATCTGTTACGGTAACTATCGCTCCGTGTTTTAGAAAAAAACGCACCGTTGCTTCACCGCCACCGTGAAGGCCGAGACCCATTACAGTAATTTTTTTTCCCTTAATATCTTCAAACGATGAAAAAATTCTTTTTTCGCCGTAACTATGTGCATTTTCGGTTGTTATAATAGTATTCATACATTTTCCTCTTATGGTCCGAAGGTCTTAAAAAAAATTATGTCCTATGCTTATAAACTCGTTGTTAAAGCTTGACGGATTTTAAACCGTTCCACACCTTGCTCTAAAATTAATTCTATAACATCTTTGTATGCTAGACCACCTGCCGAACACATTTTTGGAAACATACTTATAGAGGTAAACCCAGGTAATGTATTCAGTTCGTTAATAAAAATGTCCCCTGTTTCTTTATGAATAAAAAAGTCAACTCTAGAAAGTCCAGAACAATCGAGAGCTTTGTAAGCTTTTATCGCTAAGTCTTTTATTTGAGAATCCTGTTCTTCTGTGAGTTTTGCAGGAATAATGAGTTCAGCTCCATTTGGATCTGTGTATTTTGCTTCATAATCATAAAACTCATGCGTTGGAGCAATTTCACCAAGCTCATAATGTGTAACCCCTCTCGCATTCTTTTTACCTTCTATAAAATCAAGCTCTGACGTATTGCCCGTTACTGAGCACTCAATTTCCCTTGCGGGAACAAAAGGCTCTACAAGTATTTTTTCATCCCATTTAAATGCATTCGCTATAGCTTGCCTAAACTCAACTTCATTCTCAGCCTTAGCAGTACCAACAGAACTTCCCGCACAACACGGCTTGATAAAAACGGGCATTCCCCAGTCATTTTTCACAGTATTGTAAAAGGCTTTTATTTCTTGTTCGGTTTTTTGAGATGATTTTATACATACATATGGAACAACGGGTAAGCCAACTTGTTCCCAAACCTGCTTTGCCTTTTCTTTATCCATTGCAATACTGCTGGACAGCACACCGCAACCGCAATATGGGAGTTCTGCCATTTCTAAGAGGCCCTGTAATAGTCCATCTTCTCCATATGTGCCATGTAAAATGGGAAGCACAACATCGACCTCAAGTGCTTGTGATTTGCAAAAAAGAGCCTTCTTTTTTCCGCCTCCAGGTATCACCGAAACAAGATTGTCATCTTCTTCTACAATTGAAAGTGTAGCCTTTGAATCAAGCATGAGTTTTTCAATCTCTGAAACATCCTGAATATACCAAAAACCTTTTTTTGTAATGCCTATTAAAACAATAGAATGTTTTTCCCTATCTATATTTCTCACTACAGACGAAGCAGAGACTATTGAAACTTCATGCTCTCCACTTTTTCCACCGTACAATACTGCAACTGTCATTATTTTCCCCCAAACCCCATTTCGCTTAGTGCTTTTTTAGCTTCTTCTATTTCATCATAATCCATCACAAAATCTTTATAAATAATTGAATTTTCATGAGCCTTTCCTAATAGCAGTACTAAATCACCTTTTGTTGCCATGGAAAAAGCTTTACGTATCGCAGTTGGCCTATCTGGAATAAGAAAAAGACTTTCATCACGTGTAAGATTTTTGCAGCCTGCAGCAATATCTTCCAGGAGTGCCATAGGCTCTTCACCTCGTGGGTCTTCATCACTTAAAATAACAACATCACTATAGGAGGAAGCAATCTCACCTTGAATCGGCCTTTTTTTTGTGTCACGCTCTCCACCAGAACCAAAAATACTTATTATTTTTCCTTTTACTCTATCGCGTAGCGGTGGAAAAATAGTGGTAAAAGATGATGGCGTATGGGCATAATCTACCAAAACTTCAAAAGATTGCCCTTTTTCAATTGCGGTCATTCGGCCCCGCACAGGAACGAGTCGTGGCGCTATTTCAATTAATTTCTCTATCGGAGTATTGCTAAGTTTCGACACTAATACCATTGCCGCAACGGTATTATCAGCATTAAATGTGCCAGGAAGATTTATTCTTGTTTCCATTTTTTTTCCATCTATGCAAACATTGAAAGTAACACCTTTTTCATCACCAGTAATACTTTCGATTGTATATATACCAGAAAAAGCACTTTTATCATTATCTGTATGAATGGTGCTAGAAGTAAAACCTACTACCTCATGACCACTAGAGCAATGTGCAAAATAAGAAGCTGCAGGGTCTGCAATATTTACAGCACCCATCGTTGGAATTATTACTTCTTTAGAACCAATTATTTTTTTATGATCGTGCAATGCAAGGTTTCTAAAAAGATTTGCCTTATCACTTTTATATTGTTCGTATGTTCCATGAAACTCTAAATGCTCGTGTGTTACATTCATCATCGCAACACCATCGAATAAAATATCGGCTAAGCGACTCGTCTTAAATGAAAGACCATGCGAAGAAGATTCAATAACTGCATATTCACACCCATTTTCTAACATTTGAAATAATTTTTCTTGAATAATTGGCGCTTCCGGAGTTGTTTGGTGCTCAGGGTTATTAATAGCTTCACTACCAAGTGAATATTGCACTGTTGAAATAAAGCCTGCTTTTTTTCCTAATAACTGCAAAAACTGCCAAATCAAAAATATTGTCGTACTCTTACCTTCGGTTCCTGTTACTCCAAATGTAATAAGTTTTTTTGAAGGGTAATCGTAAAATGCAGCCGATATTGGCGACATTGAAGCGCGCGCATCTTTTACATTAACGAGCGCAACAGTTTTTTTGCTCGCCACTGTAATTGCGTCTTTTGGTAAGTCTCCTTCAAAAACAACGGCACTCGCACCATTTTCAATTGCTTTTACTACATAATTATTTCCATGCACATGTACCCCAGGAAGCGCAAAAAAAAGCGAATCTTTTTTTACATCACGAGAATCAAAAACAAGAGAAGATATTAAAACATCTTCGCCATCAAAAGGAAGTCCCGAGGGAAGAATTTGAGATAATCTTTTTGTCATAGTTTATTTTACTATTAAATAGACTTATTTTCAAGTGTTAAGATTTCTTCTTTTGAAAGCCCTGTGAGTTCGGCGATAGTTTGTGCATCAAACCCTTTTGCTAGAGCACTCTTAGCCATATCAAGCTTTGCATCTAGAGTGCCTTTTTCTATTCCTTCTGCAAGTCCTTCTTTTAAGCCTTCTTGTCTTTCATACTGTAACATTACAGATTGTCCATTAAGATACATCTCTCGCTTTTCGTATTCGCTTATTAAATCACTATCAGATACAAAATATTCGTAGTCGCCTACTGCTTTCTTAAATACTTCGCCTCTCATTGCTATCAATTCCTTTTCTCTCTCAAAATCTTTTGAGCCAAAATAGCTTAGCCATGTTTTTAGCTCGTCCTCTTTTACCAAAGTATGCATCTTTGGTAATTCCAAAAAATGTATTTCTAGCTTGTCACTTGTTACTTTTTTATTTTGTACACAGTGTATCATATGTGATGTATGTGCAAAGTCGGTGTCGTCAAACATTGTAAAATCAACGATATTTATGCTTATAACTGACATAAACCGCCTTACTTCTTCACCATTTTCTGTTTTAACCCTTTCTGCACGGTAACCCCGTGCCCAGTATTCTAATACACGGTCAAAGAACGTTTTGTTTCCACGTACTTGAACCTCAATTAATACCTTTTCGCCTGAAGAGGCAACGCCCTTAACATCGACAATGGTTTCAGCCTCCGAAGCATGTTCCTTTAGGTTATACGGGTTTATGACCGTAACACTTGAAAACTCTTCTAGATCGCTGTCTCTCATTACTGCGTTAATAAAATTCAGCAGTAAATCTTCGTTTCTACGTTGCCCAAGTAAATACCGTGCAAAATAGTCATTCATACGTGAAATTTCTTTGTTACTCATAGTATACTCCTATTTAAGGAATTTTTCAACCGTTTGTGCAAACAGTTGAGCAAGAAAAAAATCTTACATATATATTATTAGTATTTCTTTGCAAAAATTATTACGTTTTTGATGATTTTTTTGAAAAAAAGTGACTTTTGCCCGTCATTCTGATTTTTACCACATATCTGTTCTCGTGAAGAATCTCCGTCGTGGCGTAGAAAATCTTTATTATTGCGTGTGCCACCAAGATTGGTCATTTTTAAACCACAGATTGCACAGATTTATGGGATTTTTACCTTGAGAAACGAGGGACATGGCTTGCCATGTCCGAATCATTGTGTTAAAAGCCGCAGTGTCCGACGAGTCAGGCGGACACTACGGAAACTGTTTTAATTATGGTAAATATACCTACTCTGCTAACTTTGCGGTGTAAGTACCTGCTACGGCTTTACCGTCAACTACAGGTATGGTGTCGTATTCCACGGCGTCTTTTACCCATTTACCAGGGTCTGCATAGATAATGCCGTTATCATCACCTGTTTTTGGCGTTATTTGCTCGGAGATGTTTTGAGTAAGATTATTGCCAACTTTTATTTGGGTTAAGAAAACATCTCTGAACATATCAGTTTCACTCCGTACTTTTTCTGTATTAAAGCTACTCAAGTCAAGATTTGTTAATGAGGTGCAACCAGCGAACATATAACTAATACCGATTACATTCTTTGTATTAAAATTACTCAAGTTTACACTTGTGAGGGATCTACAATTTGAAAACATACTTTGCATATCTGTCACTGCAGATGTATCAAGATATTCTAGACCATTAATTGTTTCAAGACTTCTATAGGCGAGTTGAGGAAGACCATTATACGAAAACAAAGATGATAAATCTGTTTCGGGAATAATTTTTGAGTTATCGGTTGGCTCTACAATGGTAATAGCGGTAATACTATTACGGTTACCATCATTTACCACCTCATTAATTGCTAATTTAAATGTTGTTGCATCTGCTTCACTACTCGGTGTAATAGTAAGGATTGAATCAGATAGGCTTGCCTTTACTTTTGTTAAAGGTATACCCGTCTTTGCAGTATACATGCCTGGGTCAGCTTTACCGCCAACTATAGGTATGGTGTCATATTCCACACCGTCTTTTACCCATTTTCCTGGGTTATCATAATATACCCCATTTATGCTTTCCCCTTCTGCAGGTAGAATTTGCCTAGAAATACTTTCAGTAACGTTACTGCTTACTCTTGCTTCAATGAAGGTAGTGCGAAGAAACATAGAATTCGATATTAAAACACCTTGAGTATTAAAACTACTTAAATTAAGATAGTTAAGGTCATCACAAGTGGCAAACATAGATCCCATATCAGTTACCTTTTCTGTATTAAAACCACTTAAATCAACACTAGTAAGTAATAAACAAGTGGAAAACATACTATTCATTGTAGTTACACTGGATGTATCTACATGTTCTAACCCGTTAATAGTCTTGAGGGCAGTATAGGTTTTAAACAAAGAGCTTAAATCGGTTTCAGGAATAATTTTTGAGCCATCTGCAGGTTTTACAATCGTAATAGTAACAATGCTACCACGGTTACTATCAGTTACCTCATCATTAATTGCGAGTTTAAGGCTTCTACCGTCTGCTTCACCTTGATAAATGGGCGTTACTGTTAGTGTTCCTTCTTTTAGCGCAGCTTTCATTAACGTTTGCCCTTGTTCATTTGTTAAAGGGCTTCCGCTTCCACTTCCGTTTCCGCTGTCAGTTGGCTGTGGACAGCCCATTACTAAGCCAAGCACTAAGGCTAGGCTTATCAATAAAAATACTTTTTTCATTTTGTTAAACTCCTTTTAAAATGAAATTGTGATTTAAATATAAAAAAACCGCAAAAAATGCGCCCTTTGGGCGAACTTTTTGCGGGTTTAATTTCTGAGGTATATGTATGTACAGTTGTTTTATTTACGCATAGTTGTAACGAATAGAATAGAATAGAATAGAATAGAATAGAATAGAATAGAATAGAATAGAATACCTGCGGGGTTTTCTTCTCTGTTATGAGTTTCTATCTTTTGTAAGTATAGCATGTTTTGCATGTTTGGTCCACTAGTCCTTTTTGTACATGCGAACACATAGGTACGCATATATAATAGCTATTATGACATGGTAAATTCTTTTGCGCATGTGCCAAATGGCACATTCTTACAGAATTTTGCGTTTTTTTTATGGAGAAAAGGAGATCCTTCGACGGAGTTTACCCTGAGCGAAGTCGAAGGGCTCGGGATGATAGTGGCTTTGGGTGTATGAAGTCGTTTTCATCTGCTACAAAAAATCTTTGTGGTACATGTAAGGGTTTTTATGCCTGTAACGGTACTATTAATTATTACTTGTTAATTATCAATTATTCTGCTATACTAAAAGCATGAAAACAGAATTAAAACAATGTACACTTTCGACACCCACAGAAGGCTTTATCGACATCACCCATTACATCGAAGATTTTATTATGGAACTCGGTGTGGTATCGGGAACAGCACTCGTTTTTTGCCCTCACACAACAGGTGCAATTACCATAAATGAAAATGCGGATCCCGATGTACAACATGATATGTTACTTGGGTTAAAAACCGTATACCCACAAGATTCACGATTTAGACATGGAGAGGGAAACTCCCCTGCGCATTTAAAATGCTCAACAATCGGTGCATCGGAAACACTCATAATCCACAACGGGAGTCTTGTTTTAGGAACATGGCAAAGCGTATATTTTTGCGAATTTGATGGCCCACGAAGCAGGAATTTTTTTGTTCAAATAACTAGTTAAAAAATAGCCCACAGTGCAATGCACAATGGGCTAAAAGGAGTGTAGTGTGTTAACAAATTGCTTTGTTACTGCACATTATAAACGAGAATCCTTAAAACAGTCTTAAAACATTAGCAACACTTGCCCTATCTTATGTTTTTTTTATAACCACTACCGTTTCTTTTGTAAAAAAAAGATCCCTGCACAACGTACAGAGATCTAAAAAAGGAGGAGTGTAGTGTGTTAACAATTGCCTTGTTAATAATACTAGTATATATCTGCAACCTTAAAGCAATCTTAATAACACAAATATTTATGCTTTTTTTGTATTTTTTACCACATTTTATTTTTTACAAAAAAACACCCCCAGCACAACGTGCTGGGGGTGAAAAGGAGGAGTGTAGTGTGGATAACTATTGCTTTGTTATACTGTAATAATACACTTTGTTCCTTAAAGTAGTCTTAAAAAAATCAACATTTGTGTAACTTTCTCACTTTTATTTTACTTTTTTTGTGTTATTATTAAAATAGAAATAAAACATTTCTAACTAATGCTTTTGCATTGGTATTATACCTCAAGAGGAGCTTTTATGGCCGCAGTAGTATTAACAAAAGACAATTTTGAACAAGAAGTATTAAAATCAGATAAGCCTGTATTGGTAGATTTTTGGGCACCTTGGTGTGGACCGTGTAAGATGGTTGGACCAATTATTGAAGAAATTGCAAACGAAGTAACTGATAAAGTAATTGGAAAAGTAAACGTTGATGAACAAGGTGACTTAGCAGCAGAATATGGAATTATGAGTATTCCTACACTAGCTTTATTTATAGACGGAAAAATTGCGAAACAAGCCGTCGGCGCAAAAGACAAGGCAGGAATTTTAGCATTACTCAGCTAAAAGAATGTCTATCGTACAAAAAAACCGCTAATGATTCTCATTAACGGTTTTTTTTATATTTATGCTAATCGTGCAATTCGTTTTTCTAGCTTTGATTCATCAAGAATGGTGACTCCGCCCCGACTTAAACTCACAGCTCCATCTTCTTGAAAATATTTAAGCAATCGAGTAACGACTTCTCTCGCACTTCCTAAATGCTGTGCAATTTTTTCATGTGTAATGCTTATCGTGTCTTTTCCTTCAAGCGTCTTTTCGGCTAAAAGAAAATCTGCTAAGCGCTCATCCATACTTTTAAAAATTATTTGTTCCATGAGCCATATAACATCGGTGAAGCGAGAGGCCATTAAATCATTTGTATAGTTTGCAAGAACCGCAGATTCATCCATAACCTTTCGATAAACAAACGCAGGAATAAGCCAAAAAGACGTATTTTTATCAGCTTCTACAAATGTTTCAAATTGAATACTATCTAACATACATGATGCAGAAAAGAGGCACATATCGCGTTGAAAAATTCGATACAGCGAAACTTCCTTTCCTTCTTCTGACATCATATATACGCGTAACTGCCCTTCATACACTAACATCACTCCAATACAGTCAGCATCGCCGTTGTGAAGTAGAGTACCTTTTGGCGCGCTCATAAAGCTTGCCGATTCAAGTAACATTTTTTGATGTTTTTCCTCAAGTTTTTTCCATACAGGAAAATAAGCTTCCATATTCGGTGTCATACTGTATAGTATACACGCAAAAAAGTATTATTGCAATATTTTTTTTCATTTTAAAAAATAAATTTATACTATTGCCTTTGATTTGAAATACGTGTAGAATTACTATGTGATAAAAAAGCCAAAACTCTACCTTAAACAATTTGATTATCCCATTATTGGCATAGCTGTGATACTAATAGTTTTATCACTAAGTGCAATGTTCTCTAACAAAAAAAGTGGTTCACACCTTATAGTAACATCTCCAACTGAAGAATACATTTATGATTTAGGCTCAGATAAAATATTGGGAGCACAGGGGCCTCTAGGAGTTTCAGTAATTACAATACACGAAGGTAAGGCATTTTTTGAAAGCTCCCCATGTGATAACCAAATTTGTGTATTATCTCACCCAATTAGCACAAACGCAGATTTTATTGCATGCCTTCCAAACCAAATTTTTATTCGTATTGAAGCAGAAGAGAATAATACAAACTTCGAAGAACCCTTAGATTCAATTGGGTATTAGAATATAAAATATGCCACATTTATGCCTTTATTTTTTTAACATTTTATTGTATAATAATCATGGAGATTTGCGTGTACACAAGACTGATAACAGATCCGCCAAAAAAAGTTGTTGAAAACGGCAAGGCAGAATTTGGTAACTATAATTTTCCTCCTCAAAAGCTTTCGATACAGAGATTAAAGCAACCCTTTAGTCTAATGCCTTTACCGAACTTTTTAACAAAAATGAGAATACGTTCAAATCTTTGTTTTTCTTTTTGTATTGACAAATACATTGGAACTATTGAAGTTATGGACGCGCGCTACTTTGCCTTTGCAGAGGTAAATGTTTTAGACACAGAAAAAAAGCAAAAATTATCATACAGAACTATTATCATTAGAAGAAGAGTAATACCAATAACCGCACAAAAAGGAACGTGCAAATCGTTTAAAAAAAATAGATATATCCGCATAAAATGGGATTATGAAAAAAAAGATTTTTCAATAGTGTGCCGTTTACAGCATGATAAAGTGCGACCCGATTTACATTTTGCCTTTTCAGCAAACCTTTCAACTGAAAATTCTGGTACGCTCGTTTCAGTTATCCCCTCTCCAACCATGCGCCGCTGTGCAGCAGTGCAACATATTGCGCTTTCAATTGAAGGCACTGTATCTTCAGAATCCGCAGTATTTACTGCCAGCCCATTTGTTTCTAAAGGGCTTGGGTTTTTTACAGTCCGAAGAGCATTTTATAGACTACGCACATTTTGTCATTCTATTACAGCACAAGGGATTGTAAATGGAATGCATGTGCAATTTAACTTATATGTATCAAATCAAGATGCTGTAGACCCAGATAGTTACAATGAGAATGTACTTTTTATTAATGGTATACCAACACCACTTCCACCTGTCACAATTACTCATCCTAGAGGTGTACTAAAAGAATGGATTATTCAAGACACAGAAAGCATGATTGATTTATCATTCCACCCGACTTCTGATACTGTTAGAAAGAACAGCATAATGATATTGCGCACAGAATATCACACTCTATTTGGTTCCTGTGAAGGAAGTATTTGTGATAAAGACGGTACAAAATTTCCGTTAAGGAATTTTTCAACTGTTGCAAAAAAACAATATTTGAGAATATAAATATGGCGAAAAAAAATGTTGCCCGCTATGAACCAGGCGAGTTAGATAAAATAAGAAAAAACCTCGGCGAATTAGATCCAGCAGAATCTCAAAGAATGGCAGACTTATTAGGTGGAGAAGTCGGTGTGGAAAAAGCCTCTCCTGCATCTGGAGAAATAACAAGAACAAGCTCCAATAACAAGCGTCAATATATTCCAACAAAGCCATTATCGGATACAGAGATAAAGAGGCAACAAGAAAATCAAGAAAAATCTGAACAATTAACTATTATACAAAAGCGTACCATTCCATATTTGTCTCCAGTTGAGCGTAAAGCTTTTTATAAATTGTTAACATCTCCAAACTACAAAATCTCTCAAAAACCGAGTTTTCTTAAACTACTGGTTAGCTTTGGAAAAGCTAGCCCCGATGATTTATCACCTTCTTTTGTGAAATCTAAAGTTCCAATGCATGTAAAACGCATAGATTCGTTCATTGATTCAATGAAGCAACTTATTGATTCAACCTCTGGAGAATACAAGCAAAAAATTACTAGCGATGAATCCCCCTATTACAAAACGCTTCGCTATATTTACGATTGGAACACCATAATGCTAACAGAAACTTCGAGAACTCTAGCAAACACAGATTCCCCAATTATTGAAGATGCAATACCACTAACAAGAGAACTATTTAAACATCTCATGCGTTTTTACTTTTTAGGTGAGTCAAAAATGGCAGAGACAATCAAAAAACTCTATATAGCCGCAACAAAACCAAATTCAACAAACAAAGCAAAAAATTTAGCATATGCAAAACAAGCAACAGCTGATTGGATTTATATTTTTAGTAAAATATTTCATGGTACTTATCCGCTTCTTATGCGAATGACGAGTACCCAGTGCTACCCCTTTCCCGACTTTTATAGTCAAAATATATCAAAAATTTTACCATTTTTGGGTATTACCAAATTTGATTTAGTGCTACCAAAAAAAGAATCAAAAGAAAAAGAAGAGGTTCAAACAAAGCAGCAAGCTCCAGCAGCGGTAAAACCTGATACCGATTCAGATAAATCAGAAATACCGATGCAGATAAAGCAATCTTTACAAGTATTAAACAATCTTTTCCCAAATGCAGGATGGAATGATTTAGAAAAACGTCCAGATATGTACACATACTTTCAACCGCTATACCAATTTCGTGATGGTTTTAATGTACTATCGCCTTCAAACCCACTCCAGATTACAATTGTATTATTGCGAATTATAGAAGATTTCTTTCAAGCTTGTAGAAATATTGCATTTAACATTGACCCCGACAATCAAGACCATGCAGATTACATTCTTTCTGATGATAGTTTACAAAAAATTATTGCAGAATGGTCACAATACAGAGAAATAATGTTCAACAAAATGCTTTGTCCTGAGCTGCGTGACTATGTAAACCGAATTTATGCTCAAAATGAATTCAAAAAATCAAAATATGCTAAAAAGCAACTTTCAGGTTGGTTGTGGCAAATGAAATATTTATTTCACCCTCATCTTTCATTTGAAATTGTTTTTTTAGAAAGACCAGCGCACGACTCCACATATAAATCGCTCCCTCTTCGAGTACACCAAATAATGAAGATTTTTGAGACACTTATTAACAATTCAAAAATGGAAGGACACGAAAAAAATGCAAATTTTGCAGCCCCTTATAGGTTTGATGTTGAAAATCCTATTGCATTTAGACTTGATATTCTGCTCGGTGGCGAAAAATCTGAACTAAAAACAAATCTCAATTTAATGAAGTATACTCTTCATATTTTAAAAATACTTGATTGGTGGATAAATGATAAATCATCTTTAGCATACAAAGAAAAAATTGTTGTGCCGTATCGAACTGAAACTGAAGATGGTGAACCTTCCTTTTCTGCCCCATTACGAAAGAACCAAAAAGAACTCTTTTTGCACTATGCAAAAAAGAAATCTAGTGATGAAAGCAAAGAGGCAGACCAAGACACACCAACTCAACAAAATCAAGAAAGCGAAGCATAAATTTTTAGTAAACTCTCTTATAGTGCAGGGAAAAATTTTGAGATAAGCTTTTCACTCCTTGGCAAAAAGAATTGGACAATAGGGCCTATAAGTATCACAGCAACAAGTGTACCTGCTCCTATTACCCCACCAAGTAAAAAACCGATACCTACAAAAACCACATCGCTGGCCATCCTAACAATGCGAAATTCTATATTTTTCCATTTTTTTACTGCATCGGCAAGCACTATTGAAATTAAATCATTAGGCCCTGTTCCCGAATTAGTTTTTATCACTATTGACATACCAAGGCTTAAAATAACACAGCCAGCAACAAGTGCTGCATATCTAATCCAAAGACTTGAATCCATAGAAATACTATCACCTAGCGCCCACATAAAAAAGTCAATAATCCAACCACCTAAAAAGGCACAGACAATTGTTCCAGGTTTTACATAATTTTTTGTAGTAAAAAAAAGGATTATTGTTATTATACACAGTAAAATAACATGACATGTTCCAATCGATAAACCCACATTCAGAGAAATTCCTTGCACAAAAACGGTAAAAGGGTCTGAACCCAAAGCCGAAAGTAAAAAAAGTGTAACCCCTAAATGTGCAATTGTTAAACCAATTATGAGCACAAAAAGCCCTTGAGCCCATTCTTTTATGGTACGATTTGATGTATCTTTTGCAAATGAATTTGACATAGTGTAATTCTCCTCAAACACGAAAATCAATTTTGAAAAGCTAATTAAATTTAGCCACAGATGAACAGGATATTAAGGATGTTTTTTTAGTACTTACGAATCATTATTCTATTTAATCCTGACTATCTGCGGCTATAAAAATAATGGAATTCGGATGAAACTTGAAATCCTAATCCTCTCGGCATTATTGTAGCATAATTTTCGTGTTTATGCTATTCTTTTTAAGCTTCGTTTAAGAAAACGCAAGTATACTAAAAATTGTATTTTAAACATAAGAGAGGAATCTATGATTGAACTAAAGCATCTGTCGCGTTCTTTCGGTAGTTTTAAAGCCGTTAACGACATTTCGTTTTCAATTCAAACAGGCGAAATTGTTGGCTTTTTAGGACCAAATGGAGCTGGAAAAACAACAACAATGCGAATGATTACAGGCTACCTTACCGCTGATAGTGGAGAAATCATTATTGATGGGAAAGACATTAGTCTCAATGAAAAGGAATCAAAAAAGAAAATAGGGTACATGTCAGAGTCTGCTCCCTTGTACGGAGACATGATTGTACAAGACTACCTTGAATACGTCGCAAAAGTGCATGGACAAAATGCAAGCGAAAAAATACCTGTACTATGTGCGTCTTGCGGACTCAAAGATGTAATGCACAAAAATATTTCAGACCTTTCAAGAGGTTATCGTCAAAGAGTAGGCCTTGCTCATGCACTCATGAATGACCCTGAAATTTTAATATTAGATGAGCCTACAAGTGGACTTGACCCCAATCAAATTACAGAAGTTAGAAACCTTATAAAAGAAATAGGTAAAACAAGAACAGTTATCATTTCAACACATATCTTAGGAGAGGTGGAAATGATTTGCGACCGTGTTGTTATTATTGCAAATGGGTCAATTGTAGCAGATAGTCCAACAAGCGAGCTTAGAAGTCGTTATGCGAGCTCTACCAGTGTGTGCCTTCAAGTAGCCGGCGCAACAGAAAAAGAACTCTCGGATGTTTTACAATCCATTGATGGCGTGGGCGCAATCACCAGCATTGACACAAAATCGGAAGACATGACAATCCCTGAAAATGTTTCAAAACAAGTTGGCCTTATTGCATCAATTACTGATGCAAAAGAAGTTCGCCCAGAAATTACTAAGGTAATAGCAAAAAACGGCTGGGATTTATACGAACTTTCTCTTAAAAGAAACAGTTTAGAAGACGTGTTTAGAACACTCACTACAGGAGGGGATAACTAATGAACAAATCAATTCTTAAAAATCCTGCAATAATTATTATGAAAAGAGAGCTATTTGCTTACTTTACAAGCCCTGTTGCATATATTGTAATGGCTCTCTTTTTAGCATTTTCAGGATTTTTATTCTTTTCAATTTTCTTTTTAATGAACAGGGCAGAGCTCAGACAATTTTTCACCAATCTTCCGCTTCTTTTTGCATTTTTTATTCCAGCAATTACTATGCGACTTTTTGCAGAAGAACAAAAAACAGGAACAATGGAAACGCTTATGACACTTCCAGTAAGCACCGTTGAAGTTGTTACTGGGAAATTTTTAGCGAGTCTCAAGTTTAGCGTCATCATGCTTGTTCCCACAATAAGCTATGCATTTACAGCTTCCTTTTTTGGAACCCTTGATGTTGGAGCTACTCTTTGTGGCTACATAGGTGCAGTACTTTTAGCAGCAGCATTTTGTTCTATAGGCATTTTTGCTTCCTCTTTTACAAAGAATCAAATAGTAGCCTTCTTTGTGGCATTTACAATATGTATTCTTTTGGCAATGATAGATCAATTTTTACTTTTTTTACCAACAGGTGCTGTAAACTTTTTCCAATTTATATCGGCAGGAAGCCATTTTACATCCATTTCACGTGGCATAATTGACTCAAGAGATGTAATCTATTTTGCATCTGTATGTGCACTTTTCTTTACACTTACGGTCAAAACTCTTAATGCACAAAAGGGGACAGCATGAAACTAATTAACTGGATAAAAAGTCCAAAAAGTGACTTTATACTATTTATCATTCTTATAATACTTGTAAACTTGGTTGCAACAAGAGCATTTTTTAGAATTGATACAACAGCATCTAAGAGCTTTTCTCTTTCTGAAGGTAGTGAAGAACTAGTACAAAACCTAGAAGAGCCGCTTTCTGTTAAAATGTTCTTTTCAGAAAACCTTCCTTCCCCATACAACACAGCACACCAATACGTAACAGATCTGCTTATTGAGTATTCAGGTGCTGCAAATTCGAACTTTTCATGGGAATCATACAACATGGATAATCCTGAAAACGAAGAAATTGCTAGAAGTTATCGCCTTAGTCAAGTGCAAATTCAAGAAATAACCAACAACGAAGTAGGATTTAAAAATGTTTGGATGGGACTTGTTATTACATATGCAGATAGAATTGAAGCGGTAGATATTTCTTCGACTGATGGTTTAGAGTACAGGCTTACAACCACTATGAGCTCTATGATAAATGCAGTTAGTTCTCTAGCAGGACTTCAAGGAAATGTAGAACTCACATTGTTTGTTTCACCCGAGCTTGCAAATTTTAACATTCAAGGTTTTTCAGACATAGAACCTACAGTGCTCAATGCTTATTCTAATCTTAATGCAAAGCACTCAGGGAAGATTCGCTACGAAGAAGTAAATCCTGAACCAAATGAAATTGCTTCTTTAGTTGCAAACTACGGTATCCAACAGCTCGATTGGCAAGATGAAAATGGAAACCCAGGCACGGGTATACTTGGACTTGTGCTATCATACGGCGACAACTCAAGAGTTGTACCATTAGAAATGCAAAGTCAATTATTTTTTGGAAATATTATTGCAGGTCTTGATACGCTCGATGAAAATCTTTCTGCCAGTTTAGATTCACTTTTATCAAAATCTACAACAATCGCCTATATTACAGGGCATGGCGAAATGAGTATCACAGACAGCCAAGCAGGTTCAGGTATTTTAGCAAACCTTGTTTCAGACCGCTATACATTTGAAGAAGCAAACTTATCAGAAAGTGATATCCCTGCAAATGTGAATACCCTCGTTATCAATGGGCCAAAAACACCCTACACAGAAGAAGAGCTTTACAAAATAGATCAATTTGTGCTTCGCGGTGGGAATCTTTCAATTTTTGTTGACCCTTTCAATATGGTACAAGATGAAATGGCTGCAATGTATGGACAACAAATGCCCCCACAATTTGTGCCTAACGACACAGGGCTTCAAAGACTTTTAACCCAATACGGTGTGGAAGTTCCAGCAGCATATGTTATGGACACAAATAGTTTTTCAGAACAAAATCAGCAGTTTGGAGAAATAAACTATTACTATATTCCGCTTGTAAACCAAAATGAAATGGACACAGAACATGCAATTTCCCAAAACTTATCCTATGTGTTTTTCCCACAAACAGCACCTATCAATATCATAATTGAAGAAGACGATAGTGAAAAAGAAGCCACTATTCTTGCAAACACAAGTGAAAATGCATGGACAATGAGCGAAAACATAGACTTAAACCCAATGTATATGTCGCCTCCAACTGATAGCGAAATGCAATCAAAAAGGAATCTAGCAGTATTAGTTGAAGGTAGCTTTGAAAGCGCTTTTACACAAAAACCGCAAACCGAAGCAGAAGAAACAGATATTTCTGCAAGTAATCACATAAGCAAAAGTGTACAAAATTCAAAAATCTTTATCGCAGGTACATCACAGCTCACAAGTGCAATGGTTATTGACCAACAGGGAACAAGTCCAACATCGATGTTTGTTCAAAATTCCTTTGACTATCTGAACGACGCAGAAGACCTTGCCCGAATGAGGACACGCGGTATTTCGCTTAATATTCTTACCATAGAAAACCCTGCCTTTGCACAAATTATGCAAATTGCAAATCAGTATATACTGCCCCTCTTAGTTGTTGTTGCTGGCCTCTTTGTGTGGCGGGCAAGAAGCAATCGACGTAAAAAAATCTATGAGCTGTACAACGGAACAGCTGATGAAAAAATTAAGGCGGAAGAATAAAAATGACAAAACGAAAAATAATACTGTTAAGCTTAATTGTAATTTTCGCGGCAATATATGTAGTCCAGCTAAGCCAAACTGGAAAAAGTACCGTGTACAATGCCGTGCTTGAAGAAGATATCACGGGCATTCGAATAACTCATGCAGATGGTACAAGACTAGTGTTTAGTAAGCAAGTTGTTCCATCAACAGATGGCGCAGAAGAAACATTATGGATTTTGAACGACGGCACACAAGTTGAAAGCTTCCCTCTCACTCGTATGATGGGACAACTAAAAGATATTCGAGTCCTAGGAAACGTATCATCGACTGGCAACGCAGAACGCTATGACTTGCAAGATGGCATGGCCATGATTGTTGAAGCCTTAAACGGACAAGAAATAGTGCGAACAATTGCGGTTGGAAAAGCAGCGACTACAACAAGTCAAACCTATGCAATAATTGACAATTCAAACGATATTGCGCTTGTTTCTGGCGACTTAAACGATATTTTTGATAAAACAAGGGAAGAACTTATCCCTGTTGTAGATGAAACAACTGTCGTTACGGAATAGTTCGTTGTAGATAATGTATAATGAACAATGTATAATTAACAATTAATATGAACATGTGGGTGTATGAAAAAACGTACATGTACCACAAGAAATTCTCGTAGTGCACGTAATAATTTTTATGCCTTTTACCGTACCATTGTTAATTGTTAATTATGCAATTATTAATTGAACTAATTTCTTCTTCTGATAAACCCGAAAGTTTAGCAATCATAGGAACAGACAATCCCTCTTCCAAGGCTGTTTTTGCAACTTCAATGGCCTTTTTATGAGCCCCTTTCTCCAAACCTTCTTCCATTCGTCTTTCTGCTTCAGTAAGGCGACCTATTTCATCAAAATACGAAATAAGGCGCTCTGTGTACTCTACATTGTTTGCAGGGTCTCTACTCAACTCTTGTATTTTATCATACGCTTTTTGCAAATAGGGATATTTTTCTATTACTTGTGCTGCTTCCATTTTCTTTTCCACCTTTAGAAACTCTAACCAACTTATAAGCCTCTTTTCTTTTTCACTAGAGGACACCTCTGTAGGTATCTTTGGTAGTTCTAACGTTATTATTTCCAGTTTATCTGAAAATACTGACTTTGTTTCCAAATCACAAAAGTGATACACATTTTTATAATTCATTGTATCATGGATAAGCTCATAATTCAAGACCAATATTGATATGGTTTTTGATATTTCTGAATAGTGTTTTCCTGTTTGCATCTGAGCTGTAACGAGCCTAGAAAGGTAATACAAAGCCCTGTCCTTAAATGACGATACATCGCCTACTTGTATTTCTATATGAATAGTCGTTTTTTTCTTTGTCTTTACTAAAACATCTAAAATGCCGTATTTGTCTTTATCATAGTCTTTTAAGAACGATGTATTTTCAAAAGTTACTTCATCGTATTCATCTTTTGGGATATCGAGTAACGATTGCAAAAAGTCTATAAGAAAATCTTTGTTTTCTTCTGCTCCAAAAAACTTCTTAAAGGCAAAGTCTACCTTGGGTGAGATTATCTCCTGACCCTCTTGTAGTTTGTACACAAAATCTGGAATGTTAATATGCATAAAACACCTCACGCGTTATAGATTTAGGAAAAAATTCCTATACTATAGTTATAGTGTTTTTTCTGAAATTTACTAAGAAATTTTGATATGGTTTTTGATTTTTTTTACTTTATGTCAACCACACAAACTAGTGCGTCATTCTGACTTTTGCGTCTACCACTAAGATTGGTCATTTTTAAATCCACAGATTACACAGATTACAACTATTGCGTGTTCAATAAACCTACCATCTACCACTAAAAACCTAAAAGCAAAAATATTTATATTTTTGGCTTGTTTTAATTTTTATATTTTTCTAAAAACTTCCATAGCACATTCCAATAAAAATCCTATAAATCTGCGTAATCTGCGGCTAAAACTACTTTCCCGCTCCACCCACCACAAACTAGAGCGTCATTCTGATTTTTAAGTCTACCACCAAGATTGGTCATTTTTAAATCCACAGATTACACAGATTACGCAGATTATAACTGTTGCGTGTTTTAGTACCCTTACACCTACCACCAAAACAGTAAAAGCAAAAATATTTATATTTTTGGCATGTTTTTGACTTTAGTTTTTTTTAATATTTTCCATAGCACAATCCAATAATAATCCCATAAATCTGTGTAATCTGTGGACCCCCTTCCTCCCCCTCTCCACCCTCAATTATTACATATTAATTAATAATCAAAACCACCTCTTGACTAATACTCAAAAGGAGAGTATCTTTAAACTATGGAAAATATGAATCAAATAAGCCTTGCCCAAGCAAGCATCGAAACCCGCCAAAAATTTATGGCAGGTGTATACGGATGGATGGTGGCAGCACTTGCAATTAGCGGTGCAGCAGCCTTTTTTACCGCAAATAGCTATACCCTATTAAACCTCATCTTCGGAAACAGATTCGGCTACCTCGTTCTCATTATTGCAGAACTCGGCCTTGTAATGTACCTAGTAAGCCAAATTAGAAAACTAAGCGTTGGACAAGCAGCCTTCTTCTTCATACTCTACTCAGTGCTAAACGGCGTAACCCTTTCTTCAGTGTTACTCGTGTACACAGGAAGCTCAATTGCCCAAGTTTTCTTAACAACAGCACTAATGTTCGGCGGAATGAGCCTCTACGGAATGAAAACAAAATCAGACCTCACATCGGCAGGACGCTACCTCACCATGGCACTCATTGGCCTCATAATTGCATCTATCGTAAATATTCTTCTCAGATCAAGCGGCCTCGACTGGATTATTTCAATTGCAACCGTAGTAATCTTCACAGGCCTCACCGCCTACGATACCCAAAAATTAATGAGAATCTCAGTGCACGCAGATGGAAGCGAAAACTTCCAAAAAGTAGCCATCATCGGCGCACTCGAACTCTACCTAGACTTTATTAACATATTCCTAGCACTCCTTAGATTGTTTGGAAATAGACGATAAGTTAATTAATAATGTGTGCATGGGCGTTCCCCCATTTGTAACTCCCGACGAGGGCGACGGGAGCTACAAATGGGGTCGGGCTTTTCGGGGTTTCATTCGCGCCAATTTATGCGGGCGCCCACACAGGGACGCACCAACAGAGGCGCGAACCGCTACGCGGCCCCTACAATCCCTAACGCGGGTACCATTCGGCGACATACATGTCGCACTTTTTATACCGTATGGCGCTACCTATGTGTAGCGCACCGGCTTCCCA
>CAYJPS010000007.1:0-2326 GCA_964372135.1 uncultured Treponemataceae bacterium | reverse complement strand
GGAACGCACCTCCGATTTGAACCGCTTTCAGCGGCCCCTACAATCCCTAACGCGGGTACCATTCAGCGACATCCTTGTCGCAATTATTGCACCGTCCGGCGCTACCTATGCGTAGCGCCATTATCCCCAAAAGGACACAATCCATGAACTTTTTAGAGTTAGCAACAAAAAGACAAAGCTGCAGAAACTTTAACCCAGACAAAATAATTCCAAAAGAAGATATCCAATACGCTCTCGATGTTGCTCGCCTTACTCCCTCCGCCTGTAACAGCCAACCATGGCATTTTACCATAGTACAAAAAACTCATACAAACAATGAACTTTTTGAAAAAGTTCTTCCTCACTGTGGAATGGAAATAAACAAATTTGTTCTTAACGCGACAGGCATAATAATCCTAAGTGATGCATCCTACAACGCAACTGCAGCAATTGGCTCAATTGTAAAAAAACAGGACTTTAAATCAAACGACATAGGATCTGCAAGCACTTACCTTACCCTCGCCCTTCAAGAAAAAGGCATCGATAACTGTATACTTGGATGGTTTAATGAAAAGCCACTAAAACAAATGCTTAACATAAAGGGAAAAATACATCTTCTTGTTGCAATAGGCTATGCAAACGAAGGCGATAAACTCAGAGAAAAAAAGCGGAAAAATAGAGACGATATAATAAGCTGGAGGTAATGCTATGATACAAAAATTAGAACAAAAAGACATAGAAAGAGTAAAAGAATATCTTTCAAAAGATGCAGTTCCAAACCTCTTTTTTAGGGCAAATATAGAAAATTATGGCCTTGAAGGCGATGATGTAGAAGTTTATGCAAATGTCATTGAAACAGAATGGGATTTTGTGCTCCTACGCTATTTTAGTATAGTTCTTATTTACAGTCAAAAAGATGACTATAGCACAAAGGAAGCCACAACGCTCATTAACTCATTCGAAAAACTCGACACCATTGGCGGAAAACACAGTGTTGTAGATAAACTAAAAAACAACTTCCCTGTCTTAACATTTCGACCTACAACTCTTTTACGATGTACAAAAGAAACACTTGTAAATCACAAAACACAACCATTAAGCGACACACTAAAATATGATGAACTTCCCGCAGATAAGGGAGACAAACTAGTAGATTTTTTCTTTACCATAAAAGAATTTGAAAAAAATTATAAAGGTCAAGAAGAAAGGTATAGACAGCGCACAAAAGAAAACTTACAAAAAGACTCAAATGCCTATATTTTTTCTGATAACGGCGACATTGTTGCATCAGCCTTAGCAGGAGCACAATGCTCAATTGGCTCCATGCTCTTAGGAGTTGCAACAAATCCCAGTTATAGAAAACAAGGACTTGCAACAATTTTGGTAACAAAGGCTTGTAACGACCAATTTGAAAAAGGAAAAGACTTTGTAGCCCTCTTTTTTGACAACCCAGAAGCCGCCTCTTTATATAAAAAAATAGGCTTCGAAGAAGTCGGCGGCTACACCGTGCTACAGAATAACATGTAGTAGTACTGAGCATGGGCTCTCTTTCAAAATTTTACGCTATGCTCTTAAATACTGTTCAAAAAGAGGCTTTTAAAAGTATTTGTTCTGATAATATATACTATAAGGTATTGGCAAGCTGATTACACTCTATTTCACACATCCAAAAACTGGAAGATAAAAACAGGTAAGTTATAGCAACATAATAAAAGTGTTGCAAAAATAGAACAACTCTAAATAATAAGACTCCCTTTATATGTAAAACTATTATTGACATATTTACATATATGATATACAATGTATATACAAGGTATATTATATGAACAAAGCAAAATCTATACGATATTCACTTGAAAAAAATGAACTCTTAAAACAAGAAAGAGATATCAGCTTTGAAGATATTATTGTAAGTATTGAAAATGGAGATTTGTTAGATGATATAGAACACCCTAACAAAGAAAGATACCCAAACCAAAATATTTTTGTTATTTTAGTGAGAATAAAAAACTATGTATACCTTGTACCATACATAGAGGAAGATGATCATATTTTCTTAAAGACAATAATTCCATCAAGACAAATGAATAAAAAATACAATAAGGAGTTGCTATGAAACTTGATAACTTTGAAAAAGACATTTTAGAAAGTGTTGAAGCCAATGAATGGCAAAGTAAAGGCAACATTCAAAAAAGGCAAGAAGAATTACGCTACTATATTAATAATGACAAAAAAAAGGCAATTTCTGTAAGAATTAATGAAAACGATATTTACGAGCTAAAGAAAAAAGCATTAGCCAATAACATTCCTTACCAAAACATTATACAAGTATTGATACATCAGTTTG
>CAYJPS010000006.1:20431-47118 GCA_964372135.1 uncultured Treponemataceae bacterium | reverse complement strand
AATTATTTTCCACATGGGATTTTCAGGCTACTTTTTAATAGTGTGGGATTTTATTCATTGGGCAAAAACTCATGATGTTCCCGTAGGGCCTGGTCGTGGTTCTGGGGCAGGCTCCCTTGTTGCTTATGCTATGGAAATTACCGACATCGACCCATTTAGATTCAAGCTCATTTTTGAACGATTTTTAAATCCTGAACGGGTAAGCATGCCCGACTTTGATATTGATCTTTGCTATGAGGGGCGCCAAAGTGTTATTGAGTACACTAGAGAAAAGTATGGCGACCCACAAGTTGGGCATATTGTAACATTTGGAACACTCAAAGCAAAAGCAGTAATAAAAGACGTAGGAAGAGTTTTAAATATTCCATTAAATGAAGTAAACATGATAACAAAGCTTATCCCTGAGGGGCCTAAGGTTAAACTCAAAAATGCCTTTGACCCACCAGACAAGGATCACCCCGATTATGGACAGCTTATTCCATACAAAGAAAACCCTGCTTATAAAGAGCTTTTTGAGTTTGCTCTAAAACTTGAAAATGTAAATAGAAACACCAGCTTACACGCTTCGGGTATAGTTATCGGAAGAAGTGAGCTACCTGAATGGGGACCTCTTTACAAAGACGGCAAAACACAAAAAGTTGCTGTCCAATACACCATGGATATTATTGAGCCATGCGGCTTGGTAAAAATGGATTATTTAGGGCTTAAAACACTCACACTTATAAAACACGCAGAGCGCATTATTCGAAAAAGAGCTGGTTATGAAAGCTTTTCAACAAAAGATCAAAGTGAAGAAGACGAAAAAACATATGACCTTTTCTGTGCAGGTAAGTCTTCTGCTGTATTCCAATTTGAAAGCGCAGGAATGCAAAAGGTATTAAAACAAGCCCAACCAAGAAAGCTTGATGATCTCATTGCCTTAAACGCATTATATCGACCAGGCCCTATGGCATATATTGATCAATTTGTAGAAGGAAAGTTCAAACCTGAAACAATCAAATATCCAGATCCTTGCCTAAAAGATATTCTAGAAGAAACTTATGGCGTTATGGTATACCAAGAACAGGTTATGCAAGTAGCACAACGCATTGCAGGCTATTCACTTGGTGGAGCGGATGAACTTAGACGTGCCATGGGTAAAAAGAAAGTTGAAGTAATGGAAAAGCAAAAAGAAAAATTCCGTGCTGGTGCCATTGAAAATGGCTTTACAAAAGAGAGAGCTGACGAAATTTTTGAAATTATGATTCCTTTCGCAGGCTACGGATTTAATAAAAGCCATGCTGCAGCATACTCTGTACTAGCATATCAAACAGCATACCTTAAAGCAAACTTTCCTGCAGAATTTATCGCAGCTAACTTAACAAATGAAATTTCAAGTACCGATAAACTACCAGTATACATAGAAGAAGGCCATTCCATGGGACTAACCATAGACCCACCCGATGTAAACAGATCTTCAAAAGTTTTTGATGTCGTTGAGGGAATAATTGTGTACGGACTTACTGGTATTAAAGGTCTTGGCGAAGCAGCCGCAGAAGAAATAATTTTGCATCGCGAAAAAGATGGCCCCTACAAAAGCTTTATGGATTTTTTGGAACGAGTAAATCTACACACAGTAAACAAACGAGCAATTGATGTTCTTATTAGAACAGGAGCGTATGACAAGCTAGGACAAAATAGACCTACCCTACTTGCAAACCTTGAAAAGGCAGTAGAGTATGTAACAAACATAAAAAACGATAAGGCGAATGGGCAAGTAAGCCTTTTTGGTGATGTAGATGAAGTAGAATATGTGCCTTTTATTTTTGAGCAAGTCGAAGATTGGCCACAACTTGAAAAGCTTAGAATAGAAAAAGAGCTTATTGGCTTTTATATTTCGGGCCATCCTCTTGATGATTACAAAAATATTATAAAAAATTCCGTAACCATTACATCAAAGAACGCAGAGCTTGCAACTCCCGAGAAAACATACACAGTGCTAGGAACAATAAAAAATCTTCGACCTATAATCACAAAAAGAGGGCAGGCGATGGCATTTGCAAAACTTGAAGATGTTGACGGAAGCCTTGACATTGCATTATTTCCAAAATTATGGGAAGTGATAAGAAGTCGTATTGCAGATGATGCAGTTGTCGCATTTTCAGGAAAAATTGACTTAAAACGAGGTGACCCATCTTTTGGAGTGGATGAATTACTTGATATAAACAGCTTAAAAGCAAAATCATTTAAGGAAGTGCATATTTTACTTTCCTTAAAACCTGCGGAAGCAAATGAAAATTCGGATTTTACCCATCTTCAAGAATTCTTAGAAACAGTCGATGGCAACTGCTCTCTCATTATTCACATAAGTGATTATGGAAAATACTATACCATTAAACCAAAGAGGCATACATCAGTTCCTTCATCCGATGAGTTTCTTGAGAAATTACTTGAGAGTGCGATCGTAGAAAAGGCATGGTTGGAATAAAATTTTCTTTTATACTTGCCATTCGATATTTTTTTTAGTATATTTTACATATGGATATAGTATTTTTTGCATTAAAGACATTAAGTTCACTCATTTCAGTTTATATGCTTGTATGCCTAGCACGAGTATTTATTACATGGGTTCCATCCCTAGCTTACAGCTCATTTGGACGATTACTTGCACAAATAGCTGACCCTTGGTTAAATATTTTTAAGAAATTTAATCCTCTTAGGCGATTTGGAGTAGATATTTCTCCTATTTTTGCATTTGCTGTTCTAATGCTTGCTTCAAATATTTTAAATCAAATTGCCTCGTCAAGACATTTTTCTATTGGTACAATTATTGGTATAATAATAAGCATGGCATGGTCCGTACTATCTTCACTACTCACATTTTTTAACATCATTGTACTAGTTCGTTTGATTGCGACTCTACTTAACAAAAATCAAGGACAAATTTGGCAGAGTATCGACCAACTATTACAACCAGTCATTAATAAAGTCATTCCACTGTTTACCAAAAATAGATTTTTACAGCACAAGTATTCTCTTATGATATTGCTAGCACTTGGCGTTATAGCACAATATGGATTGGGCTATGCGATTGCAATCTTATCCACCGTGTTGCTTCAGATATAATAAAGGTACCTATGAAACTGCGAGACATTGAAATACCCATTACAAATATCGCAGGAGTTGGGCAAAGCATCGCAAAATGTTTTTCTAACGTGAACGTGTTTACGGTTGCTGACCTTTTTTCATACTATCCACGAGATTGGGAAGACAGAACAAAAACATTTCCTCTAGCCAGTTTTGCCAAACACGCAAAAGTACATACTTTAGCAGAAGTCATTGGGCATGAATGGTTTGGTTTTGGCAGAATGAAAACCCTAAAAATCATTATCCAAGATAAAAGTGCAACCGGATCTCTTATTTGCTTTAACAGACCTTTTTTTGAAAAAACATTACCTCTTGGCTCAATAATAAGTGTAACAGGTTCTTTTTCGATACGTAAAAATGAATTACAGTGTTCTTCATTTGATGCAGTATGTATATCAAAAAGTGGTTCCATTGAGGACTACGAACACAAGCCCTTACCAGACAGTGCAGTTATTCCAATTTACCCTCTCACACAAGGTTTAGGGCAAAAGCAGGTTAGAAAAGCTATGAGTCAAGCCCTCAAAGAATACACACTTGGAATTGAAGATGAGCTCCCTGAGTACATGGTAAAAAAATATAATTTATTTAGTAAAATCGAAGCAATCAATGCTATTCATAACCCAAAAAATATACAAGATGCTTTAAAAGCAAAACAAACATTAATTTTTGAAGAGCTATATAATTTTCAAAAAAACATAATTGCACGTGTAGCGGACAGAAAAAAAAATGCAACATTAGTACCTGCTTTTAATACAATAAAGCATAAAAACTTAAGCTCTCTTGAAATAGCTTACCAAACTCTCTCTCCTGCTCAAAAACAACTATGGGAAAGATTACATTTTCATTTAACAGAAGATCAAGCAAAAGTAATTACCCAAATAAATGCAGAAATAGATGCTGGATTTATGCCTTCAAAAAATGACCAAGAAGTTCCATTTCAAATGTCACGACTATTACAAGGTGATGTAGGATCTGGGAAAACGCTTGTTGCGTTCTTTGCATGTCTTCGTGTTGTTGATTGGGGAGCTCAGTGCGCAATTCTTGCACCTACTGAAATACTAGCAAAGCAGCATGCCGAAAGTGCTGCAAAACTGCTTGAGCCTATTATGACAACTACAGGAACGGGAGTAAAGGTTGCATTTCTTACTGGCAACGTGCAAGCAAAAGGGCGAAAAAGTCTTTTAAAAGCACTAAAAGAAAATAGCATAGATATAATTATTGGAACTCACGCACTATTTTCAAAAAATGTAATATACAAAAATTTGCGATTTGTAGTTGTTGACGAACAGCATCGTTTTGGGGTAATACAACGAAATGCTATAATAGATAAGGGAAGAACTTCTCTAGACGTAGAAAATAAAAGCATTAAAAGCAGTCCCGCTGTATTAATGATGAGCGCTACACCAATACCACAAACACTAGCCCTTACTGTATATGGAGATTTAGATGTATCAACAATCTCTACAATGCCAATTGGCAGAAAGCCGATTATCACGCATTTAACAAGACAAGGAAATGAAAGCCGTGCTTACGAAGCCATTCGCCTTGAATTACAAAAAGGCAGACAAGCTTATTTTGTATACCCGAGAATTGAAGAGGAAGAATCAATAGACTCAGATGATTTTGAAGAACAAAATGAAGAACCATTTGCTAATAAAGAAAATAAGAGTTCATTAAAATCTGCAGAGCAAATGTATGCCTTTTTATCTACTCAGGTATACCCAGAGTACACATGCGCCGTCATTCACTCCAAAGTTGATGACCAAGAGCAAAGCCGTATACTTGCAGGATTTAAGAACAATGAAATACAAATACTTGTTGCTACAAGTGTTGTCGAAGTAGGGGTAGATATTCCAAATGCCACATGTATGGCAATTGAGCATGCTGAGCGTTTTGGACTTGCTGCCTTACACCAGCTAAGAGGAAGAGTCGGCAGAGGAACAGAACAATCAAGCTGCTTTTTAATTTACTCAAACAAGCTTTCCGAACTTGGAAAAGCTCGTCTTAAAGTTATGCATGAAAGCACCGATGGGTTCTTTATTGCAGAAGAAGACCTACGGCTAAGAGGACCTGGAGAGGTCTCAGGTATTCAGCAATCTGGTTATTTGACATTAGGCATATCAGATCCTGCACGAGATATTGAAATTTTACAAATTGTAAGAAAAGAGCTTCTTACTGAAATGTCCGTTTCACCTGAATAGGTGAATAAACACACAATAGAAACTCTTTCATATCAAAAAAAACATTTCTTTATAGATTTTGACTACTGTAAAAATCAAGTATTAATTCTACCTCACCTCTAGGAAGATTTAAACTTTGAGCTATTTGCTCTGGCTTCCATCCTTGGCGAGCTAATTTTATTACATTTTCTCGTACCGCTATTGGCGGCGCACCTGGATCATTTTTCTTACCACCATCTTTAACGGCTTTGAAGAGGTTAATTTGGTCCTTAGCTTCCGTAATCATATCTGATAATCGTGATTCAACTTTGACAATTCCATCTCGTGCTTTTTCTACGCTTGCAACGCGTTTTGAGGTATCAGCCAATACAGAATCAAGATCACTTAACTTATCCATCACATCAGAAATAGCGCGAGAATGTGCAAGCAAGCTCGAAATATCAGATTTAAGCGTTTCAACAGTATCTGGTATTTCAACTGTTTCCTGTGCACAAGCAGCAAGTCGATCTTCAAGCTCTCGTAAATTTTCAAATGTTTTATCTATTTCATTCATCGTTTGTTCTAGTGCAGGAGTTTTCTTTTCAAGTCTATCATATCGCGATGAAATCTCACCTAGAGTCTCTTGGAAGCGACGAACTTCTAGTTGTAATATTTGTAAATCATCATTTGTACTCTTTAGTTCAGTAATTTTTTGATCCATTGAGCCTGACAATGCTACAAGTTTTGAGAAGTCAGTTTCCAAAGCATCTATGCGGTTTTTCTCAGCAGATAGACGTTGCATTCTTGTAATAGTTTCATCATCAAGCTTGCGAATTTTTGAAAACTGCGATTCAATACTATCGGTAACTTGTTTGAAATTTTCAAACCGTGTAAGTTGCGTTCGTAAATCTTGCATTTGATTTTCAAGCTCGTTTTTCATTTCATCGGTTTTTTCAAACAATTGCGTTTGCGCAACAAATTGTTTTAACTTTTTGTCAATATCGTCCATACTCATTTTGAGAAGGTTTGCTTCAGTTTGGATTTTTAATACCATTTTTTCTTGCATTTCTTCGCTTTCTTGACGTACATCTTGAACCATAGTTTTTAGAGCACGTACCTTTTGTTCTGCATCATTATTTTCACCACGTATTCGTTTTTGAGTATCTTCAAGCATTGCTTCATATGCTTTTTTAAATCCATCCAACATCTCGGCACTTCGAGACTCATATGCCTCTAATGAATTATGAGCTTGCGATTTTAAATCTTCAATATCGACCGTAATATTATTACGCTCTTCTTTTGCAAGGTTTATATAATTAGTAACATCGGTTGTGAACACCTGTTCAACTTGAGCAATTTGATCTTGAGCGCTTTGATGGAATACATCAAATTTTTCATTATAAATATCTCTATTTTCTTGAAACTGAGTATTTAACCTTTCTCTCCAAGAGCTTAAATCACCTAAAAGGCCCTCCAACGAACTACTTGTTTCTTCTTGTGAAGAAGAGACTGATTGCTCTAGTTGTGCAAGCTGAGCACCAACTTCTCTTTCAAAACGCTTTAATCTTTCAGAAGAAATTTCTCCATAATTATTTAATTCTGCTTTAAAATAATCTTCTGAGTCGACTTTTGCAGATTCAAATTCTTTTCTTTGTTCATCTAAAAATGTGTGCAAATTAGTTTCGATTTGTTGTAATCGGTCTACATACTCACCTTCGGTAGATTTCATACTTTCTTCAAGTCTTAAAATTTGTTCTCTGTATCGTTCTTGTGTTGCTGATATATGTTCTTTCATATCTTCAGCATATCTTGATTCTACAGACAAACGATTCTTTTCTACATTAATTCTAAGCTCAGTTAGTTGATTTTCAAATTCCTGTTGCCAGTCAATCATTGACTCTGACATAGCTTCACTTCTTTTACCAATATCAGAAAAGAAATCGTCTTCAAATAATTTTAGTTTTTCAGAAACATTGTCATATGCATTTTTCTTTAGTATATTTAGCTCGTTATCTATACTTTCAAGACCTTCTTTAAGAGCTTGAAAAGATTCTGTAGACTGTAATTCAAATTCTTGTTGAGCTTCGTTTGATTCAACGCGGAACTTATCAAAGTCTGCATTGATTCTTTGTTCTGCAAGCTCAATAAGACGCCTGAAATTTGTTTCTAACTTATCAATGTCTTGTCCAATTCCATTAATTCTTTCTAAGCGATACTCAGCATCTTTGCGTGCATCTTTGATATGAGTGTCTAGCTCCAAGAAGAAGGCAGTCGTTTTATCATTATTTACTTTTAATACTTCTTCATGTAAAGCATTTACTACTGAATCTATTTCATCCAGTCGAGAATCAAAACTTCCTTGTAGTGCATCACACCTTTCATCCATACTCTCGGAAATACTTTCTGTTTGTTTTTGAATATTTTGACGCAAGGTTACAACAACCTTATCAAATTCGCCTTCATAACTTTGAATTTTATCATCTAAAACATTAACAAGCTCACTTGCATTTGACTCTAAGTGATATTGTAAACGGTCAACAAGCTCTTTTGTTTCAGCTTGTTTAGTGAGAATTGACTCATCCATTTTTTGAATCATTTCTTGAGCAGTTGCAAAATTACTTTCAAATGAAGACAATTCTTCTGTCTGTCGAGCAATTTCTGATTGCGTTTTATCAGCAAAGTCGTTTAATTCAGTTGTAAATGATTCTTTCATTTCCGCAATGTCGATTTTCATTTGCTCATCATTTTCATGGAGAATTGACTGTATTTTATCATCTTGATTTTGCACTGCAGCAGTTAACTTATCACCAAGTATGTTTTCAAGTTCAATTCTTTCTCGTTCAACATAATCATGTAAATCTTTTGAATTTTGCGATAGCAGCTCTTCAAACTCTTCAGTACGTTGCATTGTTTGGGCGCGTAATGTTTCAAAAACTTCTGCTTCAAAGCTATCAACTTTTTCTGTTGCGGCCGCTATAGATTGGTCATACACTTGCTTAATTTCATCTAAAAGTAATTCATTCTTATCAACTGCTGCATTTGCAAGCGTTTGTAAGTCCACAGTTCGCTGTTCAACCCATGCTGAAAAATCTGACCCGAGCACATTCATTTTTTCTTCATTGAGCTTTTCTAAATTTGCTATAATACTAGGAATATCTTGTTCAATTTTACTTATTTGTGTTGCATGTGCATCAAGCTGTCCAGAAACTTTGTTTACGAGATTTGAATGACTTCGAATTTTATCGAGATTTTCTTCTACCCTTTCGGTCATTTCAAATAAATCATTTATTGAAGTATCATAAGTAGCAAGTCTTTTTTCAATATCATCAACTATTGTTAATTTTTCATGCAACTTTGCTGTGCGTTTTTCGAATTCATTAATAGTCTCTTCAAAACGCGTAACCGCAGCTACAGCTTGACTTTGCTTGACATCCAACTCGACGCCTGCATTTTTTACAAGAGATGTTTGATTTTTAAAATACTCACCAAAATCAGCTAATATTTTATCTGAAAACTTTTTTATTTTTTCGAATGAACGATTTTGTTTATCGATTTCTCGAAAAATCAAAATTATCCCAACACACACAACAATAACAATTATGTCACCAATCATCGTATTCCCACCCAATGAACATAGTATAACAGTTTAAACACTATTTTGCACAATAGCAAAATAATTACATACCCCTATTGTAGCACAATTTTGCATAATTGGCGATAGCTTTTAAACGAAATATCCGCTTTTCTTAGCTTTTTATTGAATATTTTTCGCCAAAATGGCATTATATACGCCGTTTTCATGCCTGCCGCATGAGCACCTTCTATATCACTTCTAATACTATTTCCTACATACAATATTTCACTTGCTTTAAATCCAAGCTTTTCGGCTAAGACTCCAAAGGGGTACACCGATGGCTTTAGTGCCCCACATTCTTCAGATCCTAAAATCACATCAAAATATTTTTTTAATCCCCACAAGTCACCTTTTTGCTCTGGAGGAAAATCAGACATAACCGCAAGATTAAAGCCTGTTTGTTTAAATGCAATAAGTGTTTCCTCAACACCTTTAAATGGTCGAACCTTTTTAAAATACGGCTTTAAACCTTCGTAAACTATAGTATTAATTTTTTTATGTGCTTCTTCAACGCTTATGCTCATCTCATCTGCTAAAAGTCGTGCTTGGTATTCAAAAAAATTTGGTAGAACAGCTGTTCTGTGTAAAACATATCGTACTTTATTGTATGCTAAAAAAAAAGAAAAATTCTTTATAAAATAGCTAATGAGGCGCACAAAGAGCCTACTGTCCGGGTAAAGAGTTCCATCAATGTCGAATGCGACAGCTTTTATTCCATCCATAATTTTTCACCTTTTCTCTAGGTTCAACTGGCACTAACCTTACTAGCTACCATTTTTTATCTTACTCTACTATAATACTATAAATGAATGTAGCTTGTCCACTACTTACACCCGATTCAAAACGCCAAGATGCAATTTGTTGTCTTAATTCTAATTGTATTTGCGTTGGGACTAATGCAGAAGGAGTAAAATTAATGCTAGAAGGAGATACATTTCCACTAGGAGATACAATAAGAGATATCTCTATATTTCTGCTAGCTTGAATTAAGTGTTGGTTTTCTCTAGATATTTCCAATGTTGGATCAGACGGATATAGCAACTTTCTAGCTACTCCATCGAATGCAAAATCATATCCAGAAGCATTGCTACTATTAGAACGAGGAGAATTCATACTTTGTGCATTTATTTGGCCACTCTGGCTCCCTGCAGCTGAAGATTGAGCATTCGCTATACTTGATAGCAAGTTGCTAGTTTCCGATGAAACATCTGCGCTTGTAAGGCCTCTTTGTATTTGCTCTCTACCACTAACTGCCTGACTAGTGGGATTTTCCATATCGTTTGATTGTGCAGAAGAACCCGAAAGAAGCGATGAGCGTTGCTCTTCTATATTTGAAGAAGACTGAGTTTGGCTTGAAGTATTTACGGCACTATCTTCAAAAAGATCATCGGTCCATTCAGCTTGATTTGGCCTTTGACTGCGTGTATTTTGTTCCGCCATTAATTCTTCAATACTTTTTGCAAGAACTTGTTGACGAACTGGCTCTTCAATAAAAGAACTTGACTGCTGATTATTTCTACCTTGCGTTTCTTGCACTTCATTTTGTACTTCTTGAAAAGTGGTTTCAGACTTTGCTACCTGTTCCATTACTGAAGGCGATTCTATAGGCAAGGAGTCTTGAACAGTATTTTGGGCTATAGAATATTGATCACTTCTATTCAAAGGCTCTAGTTGTATTGATATTTCTCCATAAACGCTTTTTTCATCTTCACTCATTGGCAAAGGTAGAAAGAGCGCAAATGTGAAAAAAACTATCCATAAGAGAAAAGTAGTTGCAAATGCTGCCCGATCATGTGTCATTCTTTAGTCCGTAAATGTATGGATAAAAACCCATTTTTTCGAAATACATCAAAAAGTGATACGATTGTTCCATTTGTTACTAATTCATCTGCTTCTAGGCGCACAGGATACGAATCCACAGTTCTCCCTGATGCTATTTCAGTTTCTTGAATAATAGATAACCTACTTTCTAAGTCATTGAGCGTAACACTATTTTCATCAAGCCACATTCTTCCGTCATTGTGCACTGTGAGCGTTATTCCTTTTGTTTCTACGGCATCCGCGGTTGTTGAAGATGGTAGATTTAAACTTATCCCTGGCAATTGTATAAAAGTTGTAGACACTAAGAAAAACAGGATAAGTTGAAAAACAACATCAATCATAGGGATTAGATCTATTTGCGTTCCAATACGTTTCGTTCTTCTTCGTATCATTGCATCCTACCTTGTATTCTCATTGTAAAATCAGATATCTCTGCCTCCATACCCATTAGCAACTTATTTGCCTTATTTGCTAAATAATTATGAAAAGTAATTGCAGGAATAGAAACTGCCAATCCGGAAGCTGTGGTAACTAGAGCTTCTGCAATTGCCCCCGCAAGTATAGCTGGATTACCCATTGTCCCTGCATCTCCTAAAACGCCGAAAGCACCAATATTTCCTGTTACCGTTCCTAAAAGTCCCAGCAAGGTTGAAATATTTGCGATAGTTCCTAATGATGTTAAAAATCTATCCAATTTTGGAATTTGGCGAGCCATTTCAGCTGATGCAATTTCTCTTATATCGTCTGTTGAATAATTTCTGCATTGAATAAGCTTATGCAAAACCTGAGAGGCAGGAGTTTGCGTTGAAAGACATACATTTTCTGCTTCTTTAAAATTATTTCCTGCCAATAGAACATGCACACTTTTGTATAGAGTATCATCCATTTTGGAAAGCTTTGCAAAATATATTAATCTTTCTATAATAATAAATGTTGCTCCAAATGCACACATAAAAATGGGTATCATTAACAGCCCACCACTTTTTAATACTTCGATCATTCTATTACTCCTATTTTATTGTAAAATTTCAAGCTATGTTATAAAAAAAACCTTGCAAACAAACCAACATACCCGCTGTCTACGACGTATTTCCCAGCATATTGCCTGTTCGAACCTGTAACAAGTTTAACAAAGTCATGCAAGACTATTTCAAACTGCACTGCAGAGGAAAGACTGAAAAATCCTTCAACGCCAATATTTGGAACTGCATCTTCAAAAAATGCTTCAGTTAGAGAAAGCTGCGTTCCCCACAATCCTTCTTTAGAAGAAATAGAAGCAATTGCATACAGTTCATGAGAATTTTCTCCTGGAAGAACATCTATCCATGAAGCATCCCACCCTGCAAAAAAACCAACCATTCCCCAATTTGTTGAAAACCCAACATTGGTATTAAAGAGCAATACATCCTCTATTGTCAAGTCATAAAGTCCCGTAACATGATCCTCAATTTCATAATCAGGGAGCAAATAACCGTGTCCAAATGCCGTTTGTTCAAAACTTATAGTAGCATGCAACAGAGAGCTTCCAGATACTGGCTTGGTAAGATGCATTTCTGAATACCATTGCGAAGTTTCATAAATACCTTCTGTAGTATTAGTAAAGGGATAATTGTTATAGATTTTATTGTAATCTATTTGTTCACTTCTCATACCACCTGCAAAAGAAAAATCAATTTTCGGCGTCAAGGTGTAGAACAAAATTGAAAAGGGAACCAACACAGGGACATGTAAGTCTTCTTCATACACTATGCCAACAGCTGCATTTAATTTGTTTGCCTCGTTAAATGATACGCTTGAATGTAGTTCTGCATCCATTCTGTGAGAATCTTTTTCATTAAGCATAAAATATCTATATTCTGTTTTTGCATTTACTGCAAGCTGTGAAAAATCTTTAGAGAAAAACAGCTGAGCGCCTACACCAAAAGCATCTATGTTCGAAGGTACATTTGTTTGAATATCTGTTTTCTTACCCAAATAGCGGTTTTGCCATTCTCCTGTAACACTTAACCCATAATTCCAGCCTGAGTGGGTGTGAATCTCAAAAAGAGAATGTGCATGCACAAATTGGTTTGCACTGAGGTAAAATTGAGGGCTTTTATTTTGAAATCCTTTATTGGACGTTTCATACTGGGCATTGAGAGTTAAAGAATATTGGTCATTAAAAAACAACTCTGTTTCCCCTAAAAGCAATGTGTTACTTTGTGTATAACCTTCAGATGCTAAGAAAGTTCCCAGTCCATTTTGCGAGGTATGAGAAAAGTGAATTTTAAATGGAGATATCGCATTATACTGACTAACATTAATATCAGATAAAAAGTATCCAGGATATCCACCACCGACAATCCCATCTATAGCAAAGTTTTCATTTTCAGTAAGAGGTTCGCCGTCTTCATTTGTATAATTCTGAATATCGTCTGCAGGTAAATTAAGTGTTAATAAAAAGTCCTCATCTGGCTCTGGTAGAATAAGTGTAAAATCGGGTACGGCTTGCACATCTACCATAGAGCCCTCACTACCAATAGCAGTACTTACATCAGGAATATCTATTGATTGCGTATCATCGCTATTTGAATCTTGTGAAAAGATAAAATGACATCCTTGCAATACTAGAAAAATAGCTATATTTTTTTTACTTATCATCAATCTTTCTCCTACAGTGTTTAATTCTTAATCAACAGCGTGCTTGCTCTATCATACCACACACTATTTTTATAATTCTTTTCCATTTCGTCATATACAGCATTTGCATCGCCTATTCTTCCTGCACATTCAAATGCTTCAACTGCTCTGTACAATGCTCTAGCTGCATTTTCTTGATTATTTGCTATTTTTGTTAACATTTCTGCCTCTTGCAAGTAGTAACGCGCTGCATCTATACAAGTTGCATTTTCTCGATATATGTTCCCAAGTGTTTGCAATACATTTGCATGAAGCATGTACTCTCCACTGATGATTTCAAGCGCGCCTTGTATTTCTCGCAATATTTCTAATGCTTTTTCTTGCTCTCCTACATTTTGTAAGTAAAGCAAAGCTAATTCATATCCATGGATTCGACCTTCGCTCGTTTTATTCTCACCTGCCCTCTGCCACTCTATGTAAGTTTTTGCAATTTCCACATCGATTCCACTTGTTAATATAGTAAGCTCATCACGCTTAATTGATAAGTTTGAAGACCTAAAATCATCTGGATACTCATTTTGCGCAAGTTCTACATATTCTAGAGCTGTTCCGTACTCTCCAATTACACTGTGCAATTCTACCAATTCTCGCATTGATGAAAACCTATAGCTACTGTCACTATATCTATTAATTAAATCCGAATGCAAAAGTATCGCACCATAAAAGTCATCTTGTTGTTTTCGACTTTCTGCTTCAAAAAACAAAGCTATATCAGAATAGATTCCATTAGAATATGTATCGTTAAAAGACCGAAACAATTGTTCGGCTTCTCGGTATTCACCATTTTCAAAGAATATTTCTCCACGCTTATACGAAGCCTCTCTAGCCAATTCTTCATTAGGAAATTGTGAAATAATTCTTTTTAATTCGTAATCAGCTTGTCTAGTATTTCCTGTAGCAGAATATGTTTGTGCCAAAAGCAATCGAGGAACTATACTACTTGGCGAATTTGAAGTTGAAAATTCTAAAAGCAATGCATTTGCCTGAGTATACTCTTTTTTGTCAATATATAACCCAGCTGCAAAAACTGCTGCTGTTTGCCTTTGTTCAATAGTACGAGCAATACGCACCGCAACCAAACTGTGTTCAAGCGCACGAGAACTTTGTCCTGTTTGTAATAAACAAAATGCACTAATTAATTGTGCATCCCATGCCTTGGAATGATATGGTGCTTTTAGTAAAAAAGAAGAAAGAAGCTCTAAACTTTTTGAATACTCGCCATTGTAATACAATGCCAATGACATATAGTAGCCAGACCATTCGTCATACTTTGACTCTGCATTTTCTTCAAGATTACTAAAGGCCTCATAAGCTAAATCCCAGTTCCCAAGGAAAAAGTATGAAAGCCCTTTTAAATAATTATCTTCGCTTTGAATTGCAATAGCTGCAGCCGTTTCCCATGCCCCAGATAAAAACAAGGCTTTTACCGTTTCTGTTGAATGAGGAAAATTATGTTCAAATAAATATACAGCTTTTTCTATTTGCCCTGTAAGAAATAAACTTTGTGCATGTAATAATACAACTTCTTTATACATTTCAAAACTGTTTTCAAATACCTCAATAGAAATAGTATTAAATAAGTTTAAAATTTCAACACAGTGTTCATAGTCTTTTTTTTCAAAAGAACTAACAGCATACCAATAAAGGGACTTTTGCAATAAGTAAAAGTTTATTTCATTATTATATGCTTGCGGCATTTCTTGAAACTGGCTCAAAGCTTGGTTCGCATATAATTCACTCAACGAACGATCTTTTTTTTCTCCGTAAACAATAGATAAAAGTGCAGCATACTCAAAACTTACAGATGAAACAATATGTATTCTGTCACTTAATATTTGTATTGCCCTTGCAACATCTCCCGATGAGTAATAAATAAGCGCTTGATAAAAACCTGATTTTTTATAAAAGCTAGAATTCTTTTCACCGTTTGTTTCTTGCAAATCTGAGCGTTCAAAATACTCTAGTGCTTCTTCAAGTCTTTTATTGTTTAAGGCCTCTACACCCATTCCAAGCCATAGATTCCCTAGTAACAGTTCCATTTCAGGTGGGATACTACCTTCACCATACGTTTTAATATAATATTCAATAACTGCAATAAGTTCATTATGTCGTGCTAGAAACGAAAGAGAATGCGCACAATTTAAAAGAATTGTTTTATTTTTTTCTTCATCATCAAATGGGTTTTCTATTAGCACATAAGCGTATGATAACGATTCTTCATGCTTCCCTTTTGAAAATAAAATAGTACTAAGATAATACATCGTGTTTTTTTTCATCGTATCATCTAGAGCATTATCTAGAAGAATGTTCTCAAACATATTTTGTGCTCTGTTAGCGTTCCCAATTTTTAGATAACTTTCTGCTTGGTAATATTGAACTTCCAGCTCATATTGAGAAAAAGGATAGGCGTAAAAAAAACTATCAGCTGCTTCTACTATCTTTGCCCACGAAGAGGCATTATGATAATTTTTTATTTGCGTAAAAGCATACTGTTCCGTTTGAAAATTTTGAGAAAAAATACTAATAACATTAAAAGCAATAATTACAAATACGATACAGATCTTCTTCATAGTTTATCCAACAAGCACATAATTGTCGCATGTGTATTATTAATTATATTCTTCTTTCATTTCATCCTCATCAACCTCAGGTTGTTCAGGAAAAAAATTTACTGAAGATTTTACTCTAACCAAATAGACATACGTTTCAGGATAGCGCTCTATAAATTGATTCAATGTAAACTCTGCACCATTTTCGAATACAGAAACATTAAACTTTCCCTTGTCATCAAACCACGAAAAAAATGCAGCTGCATTGTTATAATAGTATTGTTCTGAGCTCTTCCCAGCATCTCTAGATTCTTCTAGTTCTCTTATAGCGCCAAGGTAAAATAAATCGCCTTCGGTTGCTGTTAATATATATAGAATTGATTCAAGAAGAGAAACATCATATCCTACATCAAGCACAAAATTTACTCTTTCTAGTTCTCTACTTTCAGTAAGAAAAAGTGAAAAAGGCTCAACTTTCACATCTGCATTAGTAGTAGCGAACGTATACGATAGTGATGTATCAGCTGAAAGCGCTGCTGCTGCCAGATTTCGGATAAAATCATAACTCTCATGTGTTAATTGTCTTTCAGGAATACTAAAATTTGGCTCAACCGTTGCAGTATACAACGGCTCATCGTACAGCTCTCCCCCTGTTAAAGGTCTTACAAGACCATCTACAATCCACTTTAGGAAATCATACTGAGCAGTATCAGAAATAAACATTTTTGCGCGTTGTGCATCAGGCAAAATTTGGCGAATTATTCTAACCATTTGCATTGAATCTGTATAAATGTTTTCGTATACATCTACATATTCCCAAGGAAGAACATTTTGAGTGAGTTTTTTTATATCTTTGTACGATGCAGTGAAAAAGTATTCAAATGAAACAGGCACTGGAGCGTTATGGGCAACAACGGCTCCAAAAATAACAAGACTTGCATACGATTTTTCTCTACCTGGAAAAAACTCAATATATACATCTCTTTCATTCATAAAATAATAACGTACTCTTACATTTTCTCCTGTTTCTACATCCCTGTATAAAATCCAACTTCCAAGACCATCTTTTGGCCAAGTTTCAATGGCTAGACTCGTATTGCTCGGTGGAGGGCTTTGAGCGGCTACCTCCGCAAGTGTAGAAATATCTTGAACATCCAATGTTTCAATAACCAGAGGGGCTACAATTATTTCCATTATTTCATTTTTTTCTTCTGCTCGAACCAAAAAATACTCACCTAACTCATTTTGCAAAACCTCAGAACTTTGGTCTCTTAAAAGCTCAGTTGTTTGCATAAACCATGAGTCAACAAGCATAGAGCGGACAGAAGAAGACTCAGGATAAATATTCTGAGCATTAATGTAAATGCATAATGTGAAAAATAATAGTATTAATAACCTACGTTTTAAATCATGCGTGCTTATCATCCGGATGTCTTCCTTGCGGTGCATTTGCTAATAAAAGTTTTAATCGATTCAACTGATTTACCTCACTTGAGCCTGGGTCATAATCTATTGCAGAGATGTTTGATTCAGGATACCTGTCTCGTAACTCTTTAATCATACCCTTACCTGTTACGTGGTTTGGTAAGCATGCGAACGGTTGTACACATGCAATACTTGGAACACCTTCTTCAATAAGCTCAACCATCTCTGCTGTCAAGAACCATCCTTCGCCAGTAATGTTACCTAACTGCACAATGTCATTTACACCTTCCATTAAGTCATAAATTGAACGCGGAGCTTCAAAGCGATTGCTCTTTTCAAGTTGTTTTTTTATTGTTCGTCTAAATCTTTCCAGAACCCATACAAATAATCGCGCATTTCTCTCAGTTTTTTTCGGGAAAGCAAGTTCTCTATGTCTAAAAATACCAGTTGCAAAAGTATAAAATAAGAAATCTGCTAAATCAGGAACAACACACTCTGCACCTTCTCGTTCAATAGTACTAAATATATCATTATTTGCTGTCGGATGAAATTTCACAAGAATCTCACCTACTACTCCTACCCGCGGTTTCCTGATGTCCAAAAGTGGCAATCGGTCAAATTCTTTTACAATGCTTTTTACAAGCTTATCATACTTTATTGGAGAAAGTGATTTTAATACTTGCTGCGATTTTCCATTCCATTTGTCATACAGTGCATTTGCCGAACCTGGCTCAGCTTCATATGGCCTTGTACGATATAATACGCGCATCAAAAGATCTCCAAGCATAATTGAACGCATAGCACGTATCAATAATGGCGGTGATATCTTAAACCCTGGGTTCGTTTCCAACGCTGATGCACTTAATGAAATGACAGGAATATGATGCCATCCTGCATCTGCAAGCGCCCGTCGAATAAAAGCAATATAGTTTGTTGCTCTACAGCCACCGCCTGTTTGTGTAATAAGCAAACTTACATGATTTAAGTCATATTCACCAGATTCAAGGGCCGCAATCATTTGCCCCGCAACAAGTATTGATGGATAACAGGCGTCATTGTTTACATACTTTAATCCCGTCTCAACTGCAAAAGCATCAACGTCTGGAAGAATAACAAAGTTAAACCCTGAGTACTCAAACGCTTTTTGCAAAAGTCTAAAATGAATAGGTGACATTTGAGGGGCTAATATTGTATGAGTTTTCTTCATCTCTTTTGTAAAAACTTGCCGTTTATACGCAGCTGAGCGAACTTCAATTTTTCTTCCGTGTCTATGTCGTTCTTTTACAGCAGCAATAAGACTTCTAACTCTAATTCTTACTGCTCCAAGGTTTGATCCTTCATCGATTTTTATGAGGGTGTACATTTTCCCGTGTGATTTTAATATTTCTTCTACTTGATCTGCTGTTACAGCATCAAGGCCACAACCAAAGCTCGTTAACTGCACAAGCTCAAGGTTAGGCATTCCTGCTACAAAGGATGCAGCTCTATAGAGTCTATTATGATATGTCCATTGGTCCATAACTCGTAAAGGCAACTCTAACGTTCCTAAATGTGCAACACTGTCTTCTGTTAAAACTGCAAGTCCAAGACCCGTAATTAACTCTGGCATCCCATGATTAATTTCAGGATCCAAGTGGTATGGTCGTCCAGCGAGAACTATACCTGTTGCTCCTCTTCGAATAAGAACTTCAATTGCTTCTTCACCTTGTTGTTGTATTTCTTTTCTGAAATGTTCTTGCTCTTTCCAACCAGCCGTTACTGCTTTTTTTACTTCAGCAAAAGTTATCTCGCTAAATTCTTTTTGTAATTCTTCAAATAACCTTTCAGCGAGGCGTACTTTATCGTAAATTGGTAAAAAAGGATTCATAAAAATCAAAGAATCATCATGGCGAAGTTCGTCTACATTGTTTCTAAGAACTTCAGGATAACTTGTTACTATCGGGCAGTTATAATGATTACCTGCATACGGATCTTCTTTTTGTTCATACGGTGCACAAGGATAGAAAATAAATTTCACTCCTTGTTCCATTAAAGCAGTTACATGCCCATGAGCAATTTTTGCAGGATAGCATACAGATTCAGATGGAATTGTCTCTAGTCCCTTTTCATAAATTTCTCTACTTGAGCGAGGAGAAAGTTTTACTCTAAATCCTAGCTTAGTGAAAATAGTATGCCATAGTGGGTAGTTTTCATACATGTTTAATACACGTAGCAGGCCAACTTCACCACGCGGCGCTTCTTGAGCACTAAGGGATTTATATTGAAGCAAGCGTTTATATTTCCAAGCATAGAGGTTTGGTAAAGGACCATCGTCACTACTGTCTTCATCAACAGTATTACGAGCATTTGAAGCATCAACTATTTCGCCAACTTTTCCTGACTTATTTCCTTTGGGAACTTCAAAATCAGCACCTAATTCACATCTATTCCCAGTTAAAAAAGTTCTAACGTATTTACCTGTGTCAAAAGTATTTATTGTTAACAAACAATTATTTGAACACTTTCCACAGCGCTGCAAAGACAAATCAACATGAAAAGCTTCTAGCTGTGTAAGATCAGCTATGTCCGATTTAAATTCTCCATTTGCAACTTTAGTTTCTAATTCAGTTTTTTCTTCGTCCGTTGCTCCAATAGGAATTTCTGTTAAATCTACCCATTGATCAAGAGCAATAAGCGCAGCTCCAAATGCGCCCATCAAACCTGCAACATCAGGTCTAAATACATGAATACCTGCAATTTTTTCAAAGGCTCTCAGCACAGCATCGTTGTTAAACGTACCTCCCTGTACTACAACCTTTGTTCCAATATCACTTGTTTTTCGAAGTTTTATTACCTTAAACAAAGCATTTTTTATTACAGAATAGGAAAGACCAGCAGAAATATCTGCAACTGTTGCACCCTCTTTTTGTGCTTGTTTAACACGACTGTTCATGAACACCGTACAGCGGCTTCCGAGATCTACAGGGTTATGTGCGAGTAAAGCTTTTTTACTAAACTCTCGAACATCCATGCCAAGGGAGCGTGCAAAATTATCCAAAAAGCTCCCACAGCCCGAAGAACATGCTTCGTTTAATTGTATTGACTCAATAGCACCATCTTTTATCATCAAGCTTTTCATATCTTGCCCACCAATATCGAGCAAAAACTCAACACCGGGAACAAAAAAATCAGCTGCACGATAATGAGCTATTGTTTCTACTTCGCCCGAGTCTACACCTAATGCAGCTTGAAATAATGCTTCTCCATAGCCCGTAGAAACAGCACGTGCTATGTATGCTTTTTTTGGTATTTTTTTGTATAAGTCTTTTAAAACTTTTACGGCTAATTCTACAGGGTTACCAGCATTCACATCATAAAAGCGCCATAATATTTGCCCTTCTTTATTGATGAGAACTGCTTTTGTTGTTGTTGATCCTGAGTCGAGTCCAAGATATACAGGTCCAACGGCATCTTTTAATTCTGCAGTCGCTGCTTTTTCTTTTCCATGTCTTTGATGAAATTCATCTAATTCTGCCTTATCATTAAATAGAGGATCAAGGCGCTGAATTTCTTTCATATCAGCATTTTCAAGCGTTTTTAATGAATCTCGAAGCTCTTCAACAGTTGGAAAATGAATATCATCAGCGGGTTGCACACACGTAAAACTTGTTTCAGCTGAAAGTGCAGATCCAGTTGCAACGAAAAATTGCGAATCCTCAGGCACAATAATTGCATCGCCTTCAAGGTTTAATGTTACGATAAATCTATGTCGAAGCTGATCTAAAAAGTGTAAGGGGCCACCTAGAAAGGCAACATTTCCACGTATAGGCTTACCACATGCAAGACCTGAAATCGTTTGGCTTACAACCGCCTGGAATATACTGGCAGCAATGTCTTCCCTGCGTGCGCCTTCATTTATCAATGGTTGAATATCTGTTTTTGCAAAAACACCGCAGCGTGCAGCAATAGGATATATTGTATTTGCACCTTTTGCAAGTTCATTAAGACCAGGCGCGTCTGTTTCTAATAAGGCTGCCATTTGGTCAATAAACGCACCCGTACCTCCTGCGCAAGTACCGTTCATACGTTGTTCCATGCCAGAATGGAAATAAATAATTTTGGCATCCTCTCCACCAAGTTCAATAACAACATCAGTTTGAGGAATTATTTTTCTAACAGCAGTTGTTGAGGCAACTACTTCTTGTACGAATGGAATTGATAGCCAATGTGAAACTGCAAGTCCACCGGAACCTGTTACTTTAACGCTCAGCGTTTGAGATTTTCCATTTTTACTGTATTTTTCTACTGCATCAAGAGCAGACGATGTTACAGTCATAATAGTGCTTCTTATATCAGCTCTATGTCGTTCGTATTGACTAAAAACAATAATATCATTTTCATCGAGGACAACAACTTTTACGGTTGTTGAACCGACATCAATTCCCATTCTAAGAGGCGCTACGAGAGGTTTCAAAACCACTGTATCCTTTTTTATATCAAAACTCTGTGCACCTTCATTTTCTTTTTTCATAAAATCCTTAAATAAGCTAGAATAGTTGCATATAAGCTATAGCAAAAAAGCTACATACAAGCATACTTTAAATATCAAAATAGAAATAAAATCTATTCTACCATCTCTCTTAATATATCACTTTTGATACAGGTGAAATAGCATACCCTGCTTCATAAATGGCATTTATAAGAATATCCATCTTTTCATACAGATAATCTGGCCTACGACCATCACTTACTCCAACAGATATTGGTATTATCGCGCCATCGTAGAGTTTTGGAATAATGTTTTCTATTAATTCAGAAGAAGAAACGTAGGCTGTTCCTTTCTTTACAGCCGTTTCGAGCGTTACTGTATCATCAATATATAAAACATTTTCCACTAATGTATAACCAGCATTTTCTCCTGCGCTTTCAATTAGGTCAGAATTTCGATAGTACGGAGTATGCCAATATAATTCCATATCTTGACCAGTTAGCGCAAAGAAAGCATCTTCATTATTTGCTAATCCCCTACGGATAAAGCTTTCATCAATAACATACCCATCTGCTTGTAAATCTATTGCAGTATAAAACATTGGTGCTATTTCATGACCTTGTTCTACAATAGAAACAACAGACTCTGGAAATCGTTTTAAGAATTCACCATTTACAAAAAAACTACCAACCAGTCCATATTCTGAAAGGCTGTCCAATACATAAACAAGTCCATCTCTGTTATCTAATGCATCAAAGGCAAAAGAGACAGTAGGACGTTTCAAATCATCAGAAAGCAAGCTTGCAAAAAGAGGTTTGTTTTGACTTTCTCCTTGGAGCGCTCTAACAAATAAAATGTTTTCATACCGAGAGCCCCTTCCTTCAGAACTAATAATACGCCAGTATGCATTCATTTGAGAGTGTTCACGATTGATGGATAAATCGGTTGGCTTCCATGTATTTGTAGCTTGTGCATATTCAAATGTTCCAGCATTATTAGAAGCTAATACCTTTGAGCCACTTTCATCCCAAGCAAAGCGCCCAATTGAAGAGAGAAAAAGAACTCCCGCTGTTTGAGTAGGAAGATCCCATAATCTTACAGTTTGGCTACCACCAACAAACACTGAAGAGCTGTTTTTCCATTCAAATGAAACAACATTTTCTTCAACAAAAACGTGCTGCTGTGACCATGAGGCTAAATCATACACGTATAAATATCTATCATTTTTAGTTTCTTCATTTGAATTAATTTCTGAGCGCATTGCAGTAAAAGCCAATGTTTTTCCATCAGGGGATAAAGATGGATTACCAGCCATTTTTGGCACATCTAGCTGTTCAAAATATACCTGTCCATCTGCACGGCTATTGTTTAATTTGTACACATAACTTTCGTTACGTTTACCAGAGTATTCAAGCCACAATAAAGGGGTGCTTAAAGACGGAGCACTTAATATAGAATCTGTTGCTGGGGTTGATGAAATCCATAACACCGAAAAGTCTAATGTGCTATCTGAAATTGGAATAAAGGCTTGTGAAAATAATGACTTTGAAAAAGTACTTAAATCTCTGTTTGCAAGCGCTGCATAAGGCTCTTCAATTTCAAAATAAAACAATGAGTTTTCATTTTGCATTATTACTAGCTGAGTTCCACTTTCATCCACCCAAAAGCGATCAGTTGTTTCGTTAAAATCCCACGGGAGTCGTCCAACAATTTCACCACTTCCTAATATGTCTGAATACAAAGCTCTCGTATATAGCTCATTTATAGAAATTGAAAAAACGATGTCATCTTGTATATATATTAATTGTTTGTCGGATGCCCATGAAATACTATTTATTGAACCCTCTGCAATGAGTCTGTAATGTTCTTCAATGCGCACAAGCTCATCAATATTCTCAACATCTAAAAAATATATATTTCCTTGTTTTTCATAAATCACTACGGACGAGTCTGCAGACCACAAAACGGGAAGTTCATCAAAGCTGAAATTTGCATGGGAATCTAAAATAATTTCTTGTCCAGTTTGAGTATTTGAAAGCATTAAATAGGCGGTTGCTGCAGAGCGTTTTTTAAAATAACACATCCAGTTTCCGTCTAAACTTACAGATGTTTCAATAACATTATCTCTTGCACGAGCATCGTTTGAAAGCGAAGGTGTAAAAATACTATTTTGGGAAAGCTGTGATAGTGTTTTATGTGTTGTTGAGTACATAAAAGTTCCATCTGCATTTCGAATTTGTAAAAATCTTCCACCTTGAAGAGAATCTAATTTTTGAGGAAAACAATTTAACAAGCTTACACCATTAGAACTTGCTTGGGTGTCATTTTCATCGTGTGATACAGTTGTTTTATATAAATTTTTCCACGTTTCATTACCTCTTGTTGCTTCTGCAGTAAATAAGAGACCATCAACTCCATTTAAATCAACATCAGGAAACGAAATAGAACTTTGCGTAAAGCCAAATGAAATTGTACAAAAAATTACACCCATTATTATGATTGCTTGTCGTATATCCATTCTCTTCATAAATACTTCTCCACTTCATTTAAATCACAAAATCATGTAAAAAACACAATTCTTCATAATATTAGAATACCATAAAAATAAGCAAGTGACAAGCCGTTACAGACTTTCTTGTGCGTTTATCACAAAGCACGAATATGTCCTTACGAATTTTTTTTATTCGTAACTACAATCGTTTTAACATAAAAACAGTTTGACAATTATTAAAACAAAATGTATAATTATGATATTCTGTTATGAATAATGAACTTTTTTTTAGGAGACACAAATGAAAAAAATTATTATTGTTTGCATTGTAGCACTTTTAGTTACTGGCGTTACATTTGCACAAGAGCAAGAACCTGGATTTTCAAACACCATATATACTGGTGTAGGCTCAGGCTCAATGCTTGAATCAAACGCTCCAAGCCAAGGTGGCGCAGATGAAGTAAGCTTTGAAGGTTTTGTAAACTATTTTACAGCAAATGTTCAAGCAAGCGGTATAACTATTGCAGGAGACATTGCATGGGTTCTTTTTGAACAAGGTGGACTAAACACTAAAATAAAAGAATGGAACTTTAATGCAATCATGAGTCCTATTGCAAACTTAGATATTGGTGTAGGTACTAACCTTGACTGGCAAGTTGGACCAAAACCATTTTCAGGCCCAAGTTACGCTGCCTATGAACACCCAGAATACGCAGGATTAAGCGTTATTGGAAATAGTGTTGGAACAATAACAAACCACTTCGCAGCTGACGCTGTTGCAGTTCGCTATTCATTCGAAGACTTAATTGTAGTTGGAGCTGGGTTGAATGGTGGAATTTCAAACACTGTTGGAGCAGGACTTGGTATTGAAGCAAACATTCTCGACCTTTTTTCTTTAGGTTTTGCCTATAACGGAAGCTTCGGTTCATCAGGAAACATTTTTTATGTAGGTTCTTCTATCTATGTTGTTGATGGTTTTGATATTGATATTTGGACAAATTTTGAACCTCAAAACAATACGTCTATCGGTGGTAGAGTTGAGTTTTACCGTGGTGGATTTCGTTTAGCACCTGAGTTTACCGCTACATTCTGGTCACAAGAATATAAAGGCAATTCTATGTTTGCTGCAATAGTTGCAGAATATAGCATTACAGACAGAATGTTGATTGGCGCAAACGCAAGTTGGGGCTTAGGATCAGATCCTGACACAGAAAATGACCATAACGATTCTGGCGCTCGCTTAAATGTTTCACCTCATTTTGTATGGAACATTACAGATGCACAACGCCTAGCTATTGCCATTAACTTAATACCAGTTTGGTGGCAAGATGATACTTCAGAGTTCTTCTGGAGCATTCCTATTTCTTGGAAAGTTTCTTTCTAAGATCTCATAGCTAGATATATAACAAAAAAGCTGTTGTTTACTACAAGTAAGCAACAGCTTTTTCTTATTCATCTACCTTTAATCCATCTACCAAAAATTCATCTGGCATTTTACATGGCCTTCCTGTTTCTGCAGATACACAAGCCCATGTGACCGTTGCAAGTGCGCAAACAGTTCCATCTTCTTTATAAATTTTTTGAGAAAACTCACCTGAGATTTTTTTCAATTTTGTAGGGCTTACATCAATATACAGTAAATCATCAAAGAGAGCTGAAGCTTTATATTGTATATTAATACCTGTTACATACATATGATAACCAGCTTCTACAATTCCCTTATAATCAAATCCAATGTGCTTTAAGTACTGCATTCGTCCATATTCGAGATAATTCAAATACACTGCATTGTTAACGTGGTTATAAGAATCACATTCATATGTTCGTACTCGAAGTTCAAAGGTATGTGTCATTATCTTCTCCTTATGCCTATTTTAAAACAGAGTCAACCAATGTCTTAAAATCTTTATTTACATTTTCGTTCTTGATTTCTAAGTCCTTGGGTATTATAAACACACCCTCATCTTCGACTATCGAATCATTATCTATTTTTTCAAGCTCTCCAATAGTACCTTGTGCTTGAAAGAATTTATGCACTAAACTAAAAGCTTCTGTCTCTAACATCTCAGTGGCGTAAACTCGATTCTCACCATTTTGAAGCTCTATTTCGCTTTCGCTATCAATTGTAGGCTCACTATCAATTTTAACATTTTCAGCGTCGTCATCATCAAGGTGAGAAAAGTCAATACCAGAAACATTAAACTCAAAATCTGCGAAGTAGTTTTCAATACTCTCTTTACTTGTCGATGCTGAACTTCTTTCACCAATAAACATATCTTCGTTGAACAAATCATTTACCGTATCGGCTAACTCTGCACGACCTTCTTCCGTTGAA
>CAYJPS010000006.1:0-20331 GCA_964372135.1 uncultured Treponemataceae bacterium | reverse complement strand
TTTCTACTTCATCTAATTCTTCAACTTCATCGAGTTCTTCTACGCTTTCTACTTCATCTAATTCTTCTACTTCATCGAGTTCTTCTACGCTTTCTACTTCATCCAGCTCTTCAACATCTGTAGCGGAAGCAGGTTTTTCTTGTGTAGGCATAACAGGAACGGTAGCACTTTTTGCCTCAGGCGCAGGAACAGCATTAACTACAATGTTTCCACTTGAGAGGATTTGTTCCAACATTCGTTTTATTTCATCAGCAGAGGCTCCACCCAATTGGGATTGCGTTGGGGCTGATTGTTTTCCCACCGCAGCCATAATTTCATCCCAACTCTTATCAAGAATATCTGTAACTTCTGCGTCATATTTTTTACCACGACTACCAAGGCTCTTTTTTATTCCTTTTGCAACTTCATCTTTCCGACGGCTAATACTCGTTGTTACTACGTTCCAATCGACATCTTCTTTACTTGTAAGATATTCATTAATAAGTGAAAACTGGAATCTTTTTATGCGATCTCGAATAACAACAATATCATCTTGTTTAGCATTAAAAATCAAGAATATAACAAGGTAGGATGTGATAAATATACAAACAAGGAGAAGAATTTTTACAGCATCAGGGAACACAAAAAGCTGTTCGCTGTACCAATGCGAAACCTGTATACCTGAAATGCTTTTATCAACCAAAAGAACCAAACTATTATCTTCAGAAACTGATACAAGTCTATTTAGCCCAGGATCAATTGTATCAAGAGAATTGACAATGATTTCAACTAGTTGCTCTTGCCCTGTATTTGGGAGACCTAGCAATAGCACAGGGTTTTCCATTGTCCCAACCAATACAGGACTTTCTGATACTCGAATGAGATTTTCTGCAATGAGCTTTTGAGTAAAATCAAATACTGAAGTATAAAAAACAACGGTTCCACGATATGCACCGAAGTCATCATAAAATGGAAAGCTATAAAGAATTAAATCGGATTCAACATCGTATATAATTCTTGGGCTTGACTCTTGAGGGCTTTGCACAACCTCGTAAGCAAGAACATCTAGGTCATCATACAACCTATATGAAATGGCATTTGCAGTTCGTTGTAAAATATCAGAATCAAAAGTACTATAATGAAGTCTTCTCCCGTCGCTTTCAATAATCCTAATACCCAATAACGACGGCGTGTCAAGCATGAGCTCCCCTGCGGCATTTACACGACCTTCGATATTTTCAGTTGTTTGACTTGAAACAAAACTTTGTTTAACATATTCATTATTTACAAATTGTTCATTAAATGTGGTTTTTGTTGATTCTATATGATTGTTAAAAACGTTTGAAACACTAGAAAGTTTGTCTTCTAGGCCTCTAACTACTGCAGGTTGATAAAAGCGAGTTTCAAGTACAGTAAACAGACCAGAAAATGCAATCACCGTAAAGATTGCAAAAATGAGAACTGAACTTAATAATGTAACTGCAATTTTTTGTCCCGAAGTCACAAAATCTCCAAAAAAATATTTATGAGTAAAAACACATTACCCTATTTAGTTATCGGCACTTTATCACAAGCTCTTGAATACATAATGATAACAGTGTACACTAAAAAATATGAAAAAGATAGATAAAATATTTATACTTACTGTTGGCATTATTTTTCTCATTATGATTTTTGGAACAGCAATTGCGTTTGTATCGGGCAATGCAAGCCCAGGGGGAGCGTTAAGACAACAAGATCCTTCCCCCACAAAAATAACGAGCACCGCAAGTGATGAGACATCAGTATACTCACAAATCGGAACACTCAGATGTAGCACAGCCGACGACCCTACTATACCTCTTGTTGTTAGCCCTTATTTTCCATACCCCACAAATGATCTAGCATTTTATGAAGAAATTTTCAAAAAAAATCTAAAACTACGCTTACTCATTACTAACTACTTTGAATCATACACCCAAAAAGAGCTCTTAGACATTGGTGAAGACATAGTTAAAGAGCACTTAATTGAGATTATAAATGAAGAATTAGTTTTAGGAACAATCAGCAACATATATTTTGCGGAGTATATTTTTTTAGAATAATTGCAACCTCTTTGTACAAAAAGAGTCTATAGTATATAAGAATAAAATTTATCGGAGGATATAATAATGGAAGAAGCCCTCATTCCTGCAGCACAAGTAATCGTTGCAGTGATACCAATAGTTGGAATAGTTATAGGTGGAATTGTAATCTTTTTTTACCTACTTTGGAGAAATGCTCAAATAAGTTTGCTAATTAAAACTGAAAAATACGAACCTTTACAATTTAACTTACCCTTATTTTCACTTTTAACAGGAATTCTTTTAACAGGAATTGGTTTTATTTTAAGTATATTTTTTATCATTCTTGATGGTTTTTCATACCACTTACTAGGAGGGTTAATCCCCTTTGTGGTAGGAATTTGCTTAATTACTTTTTATAAAATATATAAAAAGTAAAAACAATCAACTTTTGGAATTATATTGAATCTTTTTTGGAAGCCATATTCTAAACAAGCTCTACAAGATTTTGAACTTGTAAAACGTGTATGCAAAGGAGACGCATCAGCCTTTGCAATACTCGTAGAAACCTATGAGAAAAAGGTAAGAGCGTTAGGCTACAGCTTTTTCAAAAATGAGAGTGATGCGGCAGACTTTGTTCAGGATGTATTTTTAAAAGTCTTTTCTAATATCAACACGTTTAGAAAAGAATCTCAATTTTCAACATGGCTCATGCGCATTGCATACAACACAGCTGTAAATGCAAAAAACAGAAGAAAAGAATATATTACGCTAAGCGAGAATGCAACAATCCTTGACAATGATTACAGTGTCGAAGAAAAGCAATTGAGGGAATTAACTGCAGAAGCAATCCGCGACGCACTAAAAGAGTTACCTAAAAAATACGCATCTTGTCTTGACTTATACTTTTTCTATGATTTTTCACATAGCGAAATAAGTGTCATAACAGGGCTTCCCGTAAACACAATAAAGTCAAATATATTTAGAGCAAAAAAGCAGTTAAAAGAAAAGCTTGAAGATTTTATTTCAATTGAATAACAAGGAGACATTATTATGCATAGCAATAATTGTGAAAACACTATGAATACTTTTTTGGAACTTGATAAGGACGAACAATTAGGATTTAAAACAACTATTCACTTACTCACATGTAAAAAATGTCGTACTGCTGTACGTTTGTGCACCATTGCCCAACGTTCAAGTGCTCGACCGCTCCATATACCAGCAACAATAAATAATGCCGCTATAGAACAAATAGTACAAAAAACAAATCCTGCAATTGAATTATTAAAAGATAGCCACGTAAGACCAATTTCAATGAAACGCTGGGTTATATCAGGCATTGCACTTGTCATTGCGTTAGTGCTATTTGGACTTTTTAACACAAACACTTCTGGAAAAGAACTTCAAATGACTATATACATAAGCGTTTCATTATTTATTTGTATTTATTGTGCTTTTTTTATTGGAAGCAACTTAGATTTTTTTGTAAAAAAAATTGATAAACATTTATAGCGAATACCACCAAGATTGGTCATTATATATCCACAGATTACACAGATGGCACAGATTTTTACCTGTTGAATTTTGAACGTCACTTACATCTACCATAAAAATACTAAAAGCAAAAATATTTATATTTTTGGCGTGTAATAATTTCCAGTTTAAGCAACACTTCTTATAGCACATTCCAATAAAAATCCCATAAATCCTTTAATCTGTGGTTTCTTTCCTTCGTCGCTTTACCCACACCATTGGGCATTCGTAATTTGTAATTAAACCTAGCCTGTCATTCTGATTTTTACCTTATATCTCCACCCGTGAAGAATCTCCTTCGTGGCTTATAAAAATCTTTTTTTTTGTGTATCCAATGGGATTGATCTTTAGTATTGTTGGTACCTGTTACACATAAAAAAAGCTGATTACACCTACGTGTATCAGCTTTTATTTGTTTTTTTTCATTAATTCCACAATGAAGTTGGATTAATCGCAGTTCCGTAGCGTAGCACGGCAAAATGGAGATGGTCTCCCGTACTCATTCCAGTGCTTCCAACCCAGCCTATAACCGAATTGGTATCTACATACTCCCACCTTGAAACATTGATGTCAACCATATGTGCATACAAGGTAGAATAACCTGAATGGTGCGTAATAATTATATAATTACCATACACTGGATCTCCATATCGAACAGTGCTTACTTGGCCAACAAGTGATGCATAAATTGGAGTCCAGCGTGGCGCTGCCATATCAACCGCTGAATGATAACTTCTAGCCCCAGTAAAAGGGCTGTTTCTCCAGCCAAAAGAGGAGCTTATATAATAGCGATTTCGAATAGGAATTTTAAACAAATCACCATTAATTTCTTGAAGAGTTGCCCAGTCCAAAAGTGCATCAGGGACAAAAACCATATTCCCCACTTCTAGTGCAGTTTCAGTTTCAAAGCCATTTACACTTGCTGTTTTTTCAGGAGATACCTCATATTTTTCTGCTATTGTCTGAGGCGTTTCACCATCTTCTTTTACCGCATATAATATACCTTCCATCGAAGGGATACGTAAATATTCACCTATTTGAATATTTCTTGTTTGGCGAATATTATTAACACTTATGAGGGTATCTTGTGTTACACCAAAACGTTCAGCAATTACCCCAATCATATCACCTTCTCGAATCCGATATGTTGAATACGATACATTAGGATAATCTTTTTCTGTGTTTAATTCTTCTATTAAAGAGCGTGGGGCTGCATTTACATTCGCAGAAAAATCTAATCCAGAAGGTGCAAATGAATCATATCCACCTTGCCCCGAAAAAAGCTGAGACATTATGCTGTTTTTAGTATTGTCATACGAAGCGGTCAAAATTGATGAGGTCATATCATATTCTGCTATTGCATCATCGAGTGTTTCGTCTAAAGCAGATTGAGAAACATCTTCTTTCACTGTTTCTGTTATTTTTACTTCGCTAATAGAAACAGCAGTTTCAAAACTAGAAACAGGATTTTGCTCATTTATCCAAATAAAAATAGATAATGCATACACAAATAAAGGAGAAAGCAGACAAAATCTTTGAAAACTCTTAACAGTTTTCCCTTTGTGTTTTTTTATTATTTTTAATGCATTAATTACTTTTTCTGTCACTGTTATTTCCTATTTAAGCCTACAAAATATGTTTCAAAAGATTCCGAACGACATGCAACAGGTTTAAATGTTTTAGCTGTTGCGAATAAAGCTTTCATTTTTTTTAGCAAGTTTTGTTGGTCACCACCTTGGAAAACTTTTATTGCACAGTTTCCACCAGTCGCAAGCATGGTTTCTGCATAATGCATTGCCATTTCTACCAACTCCGCTGAGCGAGCCGTATCAATCAGTTTGTTCCCTGTTGTAGCAGGCGCTGCATCGCAAAGCACTGCGTCATAGGGTCCAAGTTTTTTGACATTATTTCGCACGTCGTCATTATACAGGTTTCCTTGAAAAAAAGCAAGGTTTTTATCGCTAATATTCTTTGAAAGTTCTTTCAAATCAACTGCGACAACCTTCCCTGTTCCTTGCAACTCTCTAAGCACAAAAACAGTCCAACTTCCAGGAGCCGCTCCTAAATCTAATACACAAGAATTCTTTGAAAACAAAGAGAATTTTTCATTCATTTCCTTCAATTTATAGACAGAACGGGCAGGATATCCTTCCGAGAAAGCTTTTTTTGTCCAAAAATCACTTTTTTCATAACCACTCACTTTTTTACATCCCTATTACGCATTTTTGTCTATTCGTGTATTTTATTTATCGGCTTAATATGGTATAATCTACACATGAAATTTGATTTTACACATAGATTAGAAAAAATAGATATGGTATTAGAAAAAGACTTACCTAACTCGTATTGTGATAAATGGATTGAAAATACATTTTCAACTTTGTACCATCCAGTACCTTCAAATCTCGTTGATGCATTAGTCAAGCCATGCAGAAACCTTCTTCTATTAGGTGGAAAAAGATGGAGACCTCTCTTAATGGTGCTGTGCGCAGAACTCGCACTCGAAGAGAATCAGAGCATAGATAAATCTCAAAAAGAAAAAATTTTAGACAGAGTTTTCAGTCTCACGCCCATCGTTGAATTTGTGCATACGGCTAGTTTAATTCATGACGACATAGAAGATACTGCCGACATGAGGCGAGGAAAACCAAGTGCTCACATTAATTATGGAATAGATATTGCCTTAAATGCAGGGAGCTGGCTATTTTTTCAAGCCACAAAGTGCATTTCAAATGAGAGCATCTATTGGGGAAGTGAAAAAGACTCTTTAAAACTTGCATTACACGATAACCTTATGTTAGAACTTAGAAGGCTCCACTTAGGGCAAGCCATGGATATAAGCTGGCATAAAAATGACACTATACTCCCTTCCATTGATGAGTACCTCACTATGACTAGCTTAAAAACAGGCACGCTCGCATCTCTTGCTGCCAGACTTGGAGTCATTTCTGCAGGAGAAAATGTTGACAACGCACAAAATCTTTCAAAAAGTGCTTCTCAAATAGGTGTTGCTTTTCAGATACTAGACGATATTAAAAATCTTACAACGGGCAATGTAGGAAAAAAACGTGGAGATGACATTGTTGAAGGAAAAAAAAGTTTACCTATCCTTCTACATTTGGAAACAAACAAAGGTGACTTTTCACCTCTTATGGAATGCTTTGAAACAGCAAAACAAGAAGGCATAAACTCACCTACGGTTGAGCAAGCCATTGCGATTATCGAAACAAGTGATGCCATTGAAAGAGCAGAAAAAATGGCACAAGACTTAATTTCACAATCGTGCAAAGCAATGAGAGCATTATATCCAAATGTTAAGACAATGGATACAATAGATTATTTATTTGAGACTTTGTTTTAATTATATACCCTCTTGTAGATTTTTCCGTTTAGTAGTACAATACTTATAATGAAAGAAAATGCAGATTCTCTTAATATTCACGCAATTGAACTGGCCTCACAGGGCTATTTTTCAGAAGCAATAGCATGTTTTAAAAGAGCAATTGGAATAGATAAATCAAATTTTCTCCTTTGGTATAACCTTGGTGTTACATATAGAGACTCAGGAGATTTAGACTCAGCTAGAGAAGTACTTCTCACTGCTTATGAAATAGATGAGTTCGATGAAGACTTATTAGAAACACTTGCCCTTGTCTTTTTTTCACTCGATGAAATAGATGAAGCATTTAGTTTTTGCGCACGATGTATAGAAATAAATGAACACAATCCTCGAATTTGGAATACAGTAGGTGTATTATACTTTGCTCGTAGTGAATTTTCAGAGGCTTGTGTTGCGTTTGAAAGAGCCGTAACAATTTTCCCGTACTACTATGATGCACTATTTAACCTTCGCGATACATATGAAGAAATAGGAAATATTGCTGGAAAAGAAGATTGCGAAAACCGATTAAAAGATATAAAGAATCAAGGACCTTATGCGTGATTCAGGCATAGTGACAGACATTGTTTCACAAGACACAATAAAGATTATTCCAGTTATTCAAGATGCTTGCCTAAGCTGTACTGTAACAGGGTGCGCAAAACGAGGAAAGCCTTTTTTTGTTACTAATCCGAAAAAACTAGACCTCAATATTGGGGTGCATGTAAAAGTAACAGAATCAAAAAAACATCAAGCGATACAAGCAATTATTAATGTTTTTGTACCTATTGTACTTGCTATTGGAACCTATTTGTTCCTAAATAGTACCGATGCAAGTGATGGACTAAATGCAGGGCTTAGTCTTTTAACACTTTTTCTTGTATGCCTCATTCTCTTTTTCATATCAACAAAAAGAAAACTTGTACAAAGTGAAATTTCTGAAATTATTGAATAATTACACGAGTTCACGTACGTACGTTAAAACACTAGTTTTTTTTTCAAAAAAATAGTATATTACGTATACATGCAAACCAAATACCATGGAGTATTATTTTTTTATTAGTATGTAAAATACTAACATTTAAGGAGCAATTATATGTTAAAAGCAAAAAAAATTTTAAGCCTTTTGATTTTTTTGGGAGTAATACAGTTTTCCTTTGCACAAGAAACACTTTCAACTGACGTATTACAAAAGGTATCCCAAGCTGTTTTTGAAGTAGTTGTACTTCGACCACAAGTAGACTCATTAGAATATGAAAGGCCATTACCAATAGACAGATTACCGTACCTTGAACGAACAGACAAATATATGTCTATTGGAACGGCATTTTTATTAAACGATGGTAAATTTTATTCTGCAGCTCATGTATTTAATCTCATGGAAGAATCACAGAACACAGATTATTTTATTCGAGATAGCGAAGGAAATGTACATGCCATAGACACCCTTTACAAATTTTCGAGAGATCGTGACTTTATTGTTTTTTCAGTCAAAGACTTTGAAGTAGATTCCTCAAAGGGTTTAGAAATTGTTAATCAAAAGCCAGATATAAACTCTTCTGTATACACTGTTGGAAACGCTTGGGGAGAAGGGATTGTTATACGTAACGGTGTTTTCACTAGTGAAACATTTGAAAATATAGATGGCGCTTGGAAATGGGTGCGCTTCTCTGCTGCTGCAAGCCCTGGAAACTCTGGGGGACCGCTCATAACAAGAGAGGGAAAAGTCATTGGTATTGTAACAATGAAAAACCAAAATGAAAACCTCAATTATGCACTACCAATTCAAGAAATAGAGAACATATCAGAGAATACTGGCGAGTTTATTTTAAGAGTTTTTTATCGCTTCCCTAATATCTTATCTGGTAACAAATATGGCGAGTTTTCAATAAATATTACCCTTCCAAAAACATTTGAAGACGCTCGGGAAGAAGTAAAAACTGCATATCAAAAATTTACAAGCGATTTAGCAAGCGATTTTAAATCTGAATTTGATTTTGAAGGCGAAAAAGCATTTACGAATAAAGATTTATCTGGAGAAATAATGTATACATCTATTACGCCCAATTTTCCATTAACAATGATAAACCATGAAGATAGGCGATGGGGTCTACATTACCCAGAGGATGTTTCAGAAATAACACTACCACAAAATGGTTCAGTAGAATATGGTGTAATGATTAATACTTACTATGTTAGTATTAAAAAGCCAGACAATGTTTCCTTAGAGGAATTAATTAATTCTCCAAAAATGTATATGGATTATATCCTTGATACTGCATTATTATGGCGTAATATGGCTGGAGAGAGGATAACTATAACATCACTTGGAGAGCCAGTAGAAACAGAAACACACACTGACACATTTGATCGCACTTGGCTTGTTTCATATTGGAATCTTGAATTTGCAGATTATATGGTAATAACATATGCCCTCCCTGTACCTGGAGGTATATTTGTATTAATGTCTACAAATAGTACTGGAACTATTATGGATGGAATAGATATTGATTTTGCATTTATGAGCGATTACATGTATGTAGGTTACAGTTCAACTATAGAAGAATGGGAAGAATTTTTCTCACTAAAAAAAGATGAGTACCCTCTTTATCCTCCATTTTCAAACATGACATTTTCTGCAACAAATAACGAAACCAGCGTTGATTATACAAATTGGAAAGTACAACTTCCACAAAATGTAATGCATGTAGATGATGAAACAAGGATGAGTATTCAACTTGGCTATTCGTATGACGATGATACACTTATTCAGGAAGCTCGAGGCCTCACATTGTATCATACTCCTGTAACAGAGACATATCAATACTTTTCATTTGAAAAATACTTAAAGCCAGAAGAAGGTATAAGCCGTCAGCTTACCAATGTATGGGATGCAATTGAAAATGAAAATTATCCTTTTAATGCTGACCCGTACTTCCAAGATGGTGTTACAAATTACTATGGCATTCTTGATCGATTAGATCAAGACACGGAGACTGAATCGGCCATGCTCCTAATGCTTGAATTACACGGAGACAACAAAGAAGAAGAAATGCTTGAATTTGCAACTGATGCAGAAGAGGCTATAACCATAAAATAGTTATTTATTCGCAAGAATACTCGTAATTAGTTTTAATAATAAACCTCTCTACAAGAGTGCATATCTGTTTTATGAAAGGTACATATTGTAAGAGTGAAAAATTATAAAAAATGGTTTCAAATATAGACATTTGTATATTTTTGTGTTATTGTATGATTAACACATTTATTTTGGCTTAAAGCCTACAGGAGAAACACATGAAAAAAACCATGAACCTAGCGTTCACAATTGCACTTATTGCTATCCTCGCAGGGTGCTCGGGCGGAACAAAGCTAACAGGTGTTGGCAATGGTTACGGTGGAGAACTTACCGTAGAAGTAACCATGAAAGGAGATAGCATTTCAAACGTTGAAATCGTGTCCCATTCAGAAACCCAAGGAATAGGAACTCCAGCAATTGACGCGCTTCCTTCAATTATTGTTGATGCAAACTCAGCAGATGTTGATACAATTGCAGGTGCAACTGTTACCAGTAAAGCAATTATCGCAGCAGTAAAAAATGCAATTGATCCCATCGCTAACCCAGCAGAAAAAGCAGGCGAAAAAGAAAAAGTTGTACTTCAACAAACAGGTTCAGACTTTTACCAAGGTACCGGTATGTCTTCTACTGCTGAAAAACTTGGTAACTTTTTCGATAATGAAAATATTCACTTTTACTACCAAAATAAAGTATATGCAAACACAATCTTTGATCAAGACGGAAAAATAGTTTCGCTTAACATTGACCAAGTAGAAGTTGGAACACCAAACATTTCAAACCCATACATGCCACACTTTTACGGATGGCCAGGACAAAGCTACAACTACAATGAAGACCACACAGGAAATGTTGATGGGGTAATTGAAGTTGATGAAGAATTATTTTTAGCACAGTTTTCTGAATGGAAAACAAAACGAGAACGTGGTGAAACATACATGATGACATCAGGTTCATGGGCAACACAGATGAATACCTATGAGCAAACGTTTATTGGTATGACAGTAGCAGAAGTTGAAGACTGGTACAATAAATACACATCAGATATTACAGGTCGTTCATTAAAAGTTATCGATAACATGAATGCCCAAGATAAAGCAAAGTATGATGCTTTAAGTCAAGAAGAAAAAGATATGCTTGTAGACGTAACATCTTCTGCTTCTATGAGCTTAAACGATCCTCATGGAAATATTCTTGAAGCTATTATTGACTCATACGAAAGAAGAAATGCAATTGATATTACAGAAATTGCATCAGAGGGTTTTGGAGCTTCATTTGTTGGACGTCTTGGACCCGGAAAAGGGACAGACGGAACACCTGTATATTCATTTAACGAAGCTTTTGCATATGCAACATTTGATAAAGACGGAAGAATTGCATCAATCGATGTAAATGTATATGAAATCTTTACTCCTAACTATGCAGGTAACGGTTCTATCCTTATTGGATGGCCTGGGACAAGTTACGCAGGCATCGAGTCAACTGAAGAAAACTTAAAAGAAAATGCAAACAACTGGACAACAAAAGATGAAAGAGGTGACAGCTACATGCTTAATTCAGGATCTTTTAAAGATCAAATGGATTATTTTGAAGACATCTTTATTGGAATGAAAGTAAGTGAAGTTGTCGATTGGTACAATAAATATACCTCCGACATTAACGGAAAACCTCTTAAAGTTTCTGAAAACATGAATGAAGATGATAAAGCAAAGTACGATGCTTTAAGTCAAGATGAAAAAGACATGCTCGTAGATGTAACATCTTCTGCAACAATGACCTTAAATGATCCTCATGGTGACTTTATTAAAGCCATTGTAAATGCTTACGAAAACCGAAACGAAGTTTCTATTAAAGCAAACTAATAATTGAAAACTGCGATGAAATCATCGCAGTTTTTTTATGAATACATACGTTATGCATTTGTCTATCTGATTGAAACCCTATCTATTACATACGGTATATCATTCATACCTTTCTAAAAAATTGAACATATTCGTGTAATATGAATCACCATCCACATATCGAGAAGCAATATGATTAGCACCTTCTACCTCTAAGATATCTTTTTCGCCGTCATAAGAATCATATAATATTCGCACCATTTGGGATGGTATAACAAAGTCATTTAGACCATGCACAAAGAAAATAGGTACTTGTATTTTTTCTAAAGAATCTAGTGGTCTAACAAGGCTTAAATCTAACCCTGTGTGAAGCTTTATAACAAAGGGAGATGTATAAATAAAGGGAAAATCAGAGATATGAAGTAGATTATTCATGAGATCTGTTAAAACATCTAAAACACCTGTAAAAGAACTATCACTTACAACTGCAATAACATTATCAGAAACAGTTTTATTTTCGCTTGCAAGTAATACAGAAGCTCCACCCATAGAAGAGCCATGCAATACTATTTTAGCATCATTATCAACAGAAAGAATATATTCTACCCACGAAACTACATCAAATTGATCGTGCAAACCAAGCGTAATATACTCCCCGCCAGAATTTGAGTGCCCGCGTAAATCTGGGGCAATAACATTGTATGATTGGTTATAAAAATTCATAGCCAAATCTAAAGATTCTTCATGATTTGCACCGTACCCATGTAAAATAAGAACCCAAAGGTTTGAAGTGTCATTCGTAAATACTTTTGCGAAAAGTTTAGATTCATCATAACTTTCTATATATACATCTGCATTTTCAGTTTCACTCAAAAAAACCGTAACAGCTGCTGCTACCTGAGCTCTTTTTTCTAGTTCGCCGGGAGCATACCAACTATTCTCTTCCATATTTTCATCATCTGCATTACTAATATCAAAAATATTTGAAAAGGCTTCGTCACGGCGTTTAAGAGAATACTCAATAGTAAGTAATCCAATTATATATAATAAAGTTGGGATGGTTATACATATAATAATGAGAATTCTTATTATACGCTTCTTTAATGATTTTTTTGTTTTTGTCATAGTTTCCACCTTATCTTAAAAATGAGAAAGCTTACTGTATATCATTTTTTAAATAGTAGCAATAATGAACGCAAAAAAATGCTGTGCCAATTGTGACACAGCATCAACTTAAAACGAAAATAAATACTATAGTTTCACCGGCGCATTAGTTTTATGTGATTCATACAATGCATCAACAACTTTCATAAGCTTTACAGCTTGCTCGGAGGTGTTTAGAGGTTCTTCTAAACCTTCAAGAACACGAGTAAAATTTGCAACACTTTCTTCGCGCCCCATTGTTTCATCTTTTTGCGTAATAACATCCCTGTTAACTTGGTTTCCATTTTCTTCTGTAAAGAGTTTACAGGAGTCAATACTTGTTTCGTCAATTCCATCTATGCCGAAAATTCTTTCAACTTTTCCACCGGCTTTTGTTCCTTGGAACACAACTGACGCAACTTCTCTCTCATTCATTTCCGCCCAAGAAGATCTAACAGTGAGACATTGTCCAGATTTAAATGTAATAAAAGCATGACACGCAGCTTCAACATTGTTTACTGCATCTTTTGAATCTGGGATTCCCCAAGGGCCTTTGAAAGCAGGGTTGTCCATAAAGGTATCAAATGTCCTAGAAAGCACAAAGTCAGCTTCGGGATAACCCATAAAATGCAAAGCTAAATCAAGCATATGGATAAGGTCAATTACAGGGCCGCCACCAGAAAGTTCTTTATTAGTAAACCAGCCACCAAAACCTGGAATGCCAGCTCGACGAATCCAAGAGGCTTGTGCTGAGTTTATGGTTCCTACTATCCCTTCGCTTATATACTTCATCATAGCCTTTGATTCAGGTTTAGCTCTATTGTTAAAATTAAACATAAGAGTTTTGCCCACTTTTAGAGCCGTTTCATGCATTTCAATAATTTGAGCCGCATTTAAGGCAGGTGGTTTTTCACACATAACATGCAAGCCTGCATGTAATGCTTCAATTACAACACTGTGATGAAATTTGTTTGGGGTAATAACAGACACAGCTTCTATTTCTGGGCTTCCTGCCTTCATTTCAGCTACACTGCTATATGCTTTTTCTATATTATGTTCGCTTGCAAATTTTTGTGCTCTGTCTAAGGCAACATCGCACATTGCAACCACTTCAGCTCCCGCCAAACGATAGCCTTCAAAGTGATAGGCGGCCATACCACCTGCGCCAATTATTGCTACTTTTTTCATCACTTACTCCTAGTGCTTTCCAGCTTTTTTACTTTGAGCAAGTACTGCAATAATAATTACTATACCTGTCACAAGGCCGTTTAGGAAAGGGGGAACATTAGCCATAATCAGTACAGTATTAATTATACGAAGCATTAATATACCTAAAAATGTGCCAATAATTTTTCCACGCCCGCCATCCATTGCAGTACCACCAATAGCTACTGCTGCAATTGCATCCATTTCATAAGCTGTTCCTGCGCTCGCTGCTTGAATTGAAGTTAGACGGCTTGCGAGTAAAAATGCTGAAAGTCCATATAAAGAACCTGCATACATAAAAATAAGTGTTTTTATTTTATCAACATTTATACCACTAAGACGTGCTGCTTGTTGATTAGAACCTATTGCATATACATAGGTACCAAATTTTGTTTTACTCATAAGGATTGCAGTAATAATTGTAATAAGGATTAAAAAAATCATCAAATGTGGAATGCCTAGAAAACGCCCCGCAGCAATATCTCTAAATGCTTGATACATTTCCTCGCTTACCGTAAACGGACCACCTTGACCTAATTGATTAATTATAGATCTCCATGCAGACATTGTTGCAAGAGTTACAATAAATGGGGCAATTTTTCCCTTTGTTACTAAAAGCCCATTAATTAAACCAGAAGTTAAACCACCAACAATACAAAATAGAACCGTTAAAAACAAACTTTGTGTTGAATTAAGAACGGTTACGCCAAGACCTGCAACAATAGCTACTGTTGAACCAACTGAAAGATCAATCATTCCTGCTGAAATGATTAAGCTCATACCCATAGCACAGATTCCAATAATTGAGCCTTGTATAAAAAGGTTTGAAATATTGCTCCACCTTAAAAATGATGGGTTAATAATTGTTGCAACCACAAGCAATAGGAGAAAGCTTAACCAATGCCCATATGAAGTAGTAATGGTGTGCCATGTTAATCCCTTTGCACCCTTAATATTATTTAAAAATTTCATGCGTTTGCCTCCTGTTTACTACCAGTACTGAGTGACATTACGTACTCTTCTGTTAATTTATCTCTATTAATTATTCCGTTTACCCTACCCTTATATAACACTAGGGTTCTATCGGCAAGTTGAAATATTTCGGGAAATTCATTACTAAACACAATAATTGCCTTCCCTTTTGCTGCCAAGTCATGTATTAGTTTATATATTTCAAACTTTGCGCCAACGTCTACACCTTGAGTTGGATTATCCATTAAATAGACATCTGCATTTATATTAAGCCATTTTCCAACAATTACCTTTTGCTGATTTCCCCCAGAAAGAGAGGTAATAAGATTTAAATCGCTTGCAGCTTTTATACTCATAGATTGTCTGTTTTTTTCAAACCTTTGTGCTTCTTCTTTTTGAGAAACAAAAATCTTTTTGTGCTTAGAAGTATAATACGCTAAAGAATGATTACTTCTAATAGATAAATCTGAAATAATCCCTCTTTCTTTTCTGTTTCGAGGAATCATTGCAATACCACTTTTCATTACATCGCTTAAGTGCTTTGCTTTTAATTGCCCATGCCGAGTTTTTATTGCACCACTTTTAACCGGATTTGCTGAAAATAAGCCCATTGCAAGGTCGGCAGAACCAGAGCCTTGCAAACCTGTAATAACAAGTATTTCACCTTTTTTTACATAAAACGAAACATCGTGATAATCTGCACCACTAAGATTCTCTACGCTTAAATAGATTTCGTCTTTTATATAGTTCGGTAGACCTTCTTTTAAATTAGTGCTTACAAAACTTCGGCCAATTAGTAATTCAGTTGCCTTTGCCTCATTTATATCAGCAATCAAGCCGCTTTCAATAAAGATGCCGTCACGTAATACAGTGTACCGATCGCAAATTGAAAAAATTTCGGGCATTTTATGAGATATATAAATAAAACTCACACCTTGCTCTTTTAATGTTCTCATTATGGCAAAAAGGTCTTCAATTTCTTTATTATTTAACGCCGTTGTAGGTTCATCCATAATAATTAATTCTGACTGAAAAAGAAGTGCCCGTGCAATTTCAACTAATTGTTTTTGAGCAGTTTCTAAATCATCTACTAAGGCTGTTGCCTTAATGTTAGAATTCATATTATCGAGAACCTTTTGAGCTCGTTCTATTTCCGTTTTTTTATCAACAGTACCAATTTTTGTGTATATTTCATTTCCTAAAAACATGTTTTGGTAAACTGCTAAGTCATTACATAAATTTAATTCTTGATGAATAAATCTAATCTTTAACTCCGAACTTTTATGCGGAGTCATTTTGTGTATTTTTTCGCCATCTATAATGATATCCCCACTATCTGGTGGTAGAATACCGGACAAAATATTCATAAGGGTAGTCTTTCCTGCTCCATTTTCGCCTAATAAGCCATGAACACTACCTTGCTCAACAGTAAGCTGAGCATCAGTAAGTGCTTTTACCGCAGCAAAACTCTTAGTAATATTTTTCATTTGAAGATTCATATTCAATTCCTATTATTTACTCGCTTTCGCGATACGACTAGGTTGTCGTTAATTGCCGCTCGTGTACTAATCAGTAACAGTAGCAATTTTTTACCATAAAAAAAATTGCCCACCTTAAGGCAGGCAATAATCTATGAAGAATAGATATTAGAGACTGTAACGTGTAGTGTACAAGTCACCTTTCATGTATTCTTTGTAGTTAGAAGCATCAATAATTTCTGTAGGTACTAGATATTTTTTATCTAAGTCTTTACCCATTAAAGCTTCATAACCTAAGTCAACAGCATCGCGTACCATAGAAGGTGAGAATGTGCTACTAATGAAGTCAATGCCTTCAAGGCCTGAATCTTCAATAAGACCCATGAATTCTTCTCCACCTGATACACCATTAATAATCTTAATATTAATGGTTGCAGGACCATTGTAGTTTTTAAGAGCTTCTACAATACCAAATACGATTTCATCATCATGTGTCCAAATAGCTTGGATTGATTCAATTTCTGCTACACTTTTTGTGTTTAAGAAATTTTCCATTTGTTCCATAGCAGTTTGTCGTTGCCAACCAGTAACAAAAGATTGTACTAAGTTAAAGTTTGCATTTGCAGTTGCTTCAAAACCATCTGTTCTTTCTTGTGGAACTGTTGAAGAGTCACCTTTAAATTCAAGGTAGTTTACTTTTCCAGTAGCAAGTTCATCAGCAAAGTATTCATTGTAGTAGTTACCTGTGTCTACACCAATTTGTACGTTATCACCTGAAATTTCAGCTGTAGGTACAAACCCTGGAATAAATCGGTCATATACAATTAAAGGAATACCTGCATCACTAATAGTTTGAGCTGCACTTCTCATTTCATCACCATTAACTGGCCACAAAACAAATGCATCTGGCCCCATAGCCATAACAGTATCAACTGCATTACTTTGTTCACCAGACTCAGCAGCTGTCATAAAGCGATACTCAAAACCATGTTCTTCTGCGAGTGCTTTTACTTGAGCTTCACAGTGTTGAACTGATTCACCTGTAAATCCGTGTGTAGCTGATGGAGTAACAACAGCAAGAAGTTTTGAATCATCTCCTGCACCGCCAGCAAAAACCATTGAAGCTGTAACAACTAATAATACAGCAATTAATATTTTCTTCATAAAATAACCTCCTGTTCATGAAGACCTTTTCAGAAATCATTATAACTTATTTCAGAAAAATGTCAATAGTATTTCATATTTTTTCTGAAATTTCATATATCTTATTTAATTTTTTTTCAGAATATTTTAAATTTTTTCAGAAAAATATATTTACATTACTTAAAAAAATGGTTATACTTATAAAAAATTAATGAAAACTGCATAAACATACAAAAAGGTGGATTTGTGTTACCAGAAAATAAAAAAACTACATATTTAGAAATATCTCAGCTATCGGGCGTTTCAATGTCTACAATTTCACGAGTTTTGAATAATTCACCAGAGGTAACGCAAAAAACGCGAGACAAAGTACTTTCCGCAATGGAATCACTTGGATACAGCACTGCCGAATATCATATTACTGCAAACACACGTTCTAGCAATTTAATTATTTTCAATATCCCATCATTAGACAATCCTTTTTACAGCCTTATAATCCAAGGCGCAAAAGCCTCTGCATCACGACACCAATACAATCTTCTTATAAATGAAACTGAACTAACTGGCCTCACCGTCGATTCCTTTTTAGACTTAGTAAAAAAAGCAAAAGCTGCAGGTGTCATCACAACCAATTACATTGAAGCATCAATCTTGCAAAAGATTGCAGATGTTGTTACATTAGTGCAATGCTGTGAATGCGATAAAACATTGGGCATTCCTTTTGTAACAGTAGATGATGTAACAGCCGCACGATCAGCTGTCAACCATCTTATTTCTTTAGGACAAAAAAACATTGCCTTTGTAAACGGACCAGTTTACTATAAATACGCTAGAGATCGTTTACAAGGTTACATAGAGGCGTTGGAAAATGCTCAAATGCCAATAGATAATAGTTTAATTATACAATTAAGTGAGATAAACTATGACATGGCCGTTTCAGCGATCATGCAAGTTTTAGGTTCACAAAATCGTCCCAACGCTTTTTTTTGTGCTTCCGACGTATACGCTGCAGCAGTAATAAAAGCAGCGCGCAAATCAAACTTAAATGTTCCCGAGGATATTACTGTAATAGGATTTGATAATGTAGAAATATCCTCCATGTGCAATCCATCAATCACTACCGTAAATCAACCTCGCTATCAATTAGGATTTTTAAGTTGCGAAATGCTTGTAAACAATTTTACAAATGAAGACAACCCAATGAAAAGCGTGTATCTAGAAACAGAACTATTAATTAGAGAATCAACAACCATATAGAATTAGGAGAAAAAAATGGCACGACCAATTACAATTTTTACCGGACAATGGGCAGACTTACCATTTGAAGAAGTATGTAGAATTATTAGCAAAATGGGATATGATGGGCTTGAGATTTGCTGTTGGGGCGACCACATGGATGTGGAAAAAGCAGCAACAGACCCTACCTATGTAAAACTCAAAAAAGAAACGCTTGCAAAATATAACTTGAAATGTTGGGCTATTGGAAATCACCTAGCCGGTCAATGCATAGGGGATGCCCCCGACGAAAGACTTGATGGATTTGCTCCAAAAGATTGCGCAGGAAATCCTGAAAAAATTCGACAATGGGGGATTCAACAAATGAAGTATACAGCCCAAGCTGCTAAGAATATGGGCTGTGAGGTTGTAACAGGTTTTATGGGATCCCCAATTTGGAAGTGGATATACTCATTCCCTCAAACTACAACAAAACAAATTGAAGATGGATACAATTCAATACTAGAACTTTGGACACCTATTTTTGATGAATTTGATAAATGTGGTATAAAATTTGCACTAGAAGTACATCCATCTGAAATAGCATACGACTATTACACAACAAAAAAACTATTCGAAGTCTTTAACAATAGAGAAACTCTGGGGATAAATTTTGACCCAAGTCACCTTCAATGGCAAGGCTTAGATCCTGCACTTTTTGCACGTGACTTTGCAGAAAAAATTTACCATGTTCACGTAAAAGACTGCTATGTAAAACTTGATGGTCGCTCTGGAATACTTGGATCGCACCTAGAATTCGGGGACTTACGCCGTGGATGGAATTTCGTTTCACCAGGACACGGAGATGTTAACTTTAAAATGATTATTAGAGAACTGAACATTGTAAATTATTCAGGTCCGCTTTCTATAGAATGGGAAGACAATGGAATGGATAGACTCTATGGAGCAAAAGATGCGCTAGAGTTTACACGAAAAATAAACTTCGAACCATCAACTGTAAAATTTGACGGTTCAATGGAAAACTAAATATAAAAAACTGCGGTGCCATCATCGCAGTTTTTTTATATTTAGACAGCTCATAAGCTCTTAAAACATTTCACAAAAACTACACTCTATTTACATTACCCAAAATTTTTGCTATAATCAAACAATTCCAGTAATTAAGAGGATTTCATGTCGAAACTTTCAATACCAAAAAATTACACCCCAAAGCTGTCCCCAAAAGAAACAGAACACGCTATTGTTATGATTAAGGATTTTTTTCAATTAGCACTTTCTACAGAGCTAAACTTAACACGTG
>CAYJPS010000005.1:0-50700 GCA_964372135.1 uncultured Treponemataceae bacterium | reverse complement strand
TTTGTTACCAGGTGTAACAAAGTCAAGCTGGTAGAAGGTAGGAGTATAGAATGAGCGTTTCAGACCCTATTGCAGATATGTTAACTAAAGTTCGGAATGCGGCAATGGCCCGACACGAAAAAGTAGATGTTCCTACATCGAAACTCAAACTTGAGATCGTGAAAATTCTGAAAACAGAAGGCTATATCAAGAATTTTAAAAAGACAACTCAGGATAATTTAAGTATTATTCGAATTTTTCTTAAATACGATGATGCAAATGAAAGTGTTATCCATGGATTGAAAAAAGTTTCAACTCCAGGTCGTCGTGTTTACTCTGGGTATAAGGATCTGCCCCGTGTTTTTAACGGATACGGTACAGTAATTGTTTCAACATCTGATGGTGTTACTACAGGTAAAAAAGCTGCTGAAAAAATGATTGGTGGCGAGCTTATCTGTACAGTATGGTAGGAGGAAGATATGTCAAGAATTGGTAAACTTCCTGTAACTATTCCAGCTGGCGTTAAAATCACTGTTGAAAGCAATCTTATAACAGTAGAAGGTGCTAAAGGTAAACTTACACAAGACTTTACACCAAATGTAACAATTGAAGTTGGTGAAACAGAAGCTTTGGTAAAAAGAGTTGATGACAGTAAACCTGCTCGCGCAGCTCACGGTTTGTATCGTAGCTTGTTGCAAAACATGGTTATTGGTGTAACAGAAGGTTATACAAAAAATCTTATTATCAATGGTGTTGGTTATCGCGCTGAAGTGCAAGGTAACTTACTTATTATGAATCTTGGATATTCTACAGACTTTATTGTAGGTATTCCAGAAGGATTAACAGTAACTTCTGATAATCAAGGTAAGGTTTCAATATTTGGTATTGATAAGCAACATGTGGGCGAATTCGCTGCACAAGTTCGCAAACTCAGAAAGCCTGAGCCATATAAAGGCAAGGGTATTCGCTATGAAACCGAAGTAATTAAACGAAAAGTCGGTAAGTCCGGCGTTAAATAAGGGTGTTTAGTATGATTAAAAAACTTAGTGATAAGCAAAGAAAAAGGCTTAAAAGAAAAATCCACATCCGAAAACGCTTGCACGGTACTGCCGACAGGCCTCGAATGACAGTTACAAGAAGCAATTGTAATTTGTTCGTGCAGGTTATAAATGACGATGAAGGTAAGACATTGGCTTCTATTTCAACTCTTGAAAAAGAATTTTCAACATTACGTCCAACTGTGGCTAGTGGAGAAAAAATCGGTGAAGAAATGGGTAAACGTCTTAAAGAAAAGAAAGTTACTTCTGTAGTTTTCGACCGCAACGGCTATCTATACCACGGTGTAGTTAAAGCTATAGCAGACGGCACACGTAAAGCCGGCATCGTATTTTAGGAGAATCTATGGAACGTAAAAAGAATTTTGATAGAGACCAACCTAAAGAGTTTGTCGAAAAACTAGTAAAACTTAACCGTACTGCAAAAGTTGTAAAAGGTGGACGAAGATTTTCTTTTTCAGCTTTAACTGTTGTAGGTGATCAAAAAGGTCGCGTAGGTTATGGTTTTGGTAAAGCAAATGATGTAACAGAAGCTATTAGAAAAAGTATTGATAAGGCTAAGAGAAATTTAATTCAATTGCCTTTGAAAAACGGTACATTGCCTCATAGAATTCAAGCTGACTACAAAGGTGCTAAAGTGCTTTTAATGCCTGCTTGTGGAGGTACTGGAATCATAGCTGGTGGTGCTGTTCGTGCTATTATGGAAGCTGCAGGGGCTACAGATATAATGTCTAAGTCTTTGGGATCAAACACTGCTGTTAACGTTGTACGAGCAACTTTCAAAGCTGCTAAAAACGTTATGAATGCACGTAGTGTTGCTAAAAACAGGGGAAAATCCCTGAATGATATGTGGGGTTAATTATGGCCGGTGTAAAAAAAATTAAAGTAACTTTAGTGAAAAGCACAATCGGACAAAAACCTCCCAAAAGAGCAACTGTTCGATCTTTAGGCTTGAAAAAAATAAACTCAAGTGTTGAGCATGACGCAACTCCTGCCATTTTAGGTATGGTTGCTGCTGTATCACATCTTGTTAAAGTTGAGGAGATAAAATAATGTCTGATTTTAATCTCTCAGCGCCTAAGGGTGCTAATAAGAAAAAAAGAATTGTAGGTCGTGGTTCTTCTTCAGGAAGAGGAACAACAGCTGGTCGAGGTAATAAGGGACAACAATCACGTTCTGGTGGAAAAGTATATGTAGGTTTCGAAGGTGGTCAAATGCCTTTATTCAGACGTATCGCTCGACGTGGTTTTTCTAACTATCCTTTTAAGAAGGAATATCTTGTACTTAATGTATGCGATCTTGAATTAAAATATGATGACGGTGAAACCGTAAATGTGAAGACTTTGTCAGAAAAGGGCATGATTAATAAAAATGCAAAACCTTTGATTAAGATTCTTTCTAACGGTGAAGTAACAAAAAAATTAACTGTTGAAGTTGACAAAATCTCTTCTACAGCTAAAGAAAAAATTGAAAAAGCCGGCGGAACGGTTACCGTTTCAGGTGAATAGGAAGTAGGGAAAAAAGATGGCAAATCCTATTGTTAACATGTTTAGGGTTAAAGAACTACGCGAAAGACTGCTTTTTACTATTGGTGTATTAGCGGTATTTCGTTTGGGTAGTATACTAACCATACCAGGCATCAGTCCACAAGCATTAACTTCATACTTCGATTCATTGAGTCAAGGTAATGCTTTTGTAGATTATATGGACTTTTTTGCTGGTGGTGCTTTCTCTAATTTTTCTGTGTTTATGCTTGGTGTAATGCCATACATTTCATCACAGATTATTATGAACTTAGCACTCATTATTTTTCCAACTTTGAAGCGGATTTCGCAAGAAGAAGGTGGACAACGTAAAGTTCAGTCTTGGACTCGTATAGCAACTGTTTTTGTTGCAATGATTCAAGGTTATGCTGGAACCGTACTTGCATACAGTATCCCTGGTGCTGTTGTTATGGAAAGTCAACTAGGTTTTACCTTGTTGTTTATGCTAACTATGACAACTGGTACTATGATTGCTATATGGTTGGGTGAACAAATCACCGCTAGAGGAATTGGTAACGGCGTATCTATGATTATTTTTGCAGGTATCGTTGCTAGGTTGCCAGCTGCTGTGTTTGAACTTGGTCGTTTAATTAATGAACAAGGTGCACAAATGCTTGTTGTAACAGTAGTTGTTGCCATCATGTTTTTTGTGATAATTTGTCTTGTAGTTTACGAACAACAAGGTCAAAGAAAAATTCCTATTCATTATGCAAAACGTGTAGTTGGGCGAAAGATGTATGGTGGACAAAACACATACATTCCGTTTAAGTTAAATCCATCAGGTGTTATTCCTGTAATTTTTGCATCTTCATTCTTGACCTTTCCTTTGCAAATTGCAACAAGTTTAGGGCCAGAAGTACGATGGTTAAACAGGTTAGCAGCTATACTAACTCCTACAGGGTTGGTTTATAATGTTTTATTAATTCTGCTTATTGTCTTTTTTGCATATTTCTATACTCAGGTAACCTTGAACCCCACAGAAATGGCAAAAAACATTCGGGAAAATGGCGGCTCAATTCCCGGAATTAGAACGGACAACACAGAAGTGTACTTGCAACGTGTTTTGAACAGGCTTGTATTGCCAGGTTCACTATATCTTGCAGGGATTGCTGTTCTACCTACAGTAGTACAAAATGTATTTGGATTGCCACAAAGTATTTCTATGCTTTTAGGTGGTACATCACTTCTCATTTTGGTTGGGGTAGACTTGGATACAATGACTCAGGTCGATGCGCTCCTTAAAATGCACCATCATGATGGTCTAGCAAAAAAAGGTAAATTACGCGGACGTAATCTGTAGTTTATTGAAAGGGAATAATTGGAGTATACTATGAAAGTAAGAACAAGTGTAAAGCCTATTTGTGATAAGTGTAAGGTAATCAAACGATTCGGTGTTGTTCGGATTATTTGTTCTAACCCTAAACATAAGCAGCGACAAGGCTAAGGAGAGATAAATGGCTCGAATTGCGGGAGTTGACCTCCCTAACAAGCATGTCAACATTGCTTTGACATATATTTACGGTATCGGACGTTCTTCAGCAGATGAAATCTGTGCAAAGGCTAAAATAGAACCAACAAGAAGCATGAATGATTTAAGTCATGAAGAAGTTGCTGCTATTCGTACTCTTATTGATAATGAGTATAAAGTAGAAGGTCGTTTGAGAACTGAAGTTGGTCTTAACATTAAACGCCTTATGGATATTGGTTGTTACCGAGGATTAAGACACAGAAAGGGTCTTCCTGTACGTGGACAAAGAACTCGAACCAATGCACGAACACGCAAAGGTAAGAAAAAGACCGTAGCTGGTAAGAAGAAATAAGCTGGAGGCATAATTAATGGCAACCGTTAAAAAAAGAAAAGAGAAGCGAAGCGTATATGAAGGTAATGTTTATATTCAAGCTACCTTCAATAATACTATAATCACTATTACTGATCTCAAAGGTAATGCTCTTTCATGGGCATCATCAGGAGGGCTTGGTTTTAGAGGCGCTAAAAAATCTACTCCTTTCGCTGCACAATCTGTAGCTGAAACAGCAGTTCAAAAAGCAGTAAGCTATGGCTTACGCGAAGTACATGTATTCGTAAAAGGTCCAGGTGTTGGACGCGAATCAGCTGTGCGATCTTTGGGTGCTATGGGCTTAAAGATTAAGTCAATCAGTGATGTGACACCTATTCCTCATAATGGATGTCGCCCACGAAAAACACGTCGTATGTAGGAAGGTGAGTATGGCCCGAAAAAATTTAATGCAGGGTTTTAAAACACCCAAGGGAATAATGTTTGAATACCTTGAATCAAATCCTAATTATGGAAAGTTTATTGCTTATCCATTTGAAACAGGGTTTGGTACTACTGTAGGTAACACGTTACGACGTGTACTGCTTTCAAGTATACAAGGTTATGCAATAACATCTGTTCGTATTACATCGTACGATGCTGATGGTGTACCAAAGGTAATTTCAAGTGAATTTGAAAACATTCCTAATGTTGTAGATGATGCACTTCAAATCCTTAATACATTAAAGCAAATTAGAGTAAAACTTGCAGAAGATGTAGAACAAGAAACATTTTTATTTGAGTTTTCAGGTCCTGGTACTGTAACAAGCGATATGCTTGAAAAAGGTAGTCAGCTTGAAGTTCTAACAAAAGATATTGAACTTTTCACTATGATGGAAGATGCAAAGCTTGAGTTTGAAATGCAAGTTGATCTTGGACGCGGATATATTCCAGCTGAAGAGAATGAGAGATATATTGAAGTTGTTGGCACTATTCCAATGGATGCGATTTTCACCCCCATTCCAAAGGTAAAATATGCAATTGAACCTTGCCGTGTCGGGCAACGAAATGACTATGACAAATTAGTTATGGAAATTTGGACAGACGGAACCATTGCACCTGAAGATGCATTGGCTGAAGCTGCAAAAATTGTAAAAGAGCATTTTTCAATTTTCATTAATTTTAATGATAGCGAAATTAGTAGAAATGATGAGCTTGATGAAGGTGATGAAAGAATTAAACAACTTTTAAGCACACCTGTTGAAGAACTTGAGCTTTCAGTGCGTTCATCAAATTGTCTAAAAAATGCTAACATTCATACAATTGGTGAATTGACTAAAAAAACAGAAGATGACATAGCCAAAACTCGCAATTTTGGTAAAAAAAGTTTATTAGAGATTAAAGATAAGCTGCTTGAATGGAACTTGAACCTCGGTATGACCGATTACAGTCATCTAAAAAATGCGGTAAACTTCACTAAGAAAAAGGAAGAATCAGATGAATCATAGAAAAGGTTTTAATCCACTTTCGAGAACAAGTTCTCACAGAAGAGCAATGTCACGTAACATGGTAACATCTTTGTTTCGCTATGAGCGGATTACAACTACTAAGGCAAAGGCTTTAGAAGTGCGAAAAGCTGCAGAGAAAATGATTACACGCGGAAAAGTTGATACTGTTCATAACCGTCGTCAAGTTGCAAGATTTATTTCAGATCCTGCAATTTTAGCAAAATTGTTTACAGATATTGGCCCTCGTATGAAAGACAGAAAGGGTGGATACACTCGCATTATGAAACTTGGTTTCCGCCAAGGAGACGCGGCTGATGTTGTAATTTTAGAATTAGTTGATTATAAATTTGATGCAGAAAAAGAAGCGAAAGCACCTGCAAAGAAAGAAAAATCAGCTCCTGCTAAAGCAAAACCGGCTCCTAAAGCAAAGGCAGAAAAGCCTGCAAAGTCAGCTGAAAAAGCTGAAGTAAAAGAAGCCACTGTTGAATCAGAAGAAAAGGCTAACTAGGAGGGATTATGTCAAAAGCACATCGCGGTAAAGGTATAAAAGATCAAGTTAAAAGCGGTAGAGGTGAATGCCCTCGCTGTAACAATAAAAACATTAAGGTTCTTTATGAACATGAAATTGACGGGCAAAAAATGAGTATTTGCAAATATTGTAACGCATTCATTAAAAATAACCCGCCACCAAAGCCTGTAGTTGAAGAAGCTCCAGCTCCTGCACCAGCTGCAGAAGAAGCAGTTGTAGAAACTTCTGCAGAAACAGAAGCACCTGTGGAAGAAACAGCAGCAGAGGAAACAACTTCTGAAGAAGAAACTCCTGCTGAGTAGTTTAACTGTGTATAAAAAAATGGGAAGCCTTGAATCATGTATTCAGAGCTTCCCCTTTTTTTTGCTTAAGTATGAGTACGAAAAAAAAAGTTGTTTTTTTTACTATTTCGTGTTATAGTATAATATAAGATCTTTTTAATGACAATATAAATAGAAAGTTCGCTCTGTTTTATTTGTATATTTTGAGGTGTGCACGAGAAGTTAGCTTACACATAAACAGAGTTTTTATTACAAGGAGTAAGTATGAAAATGCGATTATTATTACCTTTGGTTATGGTTTTTTCATTTCTTAGTAGTTCTTGCAGTGATCTATGGAATGTGTCTACAACAGACGTTCCTTTTTCGATAGAACTTCCTGACTATACGCCAAGTATGAATATACAAAGGAATGAGGAAAAGGATGCATCAATACAACAAAATAGTCGCTCTCTGGCAGGAATGCCTGATGGTTTAGATTTAGAGGTGTCTCTTTTAAGAGCAAGTGATGACTCTATTATCGCAACAAAAACTCTTGAAGTACCGCAAGAAGGTGGACGCATTAACGTAACTTTTAAGAAGATACGAAGAGGCGAGGAGTTGTACGCAAGTGTAAAAATATTTAACCATAACACCATAGCCATGCCGTTTCCTGGTGATCCTCCATATGAGGGGCCTGTAGATCCAACATATTTTAGTGCTTCTTCAGAGGCCGTTAGTGTTAGAGGTGGGGTGAATCGATTTGTTGCGCGTGCAGATACTGTTTATTTATATCCATTTGAGGGTAATTATGAAGGTGCACCCAGTGATAACAACTCTGGCCTTTATCCTCATGCACCTGTTGCAAGTTTTAACCGTGCAAAAGAGGTATTAGGTGATAGGGAAGGAACAATCTATGTTATGAGTCCCATTACCTTACGTAGCGAGACACCAATAGACGGTGAAGGAGTAATTACATTAAAAAAATATACTAATACGGATGTATTTACATGGAATGATTCAGTTGGTACTACTATAAAAAATATTACAATTGACGGCAATAAAGAACATCTTAAAGACTCTAGTAATTCTTTAATAGCGGTAAGTACGTTTGGAGGAAATTTAAGCCTACAGAACGTTGCAATGCAAAACAATGCTGCGGTAGCTATAGGCTCTACTGTAGCTGATGGAGCTGATGGGGCTAATGTAAGTCTAAATAACGTAAGCATACAAGGAAATGATATAGGTATCAATGTGCCATATGCTAGTATAAATTTGCTAGGAGGAAGAATAGTTATAGACGGCAATAGTACAAACCTAGTATATAAAGATGGTTCACATGTAGAAATTTCTGGAAGTCTTTCTGCAGGTAGCCGTATTGGTTTAAGTCCAACATATTTGCAAGCGTCTGCAGGTGAAAATGCTGTGCTTGTTTCAACGCCTCCAGATAATAGTAACCTTTCCTTAAATCCAGGGTATTTTTTCTTGGATGCACCTTATAATGAAATTGGTATAGTAGGGCAGGGTGCAGGAGGGAGTGCTAATAACCTTGTATTACAAAAATTTCCCGTCATAACCTTTGATACTAATGGTGGAAAGGGCACAATGCAAGACCAAGTAATTAGAGAAAGCAGTGCCATGCTAAACCGTAACACTTTTACGCGTGATGGTTATGCCTTTATAGGTTGGTCAGGGGAATCAGGAAATGAGCTACCTATATACATGGATGGCGAAAATGTTACCTCTAGTTCTGTTCCAGCTACACTCTATGCTTCTTGGTTACCTATAGGTGTATATGCTGCAGGATACACTGTTTCGGGTGATAACTTTGTAGAACCGATTGATATGCGCGCAGACGGAACCTTTGTTATGACAGACAGAAAAGGAAGTTGGAAACAAACTGCAGTAAATAACATATCTTTTTCAAGTTTTGGAAAAGAGGACATTATTGCAACACTAGAAAACCTAGCAGCAGTACAAGATACACCTGTTTTTACAACTTCTGCTTTCGAAAATGAACATGGTGGTGATAATCTTGGTTTTGAGTTTCAAAGCAATGGGGTGGTTCTTGAAGGTGCAACGTTTAAGAGATCTTCTAGTACTTATCCAGCAATAACTGCGAATAAAGACAGAACCTTGACTTACCGCGACCGTTCTGGTGCCTCTACGGGTAGCTGGGAGCAAAATGGCAATCTTGTTAATTTTACTATGAAACATGAAAATATAACTGGAGAGATGACTGCTAGCACTTTTAGTCTAACTTTTAAACGTTTTGTTGGTGGCGTTGAAACAGAGTTTGATGTTGAGTTTGTTTTCTCTAGACAAAGTAATGCCTTTGTTACTAGTCACGAAGATTATAGCGGTATGGAGATTCAGCTATCTATAATCCCAGACGGTGAAAGAATAGGATACTTTATAATGGATACAGGTGATGATCCATCAATAGGACTTACAAGTAGAGGAAAGTACACGATAGGTAAGTTTGATAAGATTACACTTGAATTTGACGAAAACCAGTTTGAAGGATTTTTAGAAGGTCCATCTGGTTCTCCCTGGATCATTATTCAAAACAGATACTACTCAGGAGTGGTAAATTAGGACTAATTTATACACAGCTGTTAAAACTTTTTTAGCAGCTGTGTAGCCTTTCTTTTTTTTGCTTAATTGAAGATTTATTCGACAAAAGCCTTTATTTAGTCTATCCAAAAAAATATTTCTATGATATACTCCTTGTATGAATGTAGTAGTTATAGGTGCTCAATGGGGCGATGAAGGGAAAGGAAAAATTGTTGATTATTTAGCAGATTCTTGCGATATTGTTGTGCGTTATGCAGGCGGTGCAAATGCTGGACACACCATTGTAGTAAATGGTGACCAATATGCATTACATCTTGTGCCTTCTGGTATTTTACATCCAGGAAAAAAGGTCTATCTTGGTATGGCTATGGTTATAGATCCAAAAGCTCTTTTTGAAGAACTAGATATGCTTAAAAGTAAGGGTATTGATTGGGAAGGTCGAGTCTTTATTTCTGATCGGGCTCATTTAGTATTGCCTCGTTACAGAGAAATGGACAAACAACGTGATGCTGCTCGAAAAAATCCAATCGGAACTACGGGACGAGGTATAGGCACAACATACTCAATGAAGTCAGAAAGAGATGGAATTCGCCTTAGTGATTTAACATGGAAAGATAAAATGGATGAACTCGAAGAAGAAGATAGAGTTTTTCTTGCACCTTATATAGATCAATTAGTAAAAATGCGGGTAGACTTAACCGCTGAGCTTTGGCAATATCGTAAATCAAATGTATTAATGGAAGGCGCTCAAGGCGCGCTATTGGACTTAGATTCTGGAACATATCCGTACGTATCTTCTGGCATGTCATGTGCTTCTGGCGCAGCAGTTGGCTCTGGGCTTGGTCCAAAAAATCTTGATGAAATTTTAGGTGTTTTTAAAGCATATTCAACGCGCGTAGGGAATGGACCTATGCCAACTGAATTTGATGAAGAAACACAAAGTGAATTATATCATTATGTAAGAGAAACAGGGCGTGAATATGGTGTTACAACCGGACGTCCAAGGAGATGTGGGTATCTCGATTTAGTTGCACTACGATATGCATGTCGAGTAAATTCGATTACAAGCCTTGTTTTAACACACTTAGATATTTATGATACATTAGATGAAATTGAAGCATGTGTAGCCTACGAAATTGATGGTGTTGAAGTAACAGATTTTCCAACTTCAATTGAAGCATTAGAAAAAGCTAAACCAGTACTCAAAAAGTTTAAAGGTTGGAAGACTCCTCTTAATAAATGTCGCTCATACGATGAAATGGCAGAAAATGCACGCAACTATGTCGAATTTATTGAGAAATACTGTGAAACACACGTAGGTATTATTTCTGTTGGCTATGAACGAGACGATACTTTTATACGTACACCACCCTTTGGAGGTTAAAGCATGGTTACACTCCACGATTTAGGGGAATATACATTTCCCGCCTTATTTAATCATTCAGTAAGAGAATTTGCGGAGTGTAATGCTTTATCCTTTGTGCATACAACGCCTCTCACATACGCAGAAGTTGCTGTAAAGACGGTGCAGGTTGCAAAATTACTTAAATCCTTAGGCATAAAAAAAGGAGACAAGGTTGCTATATGGAGCGGCAGTGATCCAAATTGGTGCATTTCCTATTTTGCTATTGTAAATTATGGTGCAATAGCAGTGCCAATCTTGCCAGATTTTAGTATAAGTGAAGTTGAAACGATATTAACACACGCAGAAGTTTCTGGTATTTTTATATCTGAGAAAATGCAAGCTCAAACAATTCCCTTAAAAGCTAAAATTATTCCATTTATTATTAGAGTTGAAGACTTTATGCTTCTTAGAGTTGCAGGTAAGAACTTAAAAGAACCAAAAGATTATATATCAGATAGTAATGAAGAAGTTCCAAATGTTGTAATTGAACCAAGTGATACAGCTTCTATTATTTACACATCTGGAACAACTGGTCGCTCTAAAGGTGTGGAACTTACTCATAAAAACCTAGTATTTATGGCTATTCAAGTACAAAGTGTACAAAGAATTAACAAGCGCGACAGGTGTTTATCATTTTTGCCTTTATCTCATGTGTATGAATTTAGCTTGGGCTTTATATTACAATTTATGAATGGTTCTTGCGTTTATTATCTTGGAAAGCCACCAACAGTATCATCATTGTTGCCAGCTTTTAAGATTGTTAGACCAACTATTGTACTAAGTGTTCCAATAATAATGGAAAAAATATATAAGAATAAAATTATTCCAACTTTTACAAAAAAGCCTTTGGTAAAAAAATTATACGCAATGCGTTTTTTTCAAATTTTGTTCCATAGACTAGCTGGCAAATCGCTTAAAAAAACATTTGGCGGACGAATTAGGTTTTTTGGGATTGGTGGAGCAAAAATAGATCCAGTTGTAGAACAATTCTTAAAAGATGCAAAGTTTCCCTACGCTATTGGGTATGGGCTTACAGAAACTTCCCCATTATTAGCAGGTTCAAATCCTAAAAACACAAAAGCAGGGACTATTGGTCCTGTAATGGAAGGTGTTGAAATAAAGATACTAAATCCTGATCCTGTAAGTGGTATTGGTGAGGTTGTTGCTAAGGGTGACAATATCATGAGGGGTTACTACAAAGAAAAGGAACTAACTGATGAAGTTTTTACAACTGCTGAAGATTCAGTAGGTGCAGGCTGGTTTAAAACTGGAGACTTAGGGGAAATAACAAAAGGTCGATTGTCACTAAAAGGAAGGCTTAAGAACATGATTCTAGGTTCTGGTGGAGAAAATGTTTATCCAGAAGATATAGAGTTTGTTTTAAATCAGCATCCCGATGTATTAGAGTCTTTAGTTGTTGAAGATGATACAGGTCTTGTAGCGCTTGTACAATTAGATGAGCAAAAAATAACTGATAGTATATTAAATACTGTCGAAGATATAAAAGAAGCGATTTTGTTTAAGCAAGAGGAAATCTTATCAGAAATTAAATATTTTACAAATAGTCAGGTAAATAAGTTTTCAAAGGTTTCTGTTGTAAAGGCCGTTGCAGAGTTTGAAAAGACTGCAAGTTCAAAGATAAAACGATATTTGTATAATTTAGCATCAGGAGAAAAAGGAAAATAACTTAATATGCTCTTGCTAAGCAGTTGTAAGAATATCGATAAAAACTTGCACTACGAATAAAATGTGTGGGTGCTTTTTCCTTTATTCTTTGACTGATACATGGCATTATCTGCTTTATTAAAAAGCTCAAAGAATGTTAAACCATCCTTTGGCGCAAGAGATATACCGATACTTGCAGAAACGGTAATTTCCTTTCCTGAACTGTGTGTGTACGTATGTTTTACTTCTTTACAAATATCTGATGCTTTTTCATCAATTATTTTATGTGTTAAGTTATCGGTAGCAAATACAATAAACTCGTCTCCGCCAACGCGTGCAATAATATCATGCGCTCTAAAATGTGCCTTGATTTTGTTATACAGTTCGCAGAGTACATTATCTCCATATGTATGACCAAAATTATCATTTATTGATTTAAAATTATCCAAGTCTATCATAAAAAAAGTACCTTGAGAAATTGTTTGTAAATGACTATCGATGTATGATTGTGCAGTTGTTTTATTGTAACCGCCCGTTAGAGTATCACGTTCAGCTTTCGCTTGCAAGGAAAGTTGAGCTTCTTTTTGGTCATGTATTTCATAGACTAGAAAAAAAGCAGTAACTTCATTTGTCTCAGGGTCAATTTTGCTTTGCATGAGTAATTTATGCCAAATAAACTTCGTTGGTAATTTACTTGACTCTTGATACACGGGGGTTCTGTATTCGTATGTTACCTCATTTTGGCCTTTTTTTAGCAAATTAATAATGTTTTTCGCCTCAATTTCCTGTGATTTATATATATCATCTGGGTGCATAAATCTTTGTGCTGTTTTATGCATAAAGTCTGAGTAAGAATTGTATAGACTTATGTCAACATCCTTCTCGTGTCTTACAAATCTAATTAGCTCATCTCTTGTACAACTAAACTCAACAAAAATTTTAGTCATATTAAAAAGGGCTGATTTTAATCTTTTTTCCTTATTTATGGTATCTTCAAGTTCTGTTGCTTTATGCTTGTAGGCATGTAATTTTATAATATTAAAAAGCATTAATAATGCAATGTAAAACAGCAGTAATATCATAGTAGGGAGAACTATTTGTTGTACTTGGATACCTCTTGCTGCACTATCTAAGCTATAAATATTTGCATTAAAAATTAAGTAGCTTACTAAGACTATACAAATGATTGAAATATACAATAAAAGCTCTGCATTTTCTTCTATAATTTTTAAATACCTTGGTGGTACAAACTTATTGAAAAAAAGTATGGCTATTATGTGCAAAATAAAGGCAATGATGCTTGTCACGTAAAACAAAAAAGGTGAAGAAATAGTATCTACAATTTGTTGGTTATGCATAAGTGAAAAAAGGGAAACTGTTATACATCTAAATACAAAGAGATGTAAAATGAGGCCAGTTGTAATGGTTATAGTTGTTAAAATCCTAGATTTAAAAAGAACTCGTATTTGAGAAAAAAGGAGTAATACTAATAAAACGTAATGAAGTGATGTGAGTTCTTTTATGTAGTGTAAAACAAAAAGTAGTATTGTTGCGTTTATGAGACAAAACGGGTATTGAAAAAAATGATATTTTGATTTATTTAGTATTCTACTTGTAAGTTCATAACAAAGTCTTGAGTGAATAAATACTATAATAGCAAAAATTATTTCGTGAATTAGTAACAAAATACCCTCATTTAAATAGTTTTAGAGATTATATCATAAATTAAAGTATGCATCTAGTCTCTGATTGTTGAAAGTGGAAAAAAAAGCTCGTCACTTGTGTGACGAGCTTTTGCAATTAACTAACTAGAAAAACTAGAAATCCCTCTTTGCAAGGTATTCGTATTCCTTCCATTGTCGTTTTGCTTTTACAACTGCAGAATCAAGAAGCATTTGAGCTCTTTCTGGATTTGCAAGTTTTAGTACTTTGAAGCGAACTTCTTTGTACATAAAGTCTGCTAAGTTGAAGTCTGGTTCTTTTGAGTCTAGCATAAAAGGATTTTTTCCTTCATCTACTAAACGTGGGTCATAACGATATAGAGGCCATAAACCACTTGTTACAACTTCTTTTTGGTTTGTTAAACCGTTAGCCATGTTGATACCGTGACTGATACAGTGACTGTATGCAATTACAATTGATGGTCCGTCATAGCTTTCAGCTTCTTTAATGGCCTTGATTGTTTGAGCCATGTTAGCACCCATAGAAATATGTGCAACATATACGTAACCATAACTCATAGCAATCATACCTAAATCTTTTTTACTCATAGATTTACCACTAGCAGCAAATTTAGCAACAGCACCAATAGGAGTTGCTTTTGACATTTGTCCACCAGTATTTGAGTATACTTCAGTATCCATAACAAGAATGTTAATATTTTTGCCAGATGCAATTACGTGGTCAAGACCGCCGAAACCAATGTCGTAAGCCCAACCATCACCACCAAGAATCCAGTGAGATCGTTTTATAAAGTGATCAGCTAAAGATTCTAATTCTTTTGCAATAGGGTCAGAAGACTTTGAAAGCTCAGCTTTTAGTGCTACTACATCATTTTGTTGTTGTGCAATTGCTGCATCGTCAGCTTGATCGTTAGCGATAAGCTTTTCAACTGTAGCTTTTGCAATGCCAGCTTGAATTGCTTTTGCTCCTACTTCACGAGCGTATTCTGCAAGTTTATCACTTGTAAGTCTCATACCCATACCAAATTCAGCTGCATCTTCAAATAGAGAGTTTGACCAAGCTGGTCCTCTTCCATTTGCATCTTTAGCATATGGTGTTGAAGGTAAGTTACCACCGTATATTGAAGAACATCCTGTTGCATTAGCAATAATAGTTCTGTCACCAAAAAGTTGGCTTAACATTTTTACGTATGGTGTTTCACCACAACCAGCACAAGCTCCAGAGAACTCAAATAGAGGTCGTTTAAATGCTAATCCTTTTGCTGTAGAAAGATTTAGTGTTGAAGAATCTGCATCTGGTAAAGATAAGAAATAATCCCAGTTTTCAGCTTCAGCATGGCGTACTTCTGGTGTGTAGTGTACCATATTAATTGCTTTTTTGCCTTCTTCAGTTTTACTTTTTGCAGGACAAGCTGAAATACATAGTCCACAACCTGTACAGTCTTCAGCTGCAATTTGAAGAACAACTTTTTTACCTTCTTCTGCTTTTGGCTTAATATCACATGTTTTGAATGTTTTAGGAGCTTTCGATGCTTCTGCATCAGTAAGCGTTTTCATACGAATACAAGCATGAGGACAAACTACAGTACATTGACCACATTGAATACAAAGTTCTGTGTCCCATTCTGGTACATTTTCTGCAATTGCTCTTTTTTCATATTGAGTTGTTGCAGTTGGGAATGTTCCGTCTTCTGGGAGCTTACTTACTGCAAGGTTGTCACCTTGCTGTACAGTCATTACACCAAGTACATCACGAACAAACGCATCATCAGATGTAGCCATAGCTGGGATCATGTGAACATCGCCTGCTGTGCTTGAAGGATATTCAACTTTTTCAACAGCATTAAGTGCCATATCGATTGTATTGATATTTTTTTCTACAATCTCTGTACCTTTTTTTCCATATGTTTTTTCAATGAATTTTTTCATTGATTTTACAGCTACGTCTTCTGCAAGTACGCCTGAAATCTTAAAGTATGCAGCTTGCATAACGATATTAATACGTGTTCCCATACCTGCTTTTTCAGCAATTTTGTATGCATCAATTACGTAGAATTGTAAACCTTTGTCTATAATTACTTTTTGTTGTTCAACAGGAATGTTTTCCCATACTGTTTTTGCATCAAAAGGACTATTAAGCAAGAATGTTGCACCTTTTTTTGCTGATGAAAGCATGTAGTATACTTGCATGTATGAGAACTTGTGACAAGCAACAAAGTCTGCACTGTTAATTAAGTATGGACGTTTGATTTTCTTTGGACCAAATCGTAAGTGAGATACTGTGAACCCACCAGATTTTTTTGAGTCATATGAGAAGTAAGCTTGAGCGTTAAGTTCAGGTTTAGCATCCCCAATGATTTTGATTGAGTTTTTGTTAGCACCAACAGTACCATCTGAACCTAGACCGTAGAACATAGCTTCGTTCATTTCTTTGTCATCTAATGTCCATGATGCATCGTATGCAATGCTTTTTCCAAGAATATCGTCTTCGATACCAACAACAAATTTGTTTGTGTTTTTTGTTCCTAGATCGTCAAAAATACCTTTAACCATAGCTGGTGTAAATTCTTTTGAACCTAAACCGTAGCGGCCACCAACAACAACTTCTACTTTTCTACCTGTTTCAGCTAGAGCAGTTTGAACGTCTTGGTATAATGGTTCTCCTAGAGATCCTGGTTCTTTTGTTCTGTCGAGAACAGAAATATATTTTACAGAAGCTGGAAGAGCTTTTACAAAAAGGTTAGCATCAAATGGGCGATATAGACGTACTTTTACAGTACCTACTTTGCCACCTTGTGCGTTAAGAGCATCAACAGTATCTTCAACTGTATCTGCACCTGAACCCATGATGATAATAACTTTTTCTGCATCACTTGCACCGAAGTAATCAAATACATTGTATTGTCGTCCAGTGAGTTTTGCAAATTTATCCATTTCTTCTTGAACGATGGCAGGAACAGCTTCGTAGTATTTGTTTACAGCTTCACGGCTTTGGAAGTATACGTCTGGGTTTTGAGCAGTACCACGCATAACAGGAGATTCTGGAGTAAGACCTCTCTTGCGGTGTGCTCGAACTAGTTCATCACTAACCATTTTGTGCATTACTTCAAAAGAAACTTCGTCTACTTTTTGAATTTCATGTGAAGTTCTGAATCCGTCAAAGAAGTGTAAAAAAGGAACTCTTGCTCTAAGAGTAGCAGCATGTGAAATAACTGCTAAATCCATTACTTCTTGGACATTGTTTGATGCAATCATAGCCCAACCAGTTTGGCGGCAAGCCATTGCATCTTGGTGATCGCCAAAAATTGAAAGTGCACTTGTAGCAACTGCACGAGCTGCAACATGGAAAACAGTGCTTGTTAATTCACCAGCAATCTTGTACATGTTAGGAATCATTAATAAGAGACCTTGTGATGCCGTAAATGTTGAGCTTAATGCTCCTGTTGTTAAAGCACCGTGTACAGCACCTGCAGCACCTGCTTCAGATTGCATTTCAACTACATCTGGGACTGTTCCCCAAATGTTTGCTTTACCTTTTGCTGTATATTCGTCAGCAAGTTCACCCATAGGGCTAGATGGTGTAATAGGATAAATAGAAATAACTTCACTTAAAGCGTGTGCTACATGACCTGCAGCTGTATTTCCATCAATCATTACGATGTTTTTTTCTGCCATAAAAACCGTCCTTCGTTAAAAATTATATTATTAGAAACTTTCTTATTGTACACCCAATTGAATTATTTTTCAAGGGCTCAACAAAAGAATTTTTTAAGATGTTTACATAACGAGCATGTTGCATTATAATTATGAAAAAAAATAGAATTGAGGAAAATATGGAACGATGCAAATGGCCTACTTTGGAAACATCAGAGATTTATCAAGAATATCACGACAATGAATGGGGTGTTGCATCATATGATGATCGTTACCTTTTTGAGATGTTTGTTTTAGAGTCCTTTCATTGTGGGTTGTCATGGTTGTTAATATTAAAAAAAAGAGAAAACTTTCGCAAGGCTTTTGATAATTTTAATGCAACAATTATTTCTAACTATAATAATCATAAGATAGAAGAACTTTTACAAAACGAGGGAATTGTCCGTAATAGAGCAAAGATTCTAGCAACCATTGCTAATGCAAAAGCTTTTTTGCAAGTGCAAAAAGAGTTTGGTAGTTTTTGTAAATACATTTGGTCTTTTACTGATAACAAAGTTTTTAGGCAACCTTTTGACGGGAAAACAGATCGCAATGAATTGTCTAATACTGTATCGAAGGATTTAAAAAAACGTGGTTTTAAGTTTATGGGAACAGTTACATGTTTTTCTTATTTAGAAGCTATTGGTGTTATGAATAATCATGCACCTTATTGTTTTAAGTGGGATGGCTGTTAAGGCAGAAAAAAAGACTCCCGAAGGTGTCTTTTAGTCCGTATGGTGAAAGTTGAAAGGCTGGCTGCAAAGCAAGGAGAAAGGCTTTGTTGAAAAGCAAACCATACACTATAATGATACTACATAAAGAAGCATAAAGCAAGTAAAAAATGCGAAAATTTTGCATATTTTACTGTTTTTTAACAATTATTTGAAAAAATTGTAACTTTTGTTTGCCTTTGGTGTTTAAAAAGTAGAATTCTCCTCTTTTTCCGAAGACCTCATGGGCTTTTTTCGTGCTAATCTATATGGACCTTTGGATAATTTTCTTTTATAAAAATCTCACAAGGTCATAATGAAATAAATATATTTATAGAAATTATTTATTGACAGCAAGAATTTTCTATGTTATGATTTTTATTATATCATTCCATAGGGGATTTTATATTGAGAGGAAAAGATGTTTAAAATAGGAACCTTAGCTGATTGGTTTGGACTAGGCCTCATTGAGGGGATAAAAGAATCTTCAATTTGTGGTGCTTCTGGAGTACAAATATATGCTTGGAATGACCTTAATCCGGAAACGGTACATTATGATACCGTTAAAGAAGTTCGGGCTGTAGCAAAACAATACAGCCAAGAAATAGTAGCACTTTGCGGTGAGCTTGGCGGACATGGATTATCTATACGAGAAGATAATCCTTCAAAGATACAATACTTAAAATCAACTGTTGACATGGCTGTTGATTTAGAATGTTCAATTGTAACAACTCACATTGGGATAATACCTGAAGATACAGAATCAGAGACATACGCTGTGTTGCTTGCCGCTTGCAGTGAGGTTGCGCAATATGCACAATCGAAAGGTGTGTACATTGCTGTTGAAACAGGGCCTGAGCCTGTTGAGCGACTTTGTTCCTTTATTGATGCTTGCAAAGGGTCTTTAAGTGTAAACTATGACCCAGCAAATTTGGTAATGGTAACTAATGATGATGAGGTAAAGGGCGTATACACGGCTGGCTCAAAAATTGTTCACACTCATGCAAAGGATGGAATATGTAACTTTTTCGCAGGATGTGAAAAGGTTTACGGGATTTTTGCAGATGGAGGGATAGAAGCTTTGAATTCAATTTCAACATATTTTACGGAAACCCCTCTCGGAGAAGGGAATGTACGTTTTCCTGAGTATCTAAAAGCCCTAGAGGATGTAGGATATAATGGTTATCTGACAATTGAACGAGAGGTGAGTAAAAATGCACGTAATGATATAAAGCTAGCTGTAGACTTTTTGCGATTGCTTATTGAAAAGTGATTTGATGAATATGTTTATATTAATGGAAGAAAAACTATATTAATTATGAGGAGTTAAAATATGATGAAATTAGGGGTTGTGTCTGCAATCTTGCCCGATTATACTTTTGAGGAAGTAGTGGATTATGCAAGTTCAGTTGGACTCGAATGTATTGAGATGTGTTGTTGGCCAAAGGGAAAGGCTGCTCGTCGTTATGCAGGAATTACGCATATAGACTTATCTGAATTAAATGATGAGAAAATTGCATATTACATTGAATATGCGAAATCAAAAAATATTACTATTAGCAGTTTAGGATATTATCCGAATCCTTTAGATCCAGATGAAGAAGCCTCTAGAATTGCAGTAGAACATATAATGAATCTTATTGAAGTGTCTTCAAAGATGGGCATAAATATGGTTACTACATTTATCGGAAAAAATAAATCTTTATCTGTTGAAGATAACTTAGAACTATATAAAAGGATATGGACACCGATTATTGCATTAGCGGAGAAAAAGAATGTAAAAGTGGCCATAGAAAACTGTCCAATGTACTATACAAAGGATGAATGGCCTGGTGGAAATAATCTTGCAAGTACACCCGCTATTTGGAAAAAAATGTTTGAACTTATAGATAGTCCATGCTTAGGTTTAAATTATGACCCATCTCATCCATATCTTATTGGGGCAAGCTATATAAAGCCTGTATACGATTTTAAAGATAAAATATTCCATGTACACTTTAAGGATATAAAGATTTATCAAGAAAAAGTAGATGAATATGGTATGTTTTCTCATCCTTCTTTGTGGCATTCGCCAAAGTTACCAGGCATGGGTGGTGTGGACTTTGGAGCTTTTTGTTCTGCTCTTAATGATATTGGTTATAAAGGTCCTGCATGCTTAGAAATTGAAGACAGGGCTTATGAAAGTTCTATTGGTGATGTGAAATCTGCAATAGAACAAAGTTATCGCTATATGCGACAATTTATATAAGGAAAACGAATTGAAAAAAATTGGACTTGTTGGTTATGGTGGGATGGGAAAGGTGCATCTTGCCAATTACAAAGAAATAGATGGTGCGCAAGTTGTTGCAATTTGTGATGGTTTTATTGATTCATCGGTAATCCCTGAAGGTATACAAGCATATTCATCAATACAGGATATGCTAAATAAAGAATCTCTTGATGTTGTAGATATTTGTACTCCAACATTCTCTCACAAACAAGATGTAGTAGCAGCGCTTTCTGCTGGTGTTAATGTTATATGTGAAAAACCATTATCACTTTCGCTTGTAGATGTAAACGAAATTTTTTCTTTAGCTGAAAAGCAAGGAGTAAAAATCTTTGTAGCGCATGTGCTTCAGTATTCAAAAGATGTTATGATGTTGCGCGAGATGGTTCATTCAGGTATTTATGGGGATGTTATCTACGGCTCTTTTTTAAGACTTTCTGCGTATCCTAAGTGGGCTAAAGATGGATGGCTATTTGATAAAAAGCGTAGTGGTGGTGTTCCATTTGACTTGCATATCCATGACCTTGATTTGATAGTTAGCCTGTTTGGTTCTCCAATGAAATCTGCTGCTCATACTTGTGGAAGAGGTGATGACCAAACAAATCGTTTGTACTCTTTTACGTATGTATATGAGGATAAGGTTATAACTAGTGAAGCTGCTTGGTTGGGTTCAGATGTTCCATTTAATAGTAATTTTAGAGTTTGCTTTGAAAAAGCAGTGGTTGAATTGAAAGAGGGACAATTGATATTATATACACCTGAAAATGATGCAGAGGTGCTTGATAATTCAGAAGATATACTAATTTCTACTGGAATTAATGTGCCTCCGACAGGGATGTTTTATAGAGAGTTGCAGGATTTTCTGGGTCAATTAGATGCAGATTATGTTGGGTGTGCAAGACAGGAAGAAATAAAAGCAGTTATAGATATTCTTGAAAAGTTGTAAAATTGTTACAATTCACGGTCAGGAATAATTGAGATATATAAAAGCTAATAGACGGGATAAGGTCAGCAAAATCGCAGACAGGCTCGCTATGCGCCCAAGCGATTTTGTGCCTCTATCCCCTAATCGCTTTTATAAGACAGGAAAAATATACCGTGAATAGTAACGTAAAATTCATAATTAATAAAAAAGTGTTATTTTAAAACTTGACAGCAAAATAAAGCTGTGGTATAGTTTTATTTGAAAATACGCAAACAATAAGAAGGGCACTTATTTGGTTTTGCTCTTAGGTGTTTTTCGTATTAGGAGATGAAGAAAATGCAAAGCATTTTCTTTTAATAGTTATTTTGGAGGAAAAAAATGAAAAAGTATTTTGTTTTACTTTTGACCTTGGTTCTACTTGTTACCTCTGTGTATGCTGGTGGAAGTTCTGATTCACAGGGGCTACGAGTAGCTTCATTGAATGCTGTTGTGGAAGGAAATCCTTACCGCGCAATGTATGAGGATCAATTAGCAGAATTAAGTGATGACTTAAAAGCTAAAGGGATTATTTCTGAGTATAATACATATGTAGCAAACTCAGACCCAGCATTAGAAAGACAGTATTTAGAACAAGCAATCAATGATGGTGTTGATATCATTATTGTAAACCCTATTGCTAATGGTGGATTAGATGATTTAATTGCAATGGCAAAAGATGCAGGTATCGTATATATCAATGCTGATAATATTTATGATCACCCAGACGTAATTAATGTTGTTGTTAACCAAGCAAAATGGGCAGAAATTCAATCAGATTTCGTAGTTGAAACACTCGGACCTGGTAGTAAAGTTGTTCACTTCAAAGGTATTGAAGGTAACTCAGCAAGTGAGATTCGCGATGCTGTATGGACAAAAGCATTTGCAGATGCAAATATTGAAGTTGTAAAAAAAGTTGCACATGGTTGGAATGACACAGTTTCTAAAGACCTTATGAGCGAAATAATTTCTTCAGGTATTGAATTCGATGGTATTATTAATGAAGAATCAGCTAATGGTATCTTAGATGCTATTGAAGAAGCAAATATTCCTTACCCTGGCACTATCAGTTCATCTGAAGAAGTTGCTTGGATTAGAAGAATTGCAGAAGTAAACAAAGATGCAAAAAATCTTCCATTTATCGTTGTTGAAAACCCACCTGGAATTGGAGCAACTGCACTGTCTATTGGTGTTGCTCTTGCAAACGGAAAAGAATTCAAAGATGGCGTTGGAGAAGATGGTGTTATCATGTATGACCCTCAATGGGTAATGACATATGAAAACATGGAAGAAAGAGTAGCTGAATTAGAAGGACTTCCTGATTCTGTTTCTGTTTCAAATTACCTAAATTATGAAGAAGCTTTAGACGCATACTTCAAATAATTTCGCTATTGCTGCAAGCCTATTCTAGGCTTGCAATGTGTTTTATAATGTAATGAATCATTTCGCAAAGGCAAATATTTAATTAAATATTTGCCTTTGTCTTGTAAAAGTAGAGTATTGGACGTGCAGTGTTGCACTTATGTTTTTTTTAAGAAGGGGAGGTTACACATTGCTAGAAATGCGTAACATAACAAAATCCTTTGGTGCCGTAGTTGCCTTGGATAAGGCATCGTTAACTTTGCAAAAAGGTGAGATTATGGCATTGCTTGGTTCGAATGGTTCTGGAAAATCGACTTTAGTAAAGGTGCTCCATGGACTCGTAAAGCAAAATGAAGGTGATATATTCCTTGATGGAAATAAGGTATCAATAAAAAATTGTACCGATGCAAGGAATCTTGGCATAGCTGTTGCCTATCAAGATTTAAGTTTAATTCCAAATATGTCTGTATTAGATAATATTTGTCTAAATATTGAGCCCGTAGTAAAGCTCGGCGTAATTGATAAAAAGAAAACTCAAGAAAAAGCGATGAAATACCTTGAGATGCTCAAAATCGACGTTAATCCTAATGATTTAGTATCCTCTTTGCGCCCCTCTTCTCAGAGTATGGTTGAGATAGCAAAGTCCCTAGCGCTTGACCCAAGAATTTTAGTGCTTGATGAAGCAACTGCCTCATTGCACTCAGATGAAGTTGATGTTTTATTTGATTTATTAAAAGAATTAAATGCAAAGGGAATGACTATTGTGATGGTTACTCATCGCATGAATGAAATTTTTAGACTATGTAACCGTTGTACAATTCTAAAAACAGGAGAAACTGTTTTAGAATCTGATGTAAGTACTGTTGATGTTGATGAAATTGTATTTCATATGACAGGAAAAAGACCTGATAAAACGACACATGTTGCAGAAGAATCAAAAGACCATTCAAAAGAAAACCCTGTGTTGGATATAAAAAATCTTTGTATTACGCGAAGGCTAACAGGGGTTAATTTTACAGCATATAAAAATGAGATTGTAGGAATAGGTGGGCTTGATGGTCAAGGGCAATCTGATTTTATACGAGCAATATTAGCCGATGTTGCACATACTGACGGACAAATATTATATCAAGGTAAAGAAGTAAAGTATAAAAGCACTGCAGATGCAATCTCAGACGATATTGGGTTTATATCTGGCGATAGAGCACGGGAGTCAATTTTTCCTATCCGTTCTGTTGCTGAGAATATTTTTGCGGGAAATGCAGCAAAAGGTTCATTGTTTTCATACTTATCTTCCAAAGAAGTAAATACTTTTGCTGAAAAGGCAATGCGAGATTACAATATAGTTGCTGGTAGCTTACAACACCCTGCTAATTCTTTATCTGGAGGCAATCAGCAAAAATTGGTTGTTGGCCGTTGGTTAGCACTTTCTCCTCAATTGCTACTTTTGGATGATCCCACCAAAGGTGTTGATATTCACTCAAGACGAGAAATACATACTATTTTGCGAAAATGTGTAGATAGCGGTATGTCGGTTATCTACGTATCCAGTGATAACGAAGAGCTATTGGAAATTTCTGACAGAATATATGTGTTTTATGAAGGGCAAATAAGTGCAGAGCTTTCTGGTGCGCATAGAACAGAAGAAAAGCTTGTAGCTGCTATGCTTGGAATTAATAATCAAGGATCACAAAACAATGAATAATAAAACATTAGATTTTAAGAAATCGCCTGCGTATTCAGGTTTTATATTATGTATGGTTGCACTTGGATTTTACTTATTAGTGCAATTTATATATAACCCAGGTCTGTTTTTGAGTATTAGAACATATAGAAACTTTATTACTCTCTTTAAGAGCTTTACACCTCTGATTTTGCTTACTATGGCTCAAGGGTTACTGATGATGTTGGGATATATTGATATTTCAATAGGTATTCAAATGAGTTTTGCAAATGTTTTAGCAGTACATATGCCAGAAGCACTTGGCCTTCCAACATATTTAACATGGGTAATTGTTGTTTTAACATCAACTGCTTTGGGCGTATTCAACGGTGTCATAATCTCTAAGTTAAGGATTCCTCCGTTACTTGCTGGTTTTTCAATGATATATATTGTAAAGGGTATAAATCTTTTAATTGCACCAAAACCTGGTGGAGACGTTCCTCTAGAAGCAAATAAGTTTTATTCATACACAATATTTGGGTTTATACCAATGAGTTTAATCATAATAGTTATAGTATTTTTAGGCTGGCGCTTTTTGAGCAAAACACGTTTAATGAAACAAATTTATGCTGTAGGTGGAAATGAACGAAATGCGTACATATCTGGAATAGATACAGTTAAGACAAAGATAAAAGTATATGCAATCGCAGGGTTTCTAACAGGATTAGCAGGAATTTGTTATACTGCCGGTTATCTAACGGGTAATCCAATTACTGGTGAAATTTATGGACTACAAACTATTAGTGCATGTATCCTTGGTGGTATTTCACTTGCAGGAGGATGGGGTACGATGAGTTGTGCACTTTTTGGAGTAAGCTTTCAAATATTAATACAAAACAGTGTGCCACGAATATTTTCTCTTATTACAAGAATTAATGGGGAAAACTACAATACATATTACCATAACCTACTTAGTGATACTATAATTTTATTTGGCCTAGTTATAACGGTACTTATGGTCAGTGGAAAAAAAGAAAAGCTTGCAAAAGGTATGAAAAAGCAGTTAATGGGAGGGGAAAAACATGCAAAATAATATTGGCTTAAATGCAAAAAACTTCTTAAAAACAAATCAAGCTGGTGTTGCTCTTATTATTGCTGCTCTCATTTTTGTTGCCACAATAACGTTGAATCCACGCTCATTGAATATTAATACTTTTGGAAGTATTCTAGCAATAACCTCTATGTTGATTTTGGCTTCAGCAGGGCAAACATTGGTTGTTGTCTCTGATGGTATTGATATGTCTGTTGGAGCAAATATGTCTATGTCTGCTATATTAGCAGTTACATTAATGCAAGGTACAGATAGCATTGGCCTGTTTCTCTTAGCATTTGTTGTTTGTAGTGTTGTTGGTATTATAATAGGCTTCTGTAATGGTGTTGGTAGTGAGGTTATTGGCTTACCACCTATGGTTGTTACATTGTATATTGCAAATATAATAACGCGCTTACAGTATGTAATAGGAGGAGGAACTCCTGAGCATACCAGTGTTCCCGATTGGGTAAAAGAGTTTTTAACATTAAGACTTTTTTCTGTACTACCTGTAGTTGCATTTTTTGCACTTGCCTACTTCTTTACAATGTATATCCTTATGGGTAAAACACGATATGGGCAGCAATTGTATCTAACCGGAAACAATAAAAGAGCAGCCCTTTTAACCGGTATAAAGACTCGAAAGATAAAAATACTTAATTACACGATTGCGGGGCTTCTTGCAAGTTTTGCAGGTTTTATTGGCGCTGGAAACTCGGGTTTTATTAAAAGTGGCATGTTCGATCCAATGACTATGGAATCAATTGTTGCAGTAGTTGTAGGGGGTGCATTACTCTCAGGTGGACGAGGCAAGTTTACTGGTACATTAGCAGGAGCTATATTACTTGTTGTGTTGAGTAATTCGCTTGCTGTTTTGCAAATAAATGATAGTATGAAAAATCTTATTATGGGTGTTGTTTTAATTGTAATACTTAGCCTTTACAACCGAGCAAAACCAATAAGAATATAAGGGGAATAGTATGAAAAAACAAGAGCTATTAGAATCTATCCAAGCTATAATAAAAGCTCCTGAGCCAAAAAATAAAAACTTAAAAATAGGCTGCATTGGGGCAGGATTTATTATGGAAGATTGTCAGCTTGTAGCTTATAAGGATATGGGTTTCGCTGTGGAAGCAATAGCTTCTCGAACTCGAGAAAAAGCTGAAAAAGTTGCACAACGTTTTAGTATACCAAAAGTATACACTACATGGCAAGAAATGTTACAGGATGACTCTTTAGACATTATTGATATTGCAATTCCCCCTCATGAGCAACTAGCAGTTGTTCGTGAGGCTGTAAAACGTAAAAATATTAAAGGTATACTGTGTCAAAAACCAATTGCGATGAGTCTTGAAGAAACAAGAGAAATTGTTCGTTTGGGAGAAGAGAGTGGGATAAGGATAGCTGTAAACAGTAATATGCGATACGACCAATCTATGCGAGCCTTAAAGTATTTGTTAGATGAAAAGCTTTTAGGTACCCCAGTATTAGCAACAATTGAAATGAGGGCAATTCCTCATTGGCAAACTTTTTTACAAGAATATAATAAGCTTGAATTATTTGGAATGGGAATACACCATATAGATATCTTTAGATACTTATTTGGTAATCCTAAGTACATAACTTCACTTTGCAGAAAAGATCCTAGAACTCAATTTGAGCACACCGATGGAATTACGCAATATACGTATCAATATGAAGATGGTCTCATGGCTACATCTCTTGATGATGTATGGGCGTGGCCAAATGATCCTTGCGAAAAAGACATTTATATTAAATGGAGAGTTGAAGGAACTGATGGTATGGCAACAGGTACAATTGGTTGGCCCTTGTATCCAAAACGCGAGCCAAGTACGTTGAAATTTACTTGTAAGTCATTCCCAAATGAATGGATTGAGCCCACATGGGAAGAAGTATGGTTTCCTGATGCATTTCGAGGAACTATGTCGAGTTTAATGATTGCAATAGAAAATAATGCAGAGCCAGAAATTAGTGCAAAAGATAATATTGATACTATAGCCTGTGTTGAAAGCTGCTATGCATCTATAAGTGAAAAGAAAACGATTGAGTTTACAGATGTTTTAGGAAAACGCCAATAAAAAAAACTAGTCGTAAAAATAAAACTTGACAAATGTAGTCGGTGCATTTATAATGGGCTGAATATTTTCAATAAAACTTGAAGGACGCATAATATGAGTAATGGAATAAAACAAGCAACAATAGCTGATAAGGTAAAGTCTGTTGGCAAGAAATTTTGGGATTTACCTGAATCTGGCATTATAATAATACTGGTGTTGTATGCTGCTTTTGTAACAATGTATAGCCCAAAGTTTATGTCGGTAGATAACGTCATGAACTTTTTAAGACAAGGATGCTATTTTCTTCTTGCTGGTCTTGGCATGACTCTAGTGCTAATAGCTGGAGGACTTGATTTATCTGTTGGATCAATTATAGCTGTTTCAGGTGTTATTATTGGTCTTGCAATCAAAGAGGCAGGTGTTTCGGTTCCTATTGCTATTTTGCTTGGGCTTATCGCTGGTGCAATATCAGGTATACTCAATGGCTCATTAGTCGTGCGCTTTAAGCTTCCTCCTATGATTATGACTTTAGGAATGATGTACATAGCGAGAAGTATTGCGACGGTTAGTACAAACGGTATGACCATATATCCATTGCCTGAATCATTTAATTTTATTGAACAAGGTGAGCTTTTTAATACGGTGCCACTTGTATTATTATATTCTTTAATTCTATCTCTTGTGTTTCACTTTATACTAACACGTACAACTTTCGGAAGGTCGATTTATGCCGTAGGTGGAAATCGTGATACAGCGAAACTTTCAGGTATTGATGTAAGCAAGGTGACAGTAAAAGTGTATGCAATTTGCGGAATTATGGCAGCTTTTACTGGCGTTATATATACTTCACGCTTGGGTTCTGCAAATCCTGGTGCAGCAAATGGTTTTGAAATGAACGTAATTGCTGCTTGTATTATTGGTGGCACAAGTACTTTTGGTGGAAAAGGAACAGTATTGGGAACTGTATTAGGTGCAATATTTATTAGTATGTTAACAAACAGTATGACGTTTATGAGAGTCGACGTAAATTTTCAAAAGTTTGCAGTGGGTACTGTTTTAGTTTTGGCTGTAATTCTTGACCAGATAAAGCGTGAAATTGCAAATAAAAGTTCAATGAACGATAAACAACTACAAAAAGACGAGGCGGGAAATGAATAATAAGCCTGTGCTGGAAATGAACAACATAGTAAAAAAATTCCCAGGTGTCATTGCGTTAGATAATGTTTCAATAAAACTTTATGAAGGTGAGCTACTATCACTCTGTGGTGAAAATGGTGCAGGTAAATCTACACTAATGAAAATTCTTTCAGGAGAATATGCTTGCGACACTTATGATGGAAATATTCACCTGAATGATAAAAAAGTAAAAATTACTTCAAATAAATATGCAGAAAAAAAAGGTATATCGATGATATATCAAGAAATAAGTGTAGAACTTGATTTGTCAGTGGCAGAAAATATTCTTTTAGGATGCTTACCAACAAATAAGTTCAAACTTGTTGACTGGAAAAAAGCATATGAAATGAGTAAAGAAGTACTTTCACGTATTGGGCTTGATATTGATGTAAGAATGAATATGAGGCTTTTAGGCGCAAGCGTTCAACAATTAGTTTGTATTGCTCGTGCTCTTATTCGTAACCCAAGAATACTTATACTTGATGAACCAACTGCTGCGCTTACTGAAGTCGAAACAGAAAACTTATTGAATGTAATTCATAATTTAAAGGCACAGGGGATATCTTGTATTTATATTTCTCATAAACTTGAAGAAGTGTTCAGAATATCAGATAGAATTGTTGTAATGCGTGATGCAAAGGTAGTATCTGAATACAAAAAGGGAGAGTTTGTTCCAGAGAAGATTATTGAAGATATGATTGGTAGAAAGCTAGAAAACTTGTATCCCGATATGTCTAATCGTAAAATCGGAGAAGTAGTTTTAGATGTAAAAAACTTAAAAGTAAAACACCCAAGCTCTACGAGAAATATCATAGAAGACGTATCATTTTCTCTTAGAAAGGGCGAAGTGTTAGGACTTGGAGGCTTAGTTGGTTCAGGCAGAAGTGAACTTGTTCGAGCCGTTTTTGGAGCTCTGCCAAGGCTTAAGGGTACAATACATGTTAATGGTGAGCAGGTTAACATTCTTTCACCCCAACAAGGTATTGAAAAAGGGCTCGGTTTTTTAACTGAAGAAAGAAAAAAAGATGGAATAATAAATACAATGGATATTGGAGAGAATATGACTCTTTCTATTCTCCAAAAAATATCAAAATCAGGGGTTATACATAAAAAAACAGAAGAAGACAATGTTAATAAATATTTTAACTATTTAAAAGTAAAAGCTCCTTCTTCAAAAACAAGTATTACAAATTTATCTGGTGGTAATCAACAAAAAGTAGTGTTGGCAAAAAGTTTGCTTACCAATGTCCATATTCTGTTTTTAGATGAACCAACAAGAGGCATTGATATTGGCGCAAAAACAGAAATATATAAATTAATAAAAAGTCTTTCTGATGATGGTGTAAGCATAGTAATGATATCTTCTGAGTACCCAGAACTTGTTGCGATGTGTGACAGGCATATAATACTATCAAGAGGAAAGGTAGTAAGCCATCTTGACAGGTCAGAAACAACAGAAGCAAAGTTGATTAAACTTGCTTCATTTAAAGATTAATCTAATCATTTTTATAATGATAGAATTATACATTTTGGAGGAAAAAATGAAAAAAGTTATTGCAATTTTAATTGCAACAATGGCAATGGTAAGTCTTGCCGCTGGTGGACAGGGTGAAGATGAAGGTTTATCTTTTGCATTCGTTATGCCAATGGGTGCTAACGAGATTTGGAATGAGGCAAAAGAAGGGTTTGAAGATGCTTGTGCAGCTATTAATGCAGAAGCTATCGTTCTAAGTCCTGACACACCAAATGACATCAACCAAATGAATGCACTTGTAGAACAAGCTATAACAATGGGCGTTGATGGGTTAGTCACACAAGGTGTAAATCCAGATGCACAAGCTCAAGCATTTGAAAAGCTTGATGAAGAAGGAATACCTTATGTAACTGTAAACTCTGATGCACCTAATTCAAACAGACTTGCATTTTTAGGAACAGGTGCAGCTGTTGGTATTGTTGGTGGTGCAGCAATTGTAGAACAAATCCCAGATGATGAAGAAATTGTTTTTGGAACAGCACTTTTTAGTACAACTGCTCCTATAGCACTTATGTTACAAGAAGCTTATAAAGAAGCTTTTTCTAAACACCCAGGTGGTTATCGAGAAGTTATTGTTATGGATACCAAATCAGATCCACTTGAATGCTTGAACATTTGGAAAGAAGCTCTTCAAACATATCCAGAAATCAATGCAGGTTTTAATATTTGTGGTTTTGGTGGTTCAGGTGCCTCTAATGCAATGAGAGAATTAGGTATTGAGCCAGGGGAAATTGCAATGATTGGTATCGACTCAATTCAAGAAACATTGGATATGATAGAAGCTGGGTACCTAACTGGTACTATGACTCAAAATTTTTATCGCATGGGTTATGAACCTGTTGTATGGATGAATGAATTTATTGCTAATGGTACACGTCCTGCTAAAATCAATGACTCAGGAACTATTTTAGTAACAAAAGATAATATTGATACATTTGGCGATGAGCTAAGAAACGTAGCTTCTTGGTAAAAAAGAGTATTAATTATTGAAATTGCAGCGCCACGTATAAAAACATCTGTTGTACGAGTCTGCAATTTCAAAGTCATGACATATTAGTTGTCAAACAAATGCGGAGTTTTTATCATTGGTTAATACTAGTGATTAAAACTCCGTGCTCATAATCTTTCATAGTATGAAAAAAGATGTGCTTTAAATCTATTTTGAGACATGGGTCGTCTGTTTTGACTCAGCTCATAATAAAATAAATTACGACTATCTGTAAATTGTGTTTTTACGCCTCTTTCTGGAAGAGGAACTGTCCATTACGGGTACAAAAATGTTTTTAAGGAAGATAATATAGATTCATTCTTGTAATACTATTTGATACATTACTTACACGCAATGTATCGATGTATGTTTGTGCTGCTAGCAGTTACAGTCGGCATATGAGCCGCGACTTAAAAGTGATATTTTCAAAGGAGAGAAAAATGATTAGTGTAGGAATTTTTACTGGATATTATCCATATTCAATTGATGAAGTTATTAAGAGAATAAAAAATACAGATTTTAACTGTGTACAACTTGATGTGTCTTTTAAAGATTGTGATGCAACAAAAGGTGAATTAACAAAAGAAAAAGCGCTCGAGATAAGAAATAAATTTAGAGATGCAAATTTACCTATTATTGCAATATCTTCTTATACAAATTTTATCCATCCAAATTCCGAAAAGCGAAAAGCAAATATTGAGTATATAAAAATGATGATGGATTTTGCTAAGGATTTAGGATGTCCATATGTAGCGAGTGAAACTGGAACATACAATAAAGATAGCGATTGGGTGTGGAATGATATGAATGCAACTGAAGAAGTGTATCAGGAAACATTAGCGATAATAAAAGATATAGTGGCTCATGCAGAATCTCGTGGGGTAACATTTTTAGTAGAAAATTATGTAAACAATGTTATTGGTACTGTTGAACAAGTGCAACGACTTTTTAAAGATGTAAACTCTAAGCATATTGGACTTATTTGTGATCCAACAAATTATTATAATGATTCAAATATTGATTCAATTGATGCAGAGTTGTATAATATATTCGATAACCTTGCTCCGTATATGAAAATTGCGCATGCAAAGGATTGTATTCGGGCTCAAAGTACTGAAGAAAAGCATGCTGACATTGATGCAGATGAATCACATAGTTTTAGAGGGGCTGGAGCAGTTGAACTTCCTGCAGCTGGCTTAGGGAAGCTTAATTATGAGCTTTATGTTGAGTTGCTTGCAAAATATCATCCAAATATGCCATTAATTATTGAGCACTTAGATGAAAGTGATATTGCGCGAGCTAAAAAATTTGTAGATGATACACTTAAATCTGTTGGTGTATAGAAATAGAAAATATAGGTAGGAAAAATATGTCAGAAAAAGTACGCGTAGGTGTTATTGGTTTAGGCTTTATTGGCCTTGTTCACGTAGAACAATTAAGAAGATTAGGTTTTGTTGATGTTGTAGCTGTTGTAGATACAATAGATGCCGAAGCCAAAGCGGCAAATATAGGGGTACCTAAGGGATACTCGGATTACAAAGAAATGATTGAAAAGGAAAATCTTAGTGCAATTCACGTTTGTACTCCAAACTTTTCCCATTTTGAAATTTCTATGTATGCTATGGATAAAGGCTTGCATGTATTGTGCGAAAAACCACTTTGTTGCACGCTCGATGAAGCTAAAAAAATGGTAGCAAAGGCAAAAGAAAAAAATGTTGTACATTCAATGAATTTAAACTGTAGATTTTACCCAATGGCTTACAGAGCAAAGCAAATGGTTGAATCTGGTGAAGTTGGCAATATTTATACTATCCACGGTGGATACTTTCAAGACTGGTTGTATTTAGATACTGATTATTCTTGGCGTGTAGATTCCTCTGTTAGTGGAAAGAGTAGGGCCTTCGCCGATATAGGTTCACACTGGATTGATTTAGTTGAATTTATTACAGGTTTACGTGTAGTGGAACTATTAGCAGAATTTGAAACATTCCATAAAACAAGAAAAAAGCCGCTTAAACCAATTGAAACGTACTCTGGTATGGCACTTCGCCCTGAGGATTACCAAGAAATGCCAATTGACACCGAGGATTTTGCATCAGTGATTTTTAAATTTGAAAATGGTGCTATAGGTTCTTGCAATGTGCATCAGATGTTTGCTGGTAAGAAAAATCAAATGCAATTGTCTATAGCTGGAAGCAAATGTTCTGTGCAATGGGATAGCGAAAACTCAAATGAGCTTATTATTGGACACCGTGAAAAAGCAAATGAAACATATGTAAAAGATCCTTCAATCTTAGATACAAATACACGAGGTGTAATTTCATACCCAGGTGGTCATGTTGAAGGTTTTCCTGATACTTTTAAACAAAACTTTAATCAAATATATACAAAAATTAAAAATCCGAGTTCGACAAAAACTGACTTTGCAACATTTGAAGATGGTCTAAGAGAAGTTGTTCTTTGTGAGGCTATTATTAATAGTGCAAAAGAAAGAAAATGGGTTAAAGTACAATAGAATAAAAAAATTAGAAGATAAAGGGATATGAAAATGAAACCAACAAAGAAAGCATCAGAAATGACAGTAAAGGAATTAGCTCAATACATTGATCAATCGGTCTTAAAACCAGAGTTCACAGTTGAAGAAATAAAAAAATATGTGCAAGAAGGTATTGATTATGGATGTGCTACCGTTTGTATAAATCCATCAGCACTTGATATTACATCAAAAATGACTACAGGCACAGATACGAAGATATGTGTAGTATGTGATTTCCCCTTTGGACTTTCAACGACTGCATCAAAGGTTATGCAAGCAGAAGAATATTGTAAGCGTGGCGATGTATTCGAACTTGATATTGTTGCAAACTATGGGCTTCTAAAGAGCCATAAATGGGATGAAGCAAAGGCTGACATAAAAGCTGTATGCGATGTTTGCCATAAATACAATGTTGCAGTAAAAACAATTATGGAAACAGATGCGCTTACTCTTGAAGAAGTGCAAATGGCTACAAAAATTTTCATGGAAGCAGGTAGTGATTTTATAAAGACTTCTACAGGTTTTTATACAGGTGGTGAATGTGTTGGTGCAAGCCCAGAGATTATTGCTGAAATTATGAAAATTACTGATGGAAAATGTAAAGTTAAAGGCTCTGGATGCATCCGAACAAGAGAGCATTTTTTACAACTTATTGATATGGGAATTGACAGAATGGGTATTGGCTATAGATCTACTCCTGACGTTCTTGGTCTTGATGGAAAAGAAGGGATTTCGAGTTCTTCAAATTCCGGAGGATACTAAAAAAGGTGAAGGTAATGACAGGTAAGGAAAAATTACAAAAGGCTTTAAATCACGAAGAAGGACCTCTTTTAGTTGATGTTGGTGGGTTTCCAACAACTGGGATGCATTGTACTATAGTAGAGAATTTGCGCGAACATTATGGCCTTGAAAAGAAATTAGTAAAAATCCAAGAACCAATGCAAATGCTTGGAGTAATTGAAGATGATTTAAAAGATGTGCTCGGAGTGCAAACTACATCATTATGGAATAATTATGATATGTTTGGTGTAAAAAACGAAAATCTAAAAGGGCAAAAAACGCTTTGGGGACAAACGGTTTTAGTACCTGAAAACTTTAATGTTTCCTATGATGATGCGGGGGACATGTATATGCATCCAGAAGGTAGGCTAGATGTAAAACCTTCTGGGCGAATGCCAAAGTCTGGGTATTTTTTCGATGCCCTTGACCGGTCGCCTGAATTTGATGAAGATACGTATGATGTAAAAGACAACCTTGTTGAGTTTGGAGATGTTAAAGATGACACACTAGATTTTTTTGAGTCTGAAGCAGCACGTTTGAAAAACTCAGGTAATGCAATTGTAGCAAATTTTGGTGGTACAGCTATTGGTGATATTGCGCTTGTACCAGGAATGAGCATCTTTGAACCAAAAGGTATACGTGATGTTGAACAATGGTATATGGCAACCATTACTATGCAAGACAAATTGCATGAAATTTTTTCATATGAGGTTGAATACGCAATAAAAAATCTTCAGAAAATTTCTGATAGAGTAAAAGATACTGTTCAAATAGCATATATTTGTGGAACAGATTTTGGTACGCAAAATGCACCCTTCTGCTCGAATGAAGTATTTCGGAATTTATATGCTCCCCATTATAGAAAGATAAATGATTGGATACATGCTAATACAAATTGGAAAACCTTTAAACATTCTTGTGGCAGCATTACACCTTTAATTCCAGAGCTAATAGAGGTAGGCTTCGATTGTCTTAATCCCGTACAATGGACTGCAAACAACATGGAAATGAGTAAGTTAAAAAAAGAATTTGGGAATGATGTTGTGTTTTGGGGCGGGGGGATAGATACTCAAAGAACGCTACCATTTGGAACGCCCAAAGAAGTGTATGATGAAACAATTGCATGTTGCAAGAATTTTTCAACAAATGGCGGGTTCGTATTTAATACTATTCATAATATTCAACCATGCACTCCAACTGAAAATCTTGTAATGATGTTTAATGCGTTAAAGGATTTTAACGAGGGACGATAAGTGTAGTGATAAAAGGCTGAGTCAAAATGCAGTGACTTAGTCTTTTATTTTTCCGTTTTATTTGTATGATTTTTTAGATGCTTCTTAAACTCTAAGGGTGTCATATTATGTATTTTTTTAAATGCTCTCGTAAAATAATTGCTATCATTAAATCCTACATCAAGTGCAATTTGAGTAACCGATTTTCTAGAATGGGCAAGGTCATCTGCCGCTGCAAGCATTCTTAACTTGTTTTGGTATACGAGTGGTGGTTCACCAGTAACCTTTTTAAAAGCACGTAAAAGACTGCTTTCAGAAAGACCGCTCTTTTCGGATAATTCCTTTATAGTTATATGGTTTTTAAAGTTTTTTTCGACATAATTTATAATAAGTGCTTCAGAAGACAATGTGTGTATTTTTTTTTCTTCATAAGCTCTCATAAGTAATATTAATAGCTGTGTAAAATAGCTTGTGGCTTGCGCTTGATAGCCTAAATTTTTTTGATCTATTTCTTGATTCATAAATTCAATAAGAGCTTGTGCTTCAAACATTTGTATTTTAGAAAGATTAAAGTGCATTATATCCTCTTTATTGCTAGAAAGATTTTGTGCAAACAAGGATTGATAGGCAACTGTTGTAGAAATTGTTGTAAGCATATCTTTAAAAAAGTGTGGATACACCATAATATTTAACAACCGTAGTCCATTAATTTTTTTATATCCATGGACTTGTTCAGGGCGTACGCTTAGCACATCTCCTGCTACTAATTGGTGAGTTCTGTTTTTTGTAATATGCGTTCCAGTTCCTTCATAAACATAAACAATCTCATGAAAGTTGTGGTTATGCAATGGAAAGGGGAGCTGTGGGTCTCTGTATTCTAATTGAAATGGGATATTTTTTTCTTGCCAATAGCTATTTGAAAAAAGTTTATACACTTTATTTTCCTTTTATATGACGGAATTATGCTATTTTATGACATTTTTGTCAAGGTGTTGTGTTTGTGCACGTGGTAATGTATTACCACGAGAAATTAATGTTAGATAAAGGATTTAATAATGAGTGCGGGAGATTTTTTTAATCACGCTGTAGAACAATACGGTGAATATGGTATAGATGTTGAAAAGGCTTTGTTGACAGTAGATGAAATTCCAATTTCTATGAATTGCTGGCAAGGTGATGATGTTGGTGGATTTGAAAGTGATGGAGCTACTCTTGATGGTGGCGGTATCCAGGTAACGGGTTGTTACCCAGGAAAGCCACGTTCAATAACAGAGCTTAGAGGTGATATAGAAAAAGCGTTTTCTTTGATACCTGGAACTAAGAGGTTAAATCTTCATGCAAACTATGCTGATTTTACAACAGAGAAAAAAGTTGAGCGCAATGAACTTGAATCAAAGCACTTTGCTTCATGGCTTGAATGGGCAAAATCTCAAAATGTAAACCTTGACTTCAATGCAACGCTCTTTTCTCATCCTAAGGCGGAAAACTTTACGCTTTCTTCTCCTGATAAATCAATTCGCGACTTTTGGATTGAGCATGTTGATGCTTGTAGAAAAATCTCAGCTTATTTTGGAAAAGAGCAAGGAGATTCTTGTATACACAATATTTGGATACCAGACGGTATGAAAGATATTCCAGTAGAGCGTGGGATGTTTAGAGAAAATCTCATGGATTCATTGGACAAAATTTTCGCTAAATCAAATTTAGATACAAAATATGTAAAAGATGCAGTAGAATCAAAAGTATTTGGAATTGGCTCCGAATCGTATGTTGTGGGCTCTCATGAGTTTTATATGGGGTACGCAATGAGCAGAAACAAACTTCTAACATTAGATATGGGACATTTTCATCCAACAGAACTAGTTGCTGATAAAATTTCATCTGCATTACTATTTGTTGATGAATTATTGTTACATGTGTCAAGAAATGTTCGGTGGGATTCAGACCATGTTGTGATACAAAATGATGATTTAGCATATATGGCTCGAGAGATTATTCATTCTGATAAAATAGAAAAAATACATATTGGTCTCGATTTCTTTGATGGCTCAATCAATAGGATTGGAGCATGGACTGTTGGTACGAGGGCAGCAAGAAAAGCTCTTTTGAGTGCCCTTCTTGAACCAAGGGAAGCACTTGCAAAATATGAACTTGAAGGTAATTATTTTGCACGTCTTGCGTTGTATGAAAGCACAAAAACACTGCCATTTGGTGCTGTGTGGGCAGAATACTGTAATCGGGCTGGAGTTCCTCAAGACAGTAAGATAATATCAGCTGTCATGGATTACGAAAAATCCATTTTGTCAAAACGAGTATAATTGTAAAAAGGAGAGAAAACAAATGGGTTTGAATGAAAGTCAAAAAAACATACTAAAAGATGTCATATCCATGTCGCATGGTTTAGGAAGAGAAGATAGAAAGCTCGCCATGATTGGAGAGGGGAATACTTCAGCGTTGTTAGGCGATGGAACGTATTTATTAAAAGCAAGTGGTACAGAACTTGGAACAATCAATGAAAAAGGTTTTGTTCAGCTTAATTTAGATACAATATTAAAATTGCTAGAAAAAGGTGATATTAGCGAGGACGAGTTAAAGGTTCTCTTTAATGAAGCAAAAACAGATGCTTCTCAAACGAGTCGCCCTTCTGTTGAAGCTTTGATGCATGCAGTGTGTCTTACCTATGAGGATGTAAACTTTGTAGGACACACTCATCCAACTCATATAAATAAACTTACATGTGCAAAAACATATCCAGAAAATCTAATGGGTAGAATGTATCCAGATGAGATTGTTTTACTTGGAATTGACTCTGTATTTGTGCCATATGTAGATCCAGGTGTTCCTATGGCGATAAAAATAAAAGAACTTATTGATTCTTTTATTTCTGAGTACGGAACAGTACCGAAAAGCATGTATATTCAAAATCATGGTTTTGTAGCGCTTGGAAAAACAGCTTTAGAAGTTGAGAATATCACATTAACAGCTAGTAAAGCAGCTGAAATTCGGTTAGGCGCAATTTTAGCAGGTGGAATGAATCTCTTGGATGAGCAAACTATCCGTCACATTATGGGCCGTCCAGATGAAAAATATAGACAAAACTTATTTGAGGGAAAGTAAATGTCAGAATATATCTTAGAATTAAAAAACATTACAAAGGTTTTTCCTGGCGTTAAGGCACTTGATGGAGTGCATTTTAACCTTAAAGAAGGTGAAATACATGCTCTTATGGGTGAAAACGGTGCTGGTAAATCTACCTTTATAAAAGTTATTACAGGTGTAAATCATCCAGAAGAGGGTGAAATATATTTAGATGGAAAAAAAGTTGTTTTCCATAAAGCTCTTGAGGCTCAGCGTAAAGGAATTGCTGCGATTTATCAACACGTTACTGCCTTTCCTGATTTAACCGTTACTGAAAATATTTTTATGGGTCAAGAAATTAAAAATGCGCTAGGATTTTATAACTGGAAAGAAATGAAATCTCAAGCTCAAAAAATCTTACACCGTCTTGGTTCTAATATTGATGTTGATGCTCGTATGGATACTCTTTCTGTTGCACGACAACAATTAGTTGAAATTGCGAAAGCACTTTCTAGAAATGCTCGTATATTGATTATGGACGAACCAACAGCATCTCTTACAAAGCACGAATGCGAAGATTTGTATAGAACAACGGAGCAATTACGCGATGAGGGTGTTTCAATAATTTTTATTACTCACAAGTTTGAAGATATGGATAGACTCGCATCTAGAATTACTGTATTCCGTGATTCGATGTATATTGGGACTTGGGACAGTGATAAAATATCGCGGGCGGACTTAATAACAAATATGGTTGGACGAAGTTTGTCCCAAATGTATCCTCAGAAAACTGCAGAAATTAAAGAGGTAGTTTTTGAAGCTGAAAATTTAAGCTCTTTGGGATACTTTAAGGATATTTCCTTCAATATTAAAAAGGGTGAAATTTTTGCACTTACAGGTCTTGTTGGAGCAGGGAGAACCGAAGTAGTACAAGCGATTTATGGAATTTTACCCCTTCATACAGGAACTCTAAAACTAAATGGTGAAACGATAACAATTGAAGATCCAAAAAAAGCTCTAAAGTATGGAATAGGACTTTTGCCAGAAGATAGGCACTTGCAGGGGCTTGTTCTTCAACTACCCATTTATCAGAACATTACGATGTCTAATATGACTACTTATGAAAAATTAAAGTTTTTTCTTAATTCAAAAAAAGAAAAAGAAGATTCGGATAGATTGTGTAAAAGGCTAAGTGTTAAGGCTAGTAGTATTTATGCACCTCCGTCTTCACTTTCTGGAGGAAACCAACAAAAAATTTCGCTTGCAAAGCTTTTATTGTCGGATTTAAAAGTGCTTATTGTTGATGAACCAACAAAAGGAATAGACGTTGGGGCAAAATATTCAATTTATGAGAAACTCAATGAACTTGCTTCTTTAGGTTATGCAATATTGATGATATCATCGGAAATGCCAGAGGTTTTGGGCATGGCGGATAGGATTGCTGTAATGAGCTCAGGTAGATTAATGACCATTTTGGACAGAGAGCACGCGACGCAAGAGAAAATTTTGCAAGCGGCACTCACATCAAATGAAAAGGTAGAGAAAGCGATATGAACATAAAGAAAAGAATTGATTATAGACAGGTTAGTCTTATAGGTGCAATTATTTTACTTCTTATTTGTGCAGCTATTTTTACACCATCATTATTTCAATTAGATATGATGGTACAAACGCTGCGTAATTATAGTGTAACAGGAATTTTAGTTCTTGGAATGATTGCTGTAATTTTAACTGGCTGTATTGATTTATCAATTGGCTCAGTACTTTCGTTTAGTGGTATGGTAGTATCAGTGATGATGTCAACCGATCCTACGACTCCTATTTTTTTATTGGTTTTACTATCAATTTTTATAGGGCTCTGCTGTGGGTTAGTTAATGGATTCTTAGTTGGAAAGGTGCGCATTCAGCCAATTATTGCAACACTAGCTACAATGAATATTTTTCGAGGATGTACATATTTAGCTTCTGGAGGAAGGTGGGTAACAAGTTCTCAATATACAAAAGAATTTTCGAACCTAGCTAGTGGTCAATTTGGAGTCTACTCAATAACATGGATTTTTATAGTGCTCGTAATAATTGCAGCAGTTTTTTTAACTCAAACACAACCTGGGCGTAGACTGTATGCAGTTGGAAGCAATGAAGCATCAGCTCAAATTGCAGGTATAAACTCTTCACGAGTTAAGTTACTCGCTTACACAATTATGGGTGGATTAGCAGGTTTGTGTGGAATCTTATATTCTGCTAATTATCGTGCTTTCGCTCCAAATATTGGGGTTGGCATTGAGATGGATGTTATAGCAATTTGTGTTTTAGGTGGTGTGAGTATAACAGGAGGAAGTGGTAACTTCAAAAATGTAGTTATAGCTTTTATTATGATGACACTTGTAAATGCCTTTTTAAGTATGCTGCCGAGTATGAGTTTATGGACAAATGCTTTGCAAGGCGCAATCATTCTTGTAGCAGTTATTGTTAATATTGTTACAGAGCGAATTGGTAATACTCATACGCTTCATCGTAGAGTTTTATAGAGCGTTAAGGTGTTTTATGAAGGCTCTAAGCTAGTTTTCAATTGATATTTTAGTGTAAAAGGGTAGCAAAATTTTGGAAGTTGCCCTATATATAGAGGAGAGTATATGTTTGATATAAAAAAACATAGTCAGTTTTTTGTTAGTTGGGAAATGATATTAGTATATATCTTTATCCTTATCAATGTTTTGATGATGGTAGTTGTTCCTTATATTTATTTTCAACAAGGTTCAGTCACCATGATAATTCAATCAGCGATGATTCCTTCTATGATGGTGTTTGGCATGCTTTTTATATTATTGTTAGGGGATATTGATGTTTCCATATCATCGATACTTCTATTAAGTTCAATGGTTATGGGATTTGTATATGGAGCAGTTGAAAATTCTTTTTTGGCAATTATATGTGCTTTAGTTACTGGTGTGTGTTGTGGCCTATTCAATGGAATTCTTGTTGCAAAATTACAGTTACCCGCAGTTATAGTAACGATTGCAAGTTCAATGCTTTTTCGTGGTATTGCTCGTATAATAATGGGTACAAACTCATTAAGCACATATCCAAAAATTCTTTCTCCTCTTGCATGGAATAGTGTTGGAGGAGTTCCAATATCATTGATATGTTTTATCATCGGAGCTCTTATATTAGCATTTTTACTACACTTTGGCGTTAGTGGAAGAGTGCTTTTTGCAATGGGTAATAATCCAACCGCAGCAAAATATTCAGGTGTAAAGATTGAAACAACAAAAATTCTTGTATTTGCGTTTATGGGACTGATGTGTGGTCTTTGTTCCCTCTTTTTTATTGGTCAATATTCGGGAATTGATTCAAATGCAGGGGTTGGTTTGGAAATGGAAGTTATTGCAATTTGTGCATTAGGTGGCGTTTCAACAGCTGGTGGAAAAGGTTCAGTTTTTGGAATTTTTATTGCAACACTTGTGTATGGATTTTTATTTTACATGCTTGGGTTCTTCGGTGTCGAATCAAACACACGTAAAATTATCACAGGGACTATATTGATTATAACCGTTTCAATTCCTGTGTTTAGTAATTGGGTTAGTTCAAGACTCAAACATCGAGTTATTGTGTAAAAACACGTATAGTGTTAAAAAATAGTTTTAGTGGCATAGGAGGCTTACTATGAAAAAGTTTATGGTTATTATGTTAATCATGTTGATGGTTCTCTCTGGCGTATTTGCTGGCGGTGCAGGCGAAGCTGGGGGAAGTGCAAAAGATGCTCATGTATTCATGTTTAAAAGCACAGGGAATACATTTGGAACACTAATGTATGAAGGTTTTTCAACTTACATGGAAGCAGCAGGGGAAAAGTATATTGAAAGATCACCTGCAGACACAACAGTTGCAGCTCAAGTACAAATGATTCGAGAGCTTATCAATCAAGGGATTAAATCACTTACAATCTCAGTTAACGGAGATGAAGGATTTACTGAAGTTATTGAATTAGCAAAATCAAAAGGCATTAGTGTTATTTCTGTAGACTCTGCATTAAAATCTTCTGAAAGAGAAGGTCACGTTATACCTGCAAGTCAACAAGAAGTAGGACAAGCTCTTGTTCAAGCAGCTGTATGTATTCAACTTGGTGTATCTTTCCCAAGTGATGGTGATATGAGAATGGCAGCAGAAAAAGCACTTGCAAGTTATTCAGGAAAAGAAATCAATATTGGTATTCTTTCTGCAGGTGTAACAACAACTGTTCAAAACAACTGGATTGCTGCAATGGAAGAAGAATTAAAAGATCCTATTTATCAAGGAAAAGTAAGTCCTGTTCTTGACAAAAAATATGGTGATGATGATTTAACAAAATCAACAGCACAAGCTAACGCATTTGTTTCAGAGAATAAAGTAGATGTTATTATTTCTCCTACAACTGTTGGTATGATGGCTGCTGGTGAAGTTCTTCAATCAAGTGGTTCAAAAATCAAACTTACAGGTCTTGGTCTTCCTTCAGAAATGAAAGCATATATGCCTACAACAGCAAGTGATGATGAGTTTGCTTCAGTTTGTCCATATATGTTCCTTTGGGATGTTATTGACCTTGGATACACTGCAGCTGCACTTGTAGACGCAGTAAGTAAAGGCGAATATGATGGTTCTGTTGGTTCAGAAATCAGTGTTCCTGCATATGGTGAATACAGCGATCGTACAATGACTACAATTGCAGACCCAGATGCTGTAGGCGGCACACTTATTTCAGTTGGGGCTCCATACTCTTTCCAAAAAGGTAACATGGAAGTATGGATTCCACGTCTATAGTTTCATTTTTCGTAATAGTAAAAGTATAATATTTTAGCTATTGCTGATTATTGAGAAGCCGTAGGACTTGAAAAAGTTCTACGGCTTTTTTAAAAAAAGGAGAAAATATGATACGAGCAGCATTCAAAATGAAATTAAAAAAAGGCTTTGAATCTGAGTATAAAAAACGCCACGACGAAATTTGGCCAGAATTATCTCAACTCTTGCACGAAGCAGGTGTTAGAGATTATGCAATTTTTTTAGATGAAGAAACATCTACATTATTTGCAGTTCAGAAAAAAACAGACGATAATACAGCCGACACATTACCATCTCTTCCAATAATGAAAAAATGGTGGGATTACATGGCAGACATTATGGATGTGAATGCCGATAACTCACCTGTTTGTGTAGATTTAAAAGAAGTGTTTTACATGGATTAAAGCAAAAAAAGGAGACTGTTAAATGTACAATCTCCTTTATTTATGATAAAATAATAAAATCTTTAATACGAACCGTATTTTTTAGCAGCTTCATAAAAAGCTTTGTAGTTTTCAATAGGCGTAATTTTAGGGATTTCACATCCAGCTGAAATAATACATCGGTTCTTTCCTTGCCTTATTACCTCTTTTACAGCATTTTCAATATCTTCAGCGGTACCACGCTCAATTACTGCAACAGGATCTACATTGCCACACAACACTTGATTTTCTCCGAGCATATCGATAAATGGAGACATATCAGATACGAGGCAATCTACATCAATGATATTTGTTCCTATTTCAATGAGATGTGGTAAAATGGCTGAAATATTCCCACAAATATGCAGTTTACTATAGGCTCCCAAGCTATGTGCGTATTCGACAAGTTCTTTATGAAATGGTTTTATAAAATCAATGTAAAGGTCTTCTCCAATCTGGGAGCTAGCTGCATCGCCAATACTCATGCATACAGCACCTGCCTCAATTTGCATTTTCATCCATCTTTTTGCATTTTGAACAATTATGCTCATTGCCCCTTTTACTTCATCGGGGTAATCCATTAAATCCATAAAGCCCTCAGTCATACCTCTTAAATCAGTGTATTCTGCTAAAGGTCCTTCACAGTGCCCACAAATAAAAAACTCATCACCTGCACATTCAACATAGTTTTTTATACCTTGCACTCTGTTCATCATGGCCTCATTATTTTCAATATCTAAGGGTCTAATAAGGTGAAGATCTTTTTCAATGTCGTTTATTAAATTTCCAATATGATGGGGGCAATCATCCTCGGGATACGCTACTTCAAGGCCATAAGCACCTGCCTCACAATAGGCAAACCCTGAGGGATGTACGCTTCCCATTCCGTACGTGCGCCCAAATTCCATCATTGCCTTTCCTTGCATTTTATAGTCAAGACAATATTGAGAAAAAGGTACTCCCGTTAAGGTCGCAGCATATTGCATTACCAAAGGATGAAAAGGGATTCTGTCTACATCTTTCCCTTGGATGAAGCGTATTGCTCTTTCTTTTGCACTTAATGTCATTATTATTCTCCTATGCTATAATTATTTTTGATTATTGCTCCTAAGTGTTCTGCAAAGATTGCCGTATAACAGCCTTTTTATTTTTCATGTATTATCCTTATAGTATTATTGTAACTCATTAATCTATTTTTTGCCATAATCTTTTAGAATTATTCTGGTGAAATTTTAGATATAAAAGACTGTTTATTATAATATAATAAACAATCCACTTTGCATATAGTATAGTCTTTAATAAAACACAACTTTGTGGTATTATCAATGTATAGCTATTTTTTGGAGGAATACATGGCTTCAACGTATACACACTTTGTTTTTGCACGCGAAGTGCTTGAATTGCTACCTGAACAAATAAAGACTATTATTACCAACAATAAGGAAGTGTATGATATTGGCTGTCATGGTTCTGACCTCTTGTTTTATTACTATCCACTGACACCATTGGAAAAAAATCCAATTAGAAACTATGGTTATACCTTACACGAGAAAAAGGCTTTGCCCTTTTTTTATGACTGTTTAAATATAGTAAAAGAAAAAAGAGATGATGCATCGCTCAGTTATGCGCTGGGCTTTGTTACTCATTATGCCCTTGATATGTGCGTACATGGGTATGTAGAGAGAAAGGCGCAAAGTCATCCTGATAAAGATTTTACACACGGAACTATAGAAGTAGAATTTGACCGTTACCTATTAGTAAAAGAGGGAAAAGACCCCTTGCGCTCATCAGTGATACCCCATATTGTCTCAAGTAAAAAAAATGCACAAGTTATAGCACCCTTTTTTCCACTTGCAGATGAAAAGGCAATAAAAATGACTTTAAACTCAATGATTTTCTTTTGTAATGTTTTCAATGCTCCATCGGTATTAAAAAGAAAAATTGTCTATTTTTTGCTAAAATTGTTTGGAAAATATGAAGCCTTTAGTAGTCAAATTTTTAGCTTTAATGGTGATGACAGATGCATTGAAACAAATGCTGAGATGCAAAGACGCTATGATAATGCAATTCCCATAGCAGTGGAATTAATAAAAGACTTTAATGATGCAGTAAAAACTGATTCGCCTTTAAGTGAGAAATTTAATAAAACATTTCTCTGGGAAGATAATGACTAAGGAAGAATTATGTACGAACTTATTCAGGTTGGGAAAAAGACATTTTATATTGCATGCCCTGCAAAGGTAGGTATTTATCAGATAGATGATTCAAATGTCTGTTTAATAGATAGTGGTAGTGACAAAGACGCTGCAAAAAAAGTGTATAAGGTTTTGCAAGAAAAAAACTGGAATGTAAAAATGATTATTAATACCCATTCCCATGCGGACCACATCGGAGGGAATGCTTTTTTTCAAGAAAAAACAAACTGCTCTGTGTATTGTGCAGGAATTGACAGAATGTTTGTTTTACATCCTGAGCTTGAATCAAGCTATCTTTTTGGTGGATTTCCAAATAAAGATTTGCGCAATAAGTTTTTGTCAGCACCAAAAAGTTATGCTTTTGAACTTTCAGAAGATGTTCTTCCAAAGGGCTTAGAAATGCTGCGCCTTGATGGTCATGCTTTTTCGCAGGTTGGAATAAAAACAGATGATGAAGTGTGGTTTTTAGCAGACGCAATTACGACCGAAGAAATAATTTCTAAATATCATCTAGTTTTTTTATGCAACGTTCAAAAAACATTTGAAAGTTTAGAAAAAATTAAAACGTTACAAGGCAATGCTTTTATCCCGTCTCATGGAATGGTATGTGAGGATATTAAAACTCTAGGTGATATAAATATTGCAAAAATGCTTGAAATTATAACGCTTCTTTTAGACACATGTAAGGAAGCAAAAAGTACTGAAGTGGTTATTCAAAAAGTCTTTTTCCATTATAATCTTACAATGACTTTTGCACAAAATGTTTTAGTGGGAAGTACGATTCGCTCTTACTTATCATACTTGTATGATGAGGGAAAGCTGGAAGCGCTATTTGAAGATAATGTTCTTGTTTGGAAAACAGTATAGGGCATAAAAAAAGACCGACTAGATGCCGGTCTTTTCCCTTATAAAAGACTTGTTTTAGATAGCGCCGTTATTATCTTCCCATCTATCAGTGAGGCTTAATACCTTTGCTTTTAAAGTTGGGTCAATATCGTCACCTGCTTCACTTGCCACATATGACCATTCAATCCATGAACCATCGTAATTATACACATCTTCAAGGTCAAACATTTCCATTAAAACTCTTTGTGTATGTGATGAGCGAACACCTGATTGGCATATTGTGATTACTTTTTTTCCTTCAATAATATCGCCATAAATTGCCTCGAGTTCTGCCTTTGATTTTAAAGTTTTTGTATCGCTATCTACAGCTTGGGTCCATTCAATGTGTACAGCATTTTTCATAGCTCCCGTTCCGTACGCACCACTAGAAGAACCTGTTTTTTCACCATTATATTCACCACTACTTCGGGTATCAATGAGCACCCATTCATCTGGGTTTTCAATAGCTTCGATAACATCTTCGATGTCGGCATTTAATGCTTCCACATTCCAGGCGTCTGCTTTGAAATCCACTACTTTATCTTGCTTAGCAAGTTCAATATCATCTCCAGTGTCAAAGCCTGCAGCTTTCCATGCATTTAATCCACCATCAAGAAAGAGCACATCAAGTCCAAGTAATTCAAGCTGCCAGCCAAAGCGGGTTGCATCGTGCATGCTTCCTGTCGAGTATACGACAAAAATATCATCTTTCGAAATATCACCTCTTGATAAAAGGTCTTCCATGTCTGCCTTGCTTTTTCTAAATCCTCCATAGGCAGGGCTTAAAGCTTCTGGGTTTCCTGCACCTGAATAATCTGGGCGCCAAACTCGATAAGTACCATCAATTGGAGTTGACTCATCAGTTAAAGGAATCATTGCTTTTGTTGAGCTTAATACACCAAAAAGTGCAATGTTTTCGTCAGAATCCATCAAACCTTTTAAGTCAGAGGCTGTAATATATTGCGTGCCTTTAAGTTCAGGATTGGTACTAATAACGGCAGGTTTTTTTGCACACGAAAACGAAAGAGCTATCAGTAAAACTGATACAGATACAATAAGTAATTTTTTCATTCTAACTCCTATAAAAAGTCAAGGAAAAAGCATAGGTTGAAAATGTGTTAACATTTTCATACGCTTTTCAACGTGACTTTTTTAAAGCCGATATTAAGCTTTGCTTAAATCGGCAAGATAATACTAAGTTTGCAACACAAACTTCTAAATGAATGAAGAGGTACCATACGTACCGGTTCATTCATTACATTTTAAATATTATGCCTCTATTTTAATTCCCTTTTTCTTTGCAATTGCTTTTGGGATCAAAGAAATTAAGAATAATATAATTCCAGCAATAGCAAACTGTACTAGAAGTTTCACAGAAACACCATTGGTAACAATTTCTCCTGCCATAAACGCATAGATAAATGCTCCTGGTGCCATAGTAATAAATGAAACCAACGCAAATGTTACCACATTCATTGATGTACAACCATAGGCGTAGTTTTGAACATTGTATGGGAAAATAGGTACTAAACGTGTTAAAATCAAAAAACTAGTTCCATTTTCCTTAACACCATTGTCAATCTTTTTAAAAAGCGGATTGTCCTTAAATTTTGCTTCAATACTATCTCTAGCTATGTACTTAGCAACAATAAATGCAACTGTTGCACCCAATGTTCCTCCCAGTACTGACAAAACGCCACCAGCTATTGAACCAAATACAATACCTCCAGCAATGGTAAATATAGAGGCAGGAATCATAAAAACCGCCACAACTATATACAAGAGTAAATATACTACATAGCCAATTAATCCTAACCCGTTAAACCATGTTTGCATTGCTTCAATATTGGTTAAAAAATCAACTAAGCCAAAATAATTTGCTAAGAAAATTCCTACCCCAATTACTGCTACTGCAATACCAATTTTTAATAAACCGTTTTTCTTTTTTGTTTCTTTTTTTTCTACTTCTTCCATTTTTTTCTCCTTATACATTAATTTTTTTAAGCCCTATTTTTGTTTTAAACCTATTGGACCATGCTGTCATGGTTTGAGATAGGGTATCAATTGGTGGGGTTGCTCCCTTTTCAACAACATTTCCCCAAATAAGGTCTAATATATGCCAAGCTTCTGCACCTCCCATAAGCATTGATTGCCTACAAGCAGCACAATAGGTTACTACCTGATTTGTCGGAAAATCGCCTACACGGCGAATCATTACTTTTCTTGCCGTTTCAGGGTTTGCAGGAACTACCATTCCACCAAAGCCGCAGCAACGTGTCGTTTCACGAGTTTTTTCAGGTTCTACAGTTTTGTATCCCAGTTCATTCATTATCCAACGTATGCCATCATGGATTTCTGTATACGGTCTAACAGAACATGAATCATGCATTGAAAATACTACTTCACTATTTTTTGCTTTACCCACAAGATTTTTTGGAAGTCCAATTTGTGGAAATAATGACCACAATGATGTGACTTTTATGTTTTCATTTAAGCTCATTGTTTTATAGCAACTCTGGCAAGCTACAATAAGTTCGTCAACTTCTAAATATTTTAAATCTTCTGTTAACCCATCAAAGCGCTCATGAAATTTATCTTCTTGGCCTACGGCCTTTGTAGGTTTTCCACAGCATTTTTGAATCAGAGAAAGGTCGGGGTATATAGATTTTAGATACTCTGCTGTTTTTAATACTAAGTTGGGGTTATACGAAGCTAACGCACAACCACCCATAAATGCTTTTCGTCCCATTATTGTTTCCTTCCTTTATATTTCCCTGTAAATACTTTTGAAAATCCCAACATTTGATGCATATTAATAGCTTTGTGTCCTTTCATTGGAGAATTTCCGCCGTTTGCTTTTACCATATCCTTTCTTATTGCACCAAAGAGTTCTGCAAATTTATATTCTTCGGGGCATACTAAAGTACATTGGTCGCACATGTTGCATGAATATGCAATAACTGGTTTTAAATCTTTGTCTTTAATAAACTGCTTAAATAATTGACCAGGATATTCAGCATAGTCATTGAGCATAATGCACTCAACCATACACTTTTTGCACTCACAAACAAAACATCTCTCTGCTTCTTTAAGTGCTTCTTCTTCATTAAAACCAAAATCACATTCGTCAAAAGTCTTAACTCTTTTCTTTGGATCCATTTGTCGCGTTTCTGTTCGTGGTAAATCTTGTGCATCTTCAGGAAGAGGAATATCAAGTTTTGATGTATAATACCACTCTTCTTCAAAGTTTCTTCCTTCTT